>NZ_CP150145.1:4827733-5129467 GCF_037963835.1 Paenibacillus sp. FSL H8-0332
CTTCCGCAGTATCACGATTCCGCTGCTGCTCCCTGCGATCAACATCAATCTGATGCTTACCTTGATCGGCGGCCTCAAGGTGTTCTCCGAGGTATTCGTCCTCACAGGCGGGGGACCCGGCAACGCCTCCCAGGTGGTCGGTACGATCATCCTGCGCTCGTTCGGAGAGGGAAGCTGGGGGCTGGGCACAGCCGTCAACACCCTGCTCTTCGCTGCCGTAACCATCATCGCCATTCCCCTGCTGATCTTCATGCGGCGTAAGGAGGTATCGGAATAATGAGCTTTTCACGTAAAATGGCCTGGCGCAACTATGTGGTTGAAGGCCTACTGATCCTGGCCTCCCTGCTGATTATCCTGCCGCTGCTGATTATGATGTTCGGAAGCTTCATGACAAGCGCCGAGGTGCTGAAGTTCTCCTTGCGGCTCCCGGAGAAGTGGAACTTCTCCAACTATACAACGGTCTTCCGTGAAGGGGGACTGGGACGCGCGTTCCTGAACGGGATGCTGATTACCGGCGTCTCTTCTATTCTGAATATCTTCACCTCGTCGGCGGCCTCCTTCATTCTGGTGCGCCGGGAGACCAAATGGTCGAATTTCCTGTACATGTTCTTCTTCATGGGCTTGATCGCGCCGATGTCCACGATTACCACGATCCGTGTCGTACAGTGGATGGGCTTCTACGGCAGCATCACCAGTGTTATTCTGATCTACGCCTCGCTCAACACGGCGTTCAGCGTGTTCCTGTACAGCGGATTCATCCGCTCCATTCCGAAGGCGCTGGATGAGGTTGCTTTTCTGGAGGGCGCAAATACGTTCGATGTGTTCTTCAAGATCGTCACCCCGCTGATCGTCCCGGTGAACGCCACCGTAGCGATTATGGTCTTCATGTCCGTCTGGAACGATATCACCATTCCGCTCTATTTCCTGACCGACAGCTCGGACTGGACGATGCCGCTCTCGGTATACAATTTCTACGGTAAGTATAGCCGGGACTGGAACCTGATCTTCGCGGATCTGGTATTAACCTCCCTTCCCGTGCTGATCCTGTATATATTCTGCCAGAAGTACATTGTTAGCGGACTTACTGCGGGTGCGGTGAAGGGGTAACCTCTGCCCTTTTTGTGGCTTTCTTGGACGAATGGATTATTCGGGCCGGAGCATCAAGACATAACATACAGCAGACAACCTGATGCGGCCTCCGGACAAACCGGCGCGCCTGCCCATCCGGTTGTCCGTACGCCGGGCCCGGCGAGTCCACTAACCAGAAAGACATGAAAGGGGTTTTCATTCGTGAATACGAATATGGCAAACCGCAGAAGAAATCTAGCATCAAATATTAATCCTTACGTGTTTGCGAGTTATGAACTTACCTACTATTTTGGCTATGTCGCTGTCATTGATCCTGTATACAATAAGGTCATCAAACGGATTCCAGTAGGCCTTAACCCTGGTCCTATGTGCCTGAATTCAAGTGAGGATAAGCTTTACGTAGTAAATACGGGCCAGGATTCGGTCACTATCATTGATGCGTATACCTTTGACATTATCAAAACCGTTCACATTGGCTCTTCGTCCACCTATAGCGCTCCTGTTGCTATCTTCGCTGCTCCTAACGTGAACAAAGTCTATGTAGCCCATTCGGGTGACAAGGCCGTTACAATTATTGACTCCGTCACAGATACGGTTATTAAGCAAGTGGATTTGCCTAGCGGAAGCGGATACCCTTTTGCCTTTGCCGGTAAGGTGAACAGTCTCTTTGTCTTTGTTGCATGTAAGTCTAAAGATAATGATAAAGGCAATGTTGTCGCCATTGCTGTTGACGATGACACCGCCCATCCAGTTGGGGATGATACTCCGCTTGAATTTGACGGGATCCACAATCCCTTGACCGTGTACCCAGGCGGAGTGGAGCTAGTCACACTTGGGCCGACTGGCATGTTGACTCATTTTGAACCACTTACAATTGGTCCCTCCAAAACTTCAAGTCTGCTGGACAATACGGTATCCGGGATCTATCTGGATAATGATATGTTATTTTGCACCTCGCGAGAAGATAGAGCCTATCTGAAAAAATTCAACAACCTGTTCATGGACCAGCAAGGAAACATCACCCATGATCAATTCACAGAAATCCCCAGTTACAAAGGCCAGGATAAAATCCGTGTTACAAGTGATCAAAGTACGATTTGCATCACCATTCAACCCACCACTTTCCCGACAGGTGGTCTGCAAATTTACGATGTAAACGCTGCTAGCTCACGGTTTGTTCCGCTCCCTTATGTCGGTGATTTAGCACTTTACGATTACATCATTGCCTATGTAGGACAACTGACTTCGATTCAACCGATTGATTTGGGAAATCCAAGTAATCCCATTCCTGCTATTCCGATTGGCACAAGTCCCTCAGACCGCGTCAACGTGAAGAACATTATTTCCGGTTATAGCAATGAATCCTTGTAATGCACATTTAGTATAAAAATTGAGCTGTCGCTTCAAGTCGAGCTGGACTTGGGGGCAGCTCTTTTTTTTACCTTACTGGACATTAGGACTATTCGGGCCGGAGCATCCAGACATAACCTACAGCAGACAACCTGATGCGGCATCAAGGCACAGGACCGGTTCGTCTGCCCATCCGCTTGTCCGTCCGCCGGGCCCGGCGAGTCCACTAGCCAGATCTGCATGAAAGGGGATTTTATCTATGAATATGAATCGAACAGCAAACCGTAACCGAAATACACGGAGCGGCCTTTCTTATGTCTATGTGTCTTATGTAAGTATTAATAATAATGGATATGTCGCTGTTATTGATCCCACTACCGATCAGATCATCAAACGGATCTCGGCAGGCTATAATCCTACCGCTATGTGCTTGAGTCCCTCTGGAGATAAACTTTACGTGGCGGATGGCCTTGCGAATATGGTCTATGTCTATAGTACAGATACCTTTAACCTTATAGGTTCAGTTCCAGTTGACAACAAACCTGTTGCTATCCTCGTAGAGCCTAGCGGCAAAAAAGTCTATGTAGCCAACTATGGATATCCCTGCCTGACGATTTTTGATGCCATTACTCTTAGTTTCATTGGAAATCTTTATTCTGTAGACACGATGTCTTTCGCCATTTCGTGCAATGAGAATAGCCCTTACGTCTACGTTGCCTGCAACGAAATTCATCCAACAAGAGATTCTACTCTTGCCATTAGAATTATTAATAATGGACCTAATGTGGCGCTTGGCCCAGCAGGACCGGGCACTATACATGACTCGACCCGAAACTTCTTGACCGTTCACCCCAATGGACACACACTGGTCGAGCTTGGAAATATTGGAGCCCTTGATTTTCTTAGTCCTGATAATGGTTTAGTTGCAGCAGCACCGACTAGTTCGCTGGACAATACGGTATCCGGGATTTATCTGGACAACGGCTTGTTATTCTGCACGATGCGAGAAGAAAGGAACTTTTTGAAATTATTCAAGAACCTGGATATCGATGTGAATTCGAAAATCACCTATGATGATTACAAAGAAATCCCCAGTTACAAAGGTCAGGATAAAATTCGCACTTCGCTTACGCAAAAGTATATTGGCGTCACCATTCAAGCCACGGATCACCCGACGGGCGGGCTGCAAATCTACGATGTAGACCGTGCCACTTCCCGGTTTGTTGAGCTTACTTCCATTGGCGATCTTGCATTCTTCTCAGACACCAAAGCTTATGTGGGAGGATCTACCTCGGTTCAACCCATTGATCTGACCAGTGCAAGACCTCTAAATCCGATTACCATTGGGACAACGTACTTCAAAGTGAAGAATGTTATTTCCGGTTATAGCAATCAAACCTAAGGGTCATGTACGTTAACGTGGAGCTGTCTCTTCAAGTCGAAACTGACTAGAGGACAGCTCTTTTTTTGCCAGAAATGCATTGTTAGCGGACTTACGGCGGGAGGGGTGAAGAGGTAATCTCTGCCCTTTTTGTGGCTTTATTGGACAAATGGATTATTCGGGCCGGAGCATCCGGACATAACATACAGCAGACAACCTGATGCGGCATCCGGACAAAAACGGCGCGCCTGCCCATCCGGTTGTCTGTCTGCCAGGCCCGGTGAGTCCACTAGCTAGAAGCATATGAAAGGGGTTTTTCATTCGTGAATACGGATATGGCAAACCGCAGAAGGAATCTATCATCAGTTCATCCTTATGTGTATGCGAGTTATGAAGTTGGCTTTGATTTCGGATATGTCGCTGTCATCGATCCTGTACAAGATAGGATCATCGAACGGATTAGGGTGGGCAGCGTGCCTGGTCCCATGTGCATGGACCCCTCTGAGAAAAAGCTGTACGTCATTAATACCCGTGAAGATTCAGTCAGCATCATTGATCTTGATACCTTTAAGGTTCTCAATACCGTTCACATTGGCAATCCGTTCGTCAAGTTCTATCCTAATTCTATCTTCGCTGCTCCTAAGGGTAACAAAATATATGTAGCCCAATCAGATCCGGGCATTACCATTATTGACTTCCTCACAGATGAGGTTATTAAAGATGTGCAACTGGCAGGAGGGATTAATTGGCCTTTCGCCTTTGCTGGAAATGAGAACAGCTCCTTTGTCTATGCTGCCTGCCGGAGTAATGATGTTATCGCCATTTCCATTGACGACGATACCGTTCATCCCTATACAGACGGAATGGAGCTTACCTTTGACGGGAGCCGCAATCCCTTGGCCGTTCATCCCGATGGACACACCCAAGTCACGTTTGGACCTGCCGGTATGCTTACCTATTTTGACGAGGATTCTATTGGGTACTCCAGTACGTCAAGTCTGCTGGACAATACGGTATCCGGGGTCTACACGGACGACAAAAGATTATTCTGCACCATGCGCGAAGACAAAAACTATCTGAAAGTAATCGGTAATCTGGCCATTGATAAGAATGGAATCGTCACCCATAAGAGTTTTGCGGATTTCCCCAGCTACAAAGGGCAGGATAAAATCCGTCTTTCACGTACACAAGCTTATCTTGGCGTTACCGTTCAACCTACGGATTCCCCATTAGGCGGTGTGCAAATCATTGACTTACATGAAGGCTATAACCATTTGGTTGAACTTCCTTATGTCGGCGATATGGCGTTCTTCGATGATACCAAGATCTATGTGGGAGAAGGGACCTCCATTCGTCCAATTGATGTGGCAACCGCAACGGCGCTGCCTGCTATCGTGCTTGGGGTCGTCACGGATCGCCTCAAAGTCAATAATATTATTTCCGGTTATAGTAATCAATCCTTACAGTAAACAATTATACGGGTCAAAGAAAGGGGATTTCATCCATGAATCCGAACAAGGCAAACAACAGGAATTTACCCCCAGGTGACCCTTACGTCTATGTGACTTATGAAATTGACTATGCATTTGGATATGTCGCTGTTATTGATCATTGATACGGATACCTTTAACATTATCAAAACCGTTCGTGTTGGTACTGTTGGCAGCAGGGTTACCAATCCTGTTGCTATCTTCGCTGCTCCTTACGGTAACAAAGTCTATGTTGCCAATTCCGGAGATCATAACGTTACGATTATTGATACCAACACGGATACAGTTATAACCAATGTGGACGTCGGCCAAGGCAGACCTTTCGCCTTCGCGGGCAATGAGAATAGCGACTTTGTCTATCTTGCCTGCAAGGTTGCCGATAAAAAAGATTATGTAATCGCCATTACCATTGACGATGACAACTTTACCCGGTACAATTTGGGATTTGAACTTACCTTAGAAGAGACCCGCAACCCCTTAACTGTTCACCCGGATGGACACACGCAAATCACCCTTGGAACGATTGGCATGATTACCTATTTTGGAGATGATGAGATTGGCTTGCCTAACACGTTAAGCTTGCTGGACAATACGGTATCCGGAGTCTATCTGGACAACCAATTGTTATTCTGCACCACGCAAGGAGAAAGAGCCTATCTGAAACGATTTACTAATCTGGACATTGATTGGGAGAATCACATCACCTATGATAATTTCAGAGATGTCCCCAGCTACAAAGGTCAGGATAAAATTCGTGTGTCGCGTACGCAAGGCTATGTTGGCATCACCATTCAGCCCACTACTCTCCCAACCGGTGGCCTACAAATCTATAATGTAAACAGTGCCAGTTCCTGGCTTGTTCCGCTCTATTATGTCGGCGACCTGGCGTTCTTCTCAGACACCAAGGCTTATGTGGGGGAAGCAAATGCGATCCGTCCGATTGATCTGGCAACCGCTACGGCCCTGCCCGCTATCCCGATTGGGTTCCCGAACGACACTCGTATCACCGTCAAGAATATTATTTCCGGTTATAGCAATCAATCCTTATAGCGGATTAATCGACAGTAGGTACAACTTTCAAGCAACCGCTACCCACTTTCGGCGGATTCGGAGGGATTTATCCCTTTCATTTCAGTATGTATACGCAGAGCAGCGGTTCCCCAATACTGGAGAACCGCTGCTCTGTTTGACTTGTATAGTTAGTATGGAGTTAAGCCGGTAACTTAGAGATGCAGCTTATACACCCAGCTTACCTATGCCCCAACAGATTAGCGATGACTTGCGCACTCTCGGCGCGGGTCATGGTCTCCTGCGGCGCGAATTGCTGGTTGCCGCGTCCTTGGATCAGGCCGGCCTGTTCAGCGGTAACGGCAGCGTTCTTCGCCCAATCCTGAATCCGGGAATAGTCACTGAACGAGCTTCCGGCTGAATCGCCTGTCTGGCTTCCCGGGAGGGTGGCGTACGCCCGGACGATCATGACCGCCATCTCCTCGCGGGTAATGCGTTCATTAGGAGCGAAGGCATCCTTGCTGCGTCCGAGCACGATGCCCGCTTCATGTACTGCCGCCACGGCTTCGGCGTACCAGGACTTGGCATCCACATCAGCAAATGCGGATGGGCTTGCCGCCTTAAGGCCAAGCGCACGTGTAATCATCGCGGCGAATTGCGCCCTTGTAACTTCTCCATGCGGCTGGAACTGGCTGCTGGAAATCCCTTCGATGATATGCTTTGCAGCCATAGACTTAATAACACCGCTGGCCCAGCTATTGCCGCTGACATCCGAGAATGTCTTGTCATACTCCAGCACCGCATACTGGCTGAAATGCTGCACACCAGCGGTAAGTTTACCGTCTGTCAGCGTGCCGCCCATGTATTCCACGGCACCGCTGGCAGCAATATAGTAGACGCCGAGTAAGCTGCGGTTAGCATTAGGATCAACCGTGAAGGTAATCGTCAGCGGCTGGTTAAACGTTGTGACCGGTACGGCAGTGCCGTCCGCAGCCACAGCCTCCAGGCTGAAGCGGATTACATCGCTTGCCGCCGATAACCGGACGGACCCGTTAACCGCCGGGTTGTTCATCAGCTGCTCCGCAGCTGCTCTCGCTGTCTTCACGGCAGAGAGTCTGATTGCCGTTCCCTCCGGCTGTCCTCCAGCTCCGGCGGCCTTCTCCCGGATGCTCTTCAGCACTTCCGGACTCAGCTCAACGGCAACTGTGTTCCAGGCAAAACGCAGGGTATTCTCTCCAGTCATTCCGGCTAAACCCGCTGGAAGCAGCACGGATTCTGTAGCATCTGTAAGGTGAACGGTTATAGCTCCGCCAGCCGGTGCCGGGAAATCAGCCGATGTAAGAACCTTCTCCGTCTGCGGAGAAGGGGACGGTGCTGCAGTTGGCGAAGGCGTTACGGCCGGTTCCGCTGTCCATACCGGCGCCTCTGTAGGAGCCGGTGTTGCTGTCGGAGCGGGAGTTGGCGTCGGGGTTGGAATTACTTCCGGCGGCAGCTCCGCTTCTTTTACAGTGACCGTTCTTGTCACTTCAGCAGCCGTATTGCCCGCTGTATCAGTCACATTATAATGATACACATAGCTGCCTGCTGCTGAAGTATCCAGCGTCAGCACGGTCTTCCCATCCTGCGTAATCGTTGCAACGATACGGTCTGTAATATCGCCGTCACGGTCATCTGCCGCTGTAGCTCCGGCATCCGTATAGTTTGAACCCTTCACCAATTGAACGGATGCTTCACCAAGTAAGGTAATTACCGGCTTCGTTACATCCGGATCGAGCGCAACCACTACCCGTCTTGTCACTTCAGCAGCCGCGTTGCCCGCCGTATCACTGACATTGTAATGGAAGGTATAAATACCGACCTTGGACGTATCAAGTTCATCAAGTTCAGTCAAGCCATACACTTCGCTGGTGACCGTTGTCGAAATACGGTCCGTTATATCTCCGTCCTGATCATCATAGGCTGTTGCTCCCGCATCGGTATATTCCGCACCAACCGGTAGATTAACTGTCGTCTCACCATTCAGGGTAATCACCGGCGGAACCCTATCCGGTACCGGCAGCGTGATTGTACCGCTGGCAGTACCTTCTGCCGATGCTTCTCCCTTGCTTAAGGTTACCGAGAAAGTGAAGCTGCCCTCTGTGTCCTCCGTTGCTCCCCGGAATGCAGACAAGGTAATGTCCCCCAGGGTAACCCCGGTGTCCTTGAAGCCCGGCATCCCGCTAATGGTCTGCACCAGCCAGCTCCTTACAGCTTCTTCACTATTCGCTTGCGCCTTCTTGACGCTGTAAGACGCTCCTTCAATCATGCTCTTCGCTTCAGCAACAGCTTGCTCATTGTCCACACTGGTCTTATCTCTTGCTACAGCCAGATAGCTGATCAGAGCCGCCTGACTGAACGTATTGTTCACCGAATATTTCACTGTACCGCTGGCCGGCAGCGTGAAATCATGCTGAGCCATGACCCCATTCGGGCCTGCTACCAGGTTGGTCTGGGCGGTCTCATTCACGGTCTTACCCCCGGCATCCACATAGCTGAGTGTAATATCCATGGTCCGGCTGGCATTGTTCCACCAGTCCAGATGGTAGGAAGTAATTGTGTATTGGCCCGCAGAGAGCGGCAGATTGTAGACGAGCGGCGTATTCTTCGTATTTGAGCTGTATACCCCTGTCTGGGCCTTATCGGTAGTGACTACAGCACCGCCCAGCCCCTTAGGGTTATAGTTCGCCCCCGTGTTGGTATGTCCCCATACCGTGTCATCTGCCGACAGCTGGTCTGCTTTGTTATTCAGCAAGCCCTCGCCTGCGAAATTCCTGATCGTCGTATATGGCGGGGTGTCGCCATCCGCCGAGACTCCAGGGTCCAGGAAGTACACAAGCCCTTGTGGCACAACCTCCACATAAGCCATGGTCTTCAAGCTTCCGTAGGAGCCGGTTACAGCCACCCTTTCAAAAGGATTGTTGAAGCTGACCGCTTCCAGATTCCACTTCACGGCCACCTGTAATTTCGTGCCGTCTGCACGTGTGGCTTCCACCTTGGCGGGAAGCTCCGGCAGCTGTCCTGCATAGGTTGCCATATCCGCGATAGCGGCAAGCTCTCTCACATCTCCCGTAGTCAGCAAATTCCGGGCAAAGGTCAGGCGGGCTTCAAGGTGCTCAGCTCCTTCCTGATCCAATCTGTACAGAACCGGATCACTTAGTGCTGCCTGGGCTGCGCCCAGTGCATGAACGAAGATATTCCAGTCCTTCTCGGGGGAATCATCCTCCCTGCTGATCTCCAGCGCAGCATTTACCGCCTGCTGAAGTCCCGCTGTATCCGGGCTGCCTGCTCCTGCCCCGCTGATAATCCCTACGGAATCCACGGCCAGGGTTCCGCTCAGCACTTTGATCTGAACGGTATGCTCACCGTATTTCAGTCCACGGAGCGTGAAGGCCTGATACAGCTCCCTCGCTGCCGCCGTACTGCCCGAGACCACTTGGGTCTCCCCGTCTACTACAGCTTCCAGCTTGGCTGAGCCGTCATTCGGTCCGAGAATATCAAGTCCTGTGCCGGTAAAAGTATACTTCAGCACCGCACCAGCCCCTTGGCTGGTAGAGAGGGACCGCTGATACACATACATGCCTTTGCCATTCTCATGGGCCCAGGCACCCTCGTATGCCAGCTTCGCCCCAGGTGACTGCGCCAGATCAAACATCTCCAGATTATCCAGTTGTTCGGCATAGTAAGGGGTATAACCGTCTACTTTCTCTACCTTCAAGTTATCGAAGCGCACATGATAGAAGCCGCTGGCGAGCTGTATGCGCCCGGAGAGCTTCGGATTCGGATCGGTATAGGAGGCAAGCTCAACCTGATCCAAATAAGCAGTCACCGTGTCACCGGCCACCTGAATGGCAATGTTATGCCACGCGTCATGTGCGGTATCAAATCCGTCAATCTTCACGCCGCCAGAGCCGGTGGCCGCATTGCCGCTGGCGACCACGGTGCCGCTGGACAGCAGCTGCCATCCACCATCGAACCAGAATTTGAGCGCATAAGGCGTGCCGTTAATCGTCTGCGGACCGCCCTGATATCTGGCTCCGACCGCTGCGTAATTGTTCCCGCCATAAGTGCTGTTCTGTTCAAAAGAAACATCAGCGCTGGCCTTATAGTTAGTCCAGCGGTAATCGCCGATGACCGTGACCGGATCTCCTCCGTTCCAGGCCCCGCCCACGCCGGTAGTTACCTGGTCCAGCTGCTGTCGCAGCACATAGTTATCCGTGCCGTCTACCAGATACCCCTCGAATGCGCCGTTGAGGTCCTGGGTATAGCGCGGAATTACACTCTGCGGCCCGCCGCGTGAGCTGACATAACTCTCTTCATCTGTAATTGCACCGCCCTCTCCGATAACAGGCACGGTTCTGTCTCCATAATTGAAGTCATCCGCATACAGGATCTGATCCTCCGTATTCTGTACGAACCCGGTTGCATCGGTGTCAAGCACCGTACGTTCTCCTTCAACCGGAAGCGGCGTAACGAACTCTTCATCCGTGCGGTTATCCAGTGTGGTTACGGTTACAATCGAGAACGGCTTCACACGTATGGTATATAGGCCGCTGCCATCGGCATGGGCATCACCAAGAGGCTTCATATAATTGCTGTTAAAAGCCTGACCTTTGTCCGCCGCGCGGGTCTCCCACACCTCCAGCGAAGGATTTCCGGTATAGCCCATGTTCACGGCCTGGAGCTTGTAGATCTTCTCATACTGGCTGTCATTGATGATTACAGTCGAGAAATCCTGCTTGTCAGGAGCGGCAAGCGTCATATAACTCGGAGTACCGTTGCGTCCGCTGACCGGATTCGTGCCCGTTGCTCCGGTATAGCTGGCCGCAGGAACGGCTCTCCAGATGGCAGCCGTATTGTCTTCATTCTCCCAGCCGGTCTTGGCGAATCCGTTAAAATGCTTCAGAATGACCAGCCCCGCGTCATAATGAATGAAGCCCGACCACGGGTCACGCGCACTGAGCAGCTCTTTGAAGGAATATTGTCCGCCTTCATAGAAGGAGCCAATCGCCGGCTGATAGATGAAATGCGTCCGGCGGGAATTCACGAAGCCCTTGATAATGGTATTGCCCATCTCCAGCGGCCCGCCGGTGCCGCCAATTCCTGTCCCTGCCTCTGACGGGTCCTTCATATTATTATTAGGACGGAAGGCCGAGTTGCTGAAGGTGGCCTGTGCCTCACTGTTCCAGATTTCCTTGTCGAACTCATCGGCAAGCCGTTTAAAATTTCCTTTGCTGTCATCATCGGTATTGTAATGGAATCCGGCAGCAGCTACCGCCTCACGCAGCGACAAATCGTTCACCATGGCATCCCCGAAGGAGCCGATGCCGACCTCGTCGGAAATCACCAGCTGGATGCTGTGGTACAGCTCTTTCTCCTGATCGTTTTTGAAATCTTCAGTATCATTCTTGACCCTCTCGCCATACTGCTTCGTCCAGGCCAGATCCGGCGCGTGCTCATTGATATGGGGATTCACATAATCCACCATATAGCCGTATTCGCGATATGCGGCCAGAATGGTCTTTTTGTACCAGGTATAAATCTTGTCGTTATTGTTAGCCCAGGCTGGAGCATTCCAGCGCAGGAAGCTCACCTTGACCGCCGGATTGACGGCCTTGGCATCCGCCGCAAGCTGGAAGCCGGGATGCCGGGCCACATTGGCCTCTTCATCCTCCGTACGCATCGTTGAAGGGTCAGGACCGGTAGAGTTATTGCGGTCATTGCCCATTTCAATCTTGACATGGTCGATCAGCGGGCGGTCACCGCCGAACAGAATCTTCAGCATTTGGGCATAGGCCTCTGGCTGCTCAGACTTATAGTCCATTAGCAGGGCACTGGTGCTGTTGCCGCTGAGTACGCCGAACCCCTTGAAGGTCAGTCCGTTGACATTATCCGGCCGGATATCGTTCCCATCGAGCAGAATCTTGGTTGTAGAAGCTGCGGTCTGGCGGGCGTCATCCATCACTTGCTTGATCGCGCCTCTGGCAACAGCGAACCAGCTAAGAATCGGCTTCTCGCCGGAGACATTAGCATAGGTCAGCGTCATCGGACTGCTGGTGTCAATATCTGCGGGAATGGTAAATTCACCGGAAATAAATTTTGTCTTATTCGTGTTGAACTGAGCAAACGGGATCGTCCTGGTCTCCCCGCTGCTATTCTGGTATTCCAGCCGGGGCTGAATGACCCGGTCACGGCTGCCGTACCAATCATAGAAACCGCTGTTAAGTGTATAGGTTCCGGATTGAAGCGCTTTCAGTTTATAAATAATATCGTTGCTGGCAGGGTCTGCGCGCAGCCCGACAACCCATAGGCTTGGATCAGTGGCAGGATCGGTAAGATTACCGTTCTTGGAATTTTTCACTTTATGGATAGAATCATCGAATCCCCAGTCTGTGGTACCGGCGACATACTTCTGGTCCGGTGACAGGTTAAGCAGCTCACTGCCGGTCAGTGTTCTGACCGCTTCGTATAGAGGTGAAGCAGAAGGACCATTGCCAAAAGAATCGCCCCCTCTGCCGCTGTCCACAAAGTAGACCAGCGGACTGCTGGCTGGCGGAACCACCTCCACACTGGCAACCACCGGTCCGCCGTTCGCGGTTCCGGTAACTGCCACCGTATCATACGGTACATCGAAGGTATCTTCGCCGATGTTCCAGTTCACCGCCGCAGCCTGACCTGCAATCTCGATGCTTGCCGGAAGTGTCGTACCTGCGGTAGTCTTGGTGCCCATATAAGCCGCAGCATAGACCGTATCGACGACAGCCGCCGACGCCGACGGTAGACCGAGGGCAGGGAACATCCCGGCTACGAGTGTAGCGGACATCAGCACGGAGAATAGCCTTTTCTTCACGCGGTTCTTTCTGTTCATTCATTAATCCTCCTCTTTCTCAATTAAGTAAGCGCATTCAACATGTCGGTAGAAGAATGTTTGACCTGGGCAGACCTTCGTCTAAATTCACAATGCGGGTATACAAATACCTGGCAGACTGCGAAAAACTGCAACTGCCAGGCTGTTACTCTAACCAGTACAACGTCAGATTTAAACGGGTGGATGGGGCGCTATGATGCCTGAAGGACTACAGGAGTGGAGCCAAGGAGTGGAGTCAACCCCTTCAGGTGCCATTCCCAGACGAAGACGGGAGTTAGTCCATTTGGGGCGTTTGGCCCGGCGTAACGGACTGAGGCGCTCTTATTCCGGATGAAAGTCACCACTTGGGCAAAGTAACGGACCCCATGGACTTTATTCTTGGAATTTCTACTCTAAACTTCTCGTAGAGAGACGATAAGGGCTCCTCGGTCCGTTAACCCGCCAAAAGTGGCGTTTTCCATGGAATAGAGTCTCTCAGGTCCGTTAGAAGCAGACTCGTCTGGCCGGTCGTCTGGCCGGTATAGTTTCGTTTTACGGAACCTCCAGGGTCTGACCCTATTCACAGAATTACAGCTAAAGCAAATTCATTCAACAATACAGTAATTGATGTGTTCAGTTCTAAGAGAACAAGTTCAATCTCTATAGTTCAATCTAACGCTCCACTATCCCTTAATCCCCGAAGCAGCAACGCCCTGCACAAAGTACTTCTGAAGCGCCAGGAACACAATCACTACCGGAATGATCGACACCACACTCGCCGCCATAATTAAGCCGTATTCCGCCGAGTACTGTGAGATGAACATCCGCAGACCGATCTGGATCGTCTTGAGCTTCGTGTCTGTCAGGTAAATCATTGGCCCCAGGAAGTCATTCCAGGTGGCGACGAAGGTGAAGATGGTGAGTGTGGACAAGGCCGGCTTGGACAGCGGCAGCATGATTCTTGCCCAGATTCCGTATTCACTGAGTCCGTCGATCCGGGCGGCTTCACACAATTCATCAGGTACACCCTGATAGAATTGACGCATCATGAACACGCCGAAGGCTGAGAAGGCTTGCAGCAGAATGATTGCCAGGTGGGTATTATTCAGCCCCATGTAGCGCATCAGAATGAATTGCGGCACCATGTAGGCCTGCCAAGGAATCGCGATGGTAGCGATGTACCCCAGGAAGATCACATTTTTGCCCCGGAAGTGCAGCTTGGAGAAAGCATACGCCGCGAAGCTGGAAGTCAGCAGTTGCAGAATGGTAACAATAATTGATAATTTCGCTGTATTGTAGATGAAACGTCCGAGCGGAATCCGTGTCCAGATATCCGCGAAATTCTCCCAGCGCGGATTCGCCGGAATCCACTGCATCGGGAAGGAGAAGACATCCTTGTTCAGCTTGAGCGAAGACGACAGCATCCAGATATACGGTACCAGCATCGCCAGCACGGTCAGAATTAACAGGGCATATACAAGCACCATTAAGCTGATTCTAAGTCCTTTACTTTTACCAACCATATCTTATAGATCCCCCTATTGTCCGTATTTCTTCTCGCCGCGGAACTGGACGATGGTGATGCCGAGTACCAGCAGAAAGAGTACAATCGCCATGGCACTGGCATATCCGTAATCAAGCGAGCGGAACGCCGTGTTGTAGATCTGATAGACCATAACCCTAGTAGAGTTATTGAGCTGGTTATCGGCGCCGGCAAACAGGTTGATAAAGATATCGTAGACCTTGAACGAGTTGATGACCAGAATCATCAGGACAAAGAAGGTGGTTGGTGCCAGCTGCGGCACAGTCACGTTGCGGAATCTTCTCCACGGGCCTGCCCCGTCCAGCTCTGCTGCCTCGTACAGCTCCGGGTTAATACCCTGGAGGCCAGCCAGATAGATGACCATGTAGTACCCCATATTTTTCCACACTGTGAAAAGCACTACCGTAAACATCGCCCACTGCTTATCGGCCGCCCAGCGGGGCAGGTCCTCCAGCGGAATACCGGTAATCGTATGCAGAATGTTGTTAATCGGACCCATGGTCGGGCTGAAGATGAAGTTCCATACCGCCGCAACGGCTACCAGCGAAGCCACGTAAGGGAAGAAGAAGACCGTTCTCATGAAATTACGGCCCATAATCTTCTGATTGAGCAGAATGGCCAGCGCCAGCGCTACAATCATGGTCAGCGGCACGACTCCGATGGTGTAGACAATCGTGTTCCACAAGGCTTTGTGGAAGGTGGTATCCGAGATCAGCCGGGTGAAGTTGTCCAGCCCGATGAACTTCATTGGATTGGCCCCGTCCCATTTCACAAAGGCCAGAATAAAGGCAAAAATCATCGGTACCAGGGTGAACAGGGCAAATCCGATAAAGTTCGGCGCAATAAAGCTATACGCGACCAGGTTATCCCGGAGGCCGCGCGACAACCGGCTTTTTGGGCTCTTATTTGTACGCAATAGGGTTTCGTTCTGCATTTGTTCTCCTCCAAACCTTATATAACATCCCCGCAAAGTAGGGATTACTTCGAAGCCTGTTAATGTGAGTGCTGTGATGTCCTCTATTTATATGGAAGGCGGGCCTTCGCCCGCCCTTCATTCAGGACACTAACGTTACACGTTCACATTAATTGTTCAAAAGCTGGCCAACACGGTCATTCATATCCTTCAAGCCTTCGTCAATCGTAGCGTTCTTCGTCATGATGTTGTCATGCGCTTCATTCAGAATAACCTCAATGTCCGCACTCTTCTCATGAATCGGCATTTCCAGATAAGTCTGAACGGTATTCAAAGCAGCCTTGCTGTTCTCGTCAGCCGGGAAGCCTTCGATGGAAGTGATAGAATTGATAACCTCATCATTCTTGATCGCAGGAATCGTACCGGTCGAAGCAATCACCTTGGCACCTTCTGCCCCGGTTACGAAGTTCATGAAGTCAAGCGCTGCTTCTTTGTGTTTGGACTTCTGGTTTACGGCCAGGGAAGTAATCGTTCCCAGCGTAGTTCCGGCTTCGACGCCGTCAGGGTGAGGGTATTTCACGATGCCCCATTCCGCAGATTGGGATTCGCCGCTCTTCACCTTCTCAATCTGGGTGGCAATGAACCAGCTGCCCATGTTCATCATGGCTACGGAGTTGTTGTAGAATACGCCGGAGTAATGCGTGCTGGAGGTCTTCAGGGTAGCATAATCCATGACGATGCCGTCTTCCTGCTCTTTGAGAATCCGCTCATAGGTAGGCTTCAGGAAATCATAGTTGCCGCCGACCACGGTGTTCTTGCCGTCCAGAATCCCGAACAATTGAACTGCGCTCCGCCAAGTATGGTAGTGGGCGCCGTATACTTTTTCCGATCCGCTGCCGGAGGTCATCTTGCGGGCCAGCTCATCATATTGGTCGAAGGTCATATCATTAGTCGGATAATCCACGCCTGCTTTATCGAACAAGGCTTTGTTGTAGTAGATCAGCCAGAAGTCACTGCGGAACGGAAGCGCATACACCTCGCCGTTCACTTCAATCTGTTCTACCGTACCGCCGTATAACGAAGGATCGATAGATTTGTCACCCATATAGGTCTTCAGCGGCTCCAGGTGATTCTGCTTCACCAGGTTCGAGTAGCCGGGAATGTCCTTGATCGTCAGGACGTCCAGATCTGCCCCGCCTGAGAGCTGTGTGCTGAGCATGGTCATATAGTCGGTGGACCCAAGATCCACGTATTCAATGGTCACGTTCGGATGTGCTGCCTTGTAGGCATCGATCAGCGGCTTGTAGTATGCAGTCGCTTCCCAGTCCCACAGCGCCCATTTCAGCGTCACTGGCTCCTGGCTTGGTTCGGAGGAAGCGGTTGCAGCGTTGCCCGAAGCAGGTGCGGCAGTGGCAGCTGCGTCTTTCGTATTGTTATTGCCGGAGCATCCGGCCAGCATGCTCACGGAGAGCGCGGTGGCAAGGGTCATGCCGTAGAATCTTTTCAAGTTCATGTAAGTATCCCCTTTATCTTCTGATGGTCTATCCATAACCGGCCCATTTGTTTACCTGGCCTTAGTTCAAATTGTAAGCCTTTTCAGATCCCATGGGGATGCAAAATCAAACACAGTTCATTCACTATTCTGTGCTCTTCTCCGCACGGCCTGCCCCAAACCTGTAATTTCTTATCCGAAACCTGTAAAATCCTCAGCTTCTCCCCCCGGCTCTATAATGAAACGCAGGAATATGCTATGGTAATTGAAAACGCTTTAAATAGGTCCTTATTCATGAAGGAGTGTTCACCACGGTACGTAAATCTACTATTAAAAGCCGCATTATTCTGCTCATGACCGCTTTTGCGCTGTTGATTGCGACACTGCTGTCTTGGTTCAGCTACGAACTGATTACATATTATCAGCGCAAAACGACGATCCAGGCGACGGAATTCAACCTCCAGCTCGTCTCGCATATTATTGAACAGGATCTGATTGACCTGACTACGCTGGCGATGACCAGCAGCACGAACTCGTCCACGAACACCCTGCTTACCGAATATTTCGGTTCAGTGGAGGCCAGCCCCAAGCAGGCGCTTAATGTGTTCAACGCTATGCAGGAGGATCTGCGGATCAACCGTTCGTATAGCTATGTACGCCGCCTGATTGCTACGGATAACAGCGGAAAGTTCCTGCAGGTGGAGAATTTCGGCACCTCCATTCCGCTTACGATCCACAATATCGGTCAAGTGACCGGTCTGACGAATGAGGCTGAGGAGCAGTGGAACCGGGTCATTAAGGACCCGCTCTCCAATTCCTACGGAATTCCCTTCGTGTTCCCGATCTATGGCCGGGGGGCCACCCGGGTGGGAACCGTCTACCTGCTCGCGAATACCTCCGTCATTACGGACAAGCTGAAGGGCTATGCCCTGCCGGAGCACTCCCGGCTGCTGCTTACGCTCGGCGATCATCATTATCAGCTAACCGGCGATCAGGTCAAGGCCATTGAGGAACCCTATGAGCCGGTAGCCTATACCAGTGACAAGCCTGTCGGCCCCGATACCGAGCTGTCCATGGTGAAAATGCAGGATGATGAGGAAAGCCATATCGTGGTATCGTATCCGGTACGCAGCGGTGTCATGCTCTCTCAGACCTTATCCAGCGACCAGTTCGCGCCCCGGAGCAATATATGGATTCTCGTCCTGCTCGGCGTCTGTCTGCTCGTGCTTGTCTTAAGCGCGATCATTACGCTGTATTTGACCCGCACGATCAGCCTTCCGGTGGAGAAGCTGAAGAAGCGCATGGACAAGATTGCCCAGGGCAACTTCCTGCTGGACCGCAATATTGAATGGAACAGCGAGCTGGGCGATGTCGGCCGGGGCATTAACCGCCTGTCCCAGGATATCGTAGCCCTCATGGACAGCCGGCTCGCGGACGAGAAGCAGAAGCAGGAGCTGGAATACCGGATGCTCCAGAACCAGATTAATCCGCACTTCCTGTACAATACCCTGAATTCGATCAAATGGATGGCTACGATCCAGAACGCCACCGGCATTGCGGAGATGACGACCTCCCTGTCCCGGCTGCTCCGCAGCATTGCCAAGGACAACCGGCGGCTGATGCCGCTGAAGGATGAGCTGAGCCTGCTGGAGGATTATTTCCTGATTCAGAAATACCGGTACGGCAGCACGGTTACCATGATCACAGAGATTGAAGAGGAAGCGCTGCTTGGCGGGCTTATTCCGCGCTTCACGCTCCAGCCCCTGGTGGAGAATGCGATCTTCCACGGCATCGAGCCCAAGGGCAGAGGTGATATTGTTGTCCGGGTCACGAAGAGCGGATTCACGGATCTGCTCATCACGATCGAGGACAATGGGGTCGGAATGACGGCGGAGCAGATTGCCACCATTCTAACCGTTCCCGGGGACGAAGCTACGGGGATGCTGGAGAATATCGGGCTGCGCAGTGTGAACGAACGGCTGCAGCTCGCTTTTGGCGGGGAGTACGGCTTGTCCATTGAGAGCGAGGTCGGCCGCTACACCACGATGAAGCTGCTGCTGCCCTTCCGGCAGAGAGAATAGCTAAGAATCCCCCACAAAGTGAGGCCTTAGCTTCGATGAGTACTCAGGTACTTTGCGGGGACCCCAAAACAATAGCATACTGAGCAAGGATGTGATGAGCTTGATCAAATTATTAATCGCAGATGATGAAGCCCTGGTCTGCATCGGACTCCAGTCCATGCTGAAATGGGAGCAATATAATATTGAAATTGTCGGCATCGCCCACAACGGCGCGCAGGAGGAAGAGATGATCGACACCCTCCGCCCGGACATCGTGATCAGCGATATCAAAATGCCGATTAAAAGCGGCCTCGAGGTCGCCGGCTCGGTCCGCCGCAAGTACGGGCGGCTTCCGCTGTTCATCATGCTGACCAGCTACGAGGAATTCCAGTATGCGCGCGGAGCGATTGAGGTCCAGGCCACCGATTACCTGGTGAAGCTGGAGCTGACCCCGGAGGCGTTGGCCGAATCGATCCGCCGGGCCATTAGTATCCTGGAGGAGTACCAAACCATGGAGAGCTATCCGAAGCTGGTCCACCGCGGCAATCTCCAGGCCCAGCGCGATAAATTCTTCGTCCGGCTGTTCAACAATCTGTTCGAGAACAAGAACCAGTATCTCCTGCAAAAGGAGGATCTGGAGGTGGACCTCTCCGCGCCGGCCTATCTGGTCTGTACCTGCCGCATTCTCGGGCCGGACACCGTCCCGCCGCGCGGGGATAAGCTGGTGGCCTTATGCTCAAGCACTGTACAGATGGCGAAGGATACGCTCTCGTCGCTCAGCGCCTGTTATGTAACCAGTCTGGATCTGCGCAACTTCGCGCTGACCTTGCCTGTGCCGGGCCCGGACCCGCAGCTCTGGATGCCTGACATCCAGAAGCTGCTGGCGGACATGGCCTCCGTGCTGCATAATTACTTCAATGTGACCATTATCGGGGCGATTGGCTTCGCGGCGGAAGATCCTTATCTGCTGCAGGGGAGCTATCTCGCTGCCCGGAAGGCACTGCCCGCCGCTGTGAAGGAACGCTCCTTCGTCTTCTTCACGGAAGGCGAAGCCCCCCTGCAGGAGCATCTGCTGTTTGATTTCTCGGAATCGCGGCTGGAGATCCGCAGAGCTTTTGAAGAAATGGATACCCGCGCCTTGCACAGCATCATCTCCCGGATGATCGAGATCTTCGACGGACGGGCCGATCTGCTCGTTCCCGCCACCGATGCCGCCTGCAATATTCTGTATATGGCGACCTCCCTGCTCGCGGACGGGGAGAACATGGTGGAGCAGATCTTCGAGCAGGAGCCGGAGGGCTACCGGGCGATCTACCAGATGCATACGATTGAGGAGATTACCGGCTGGCTCGTCCAGTTCCGGGACGGCTGTGTCCGAATGCTTGCCACCCGCAGACAGAGCTATAAGGAGCAGGTGGTGAAGAACGTCCAGGAGTATATCAAAAGAAATCTCGGCACCAAGCTCTCGCTCCATCAGGTGGCGGATGTGTTCAACTTCAGCCCCAACTATCTGAGCCACCTGTTCTCCAAGGTCGCCGGGGTGAACTATGTCGAGTATATCACAGAGACCAAAATCACCGCCGCCAAGGAAATGATGGTCCGCGGCGAAGGCCGGATCTACGAAATCTCCCAGAAGCTCGGCTATGAGAGCGCCTTCTATTTCAGCAAGGTGTTCAAGAAAGTCACCGGGCTCTCTCCCCGGGATTATATACAGCAGATTGATGGGAATACGGGAGGAAATTAAACGAAGGACGAAAGGAAGAAAATTCAAATGAACAAAGGGCAAATCGTATTTCTAAACGGAGTGACCAGCTCCGGCAAAACCTCAATAGTTGAAGCGATACAGTCGAGATCGCCGGAATTTTTTTATGTGGTAGCCAATGATCTTTTCGAAGAAACGATCGGGGAGCGTTACCTGCGTGAAGATTACTGGAAGTATCTTAGTGAAGCTATTATCATGATGTATCATACCGCCAAATTATTCTCGGATCATGGCAAGCATGTGCTGATTGACGGCATCCTGGTGGAGCGGCCCGGACTTACGCCTCATTATGAGAAGGTGAAGGATATTTTCGCCGGCTATCCGTTAACTGTGGTAGAAGTATTCTGTCCCTTGGACATCTGCCGCCAGCGCAATCTTGCCCGTGAACACAGAGGTGAAGGCCAGTCGGAGGAGCAGCACAAGCTGATGGCCCGTGACATCGAATATGGCTTTAAGGTGAACACGCATGAGAACACTTCTGAAGAGTGCGCAGATCTGATTGTGGGGCATTTATTCGGTGAGCGTACCGCAGAATGATAGGGATAAGATAACGTAATAATGTGGAAAAGTGGACAGGGCTGCCGGTATAGGCAGCCTTTTTTTATTTGCGTACAAACGGAATAATAAGCTGAGGCCTAGCTGTTTCCGAAGAACAAGAGCTGAACAACAAAGCAAAGCCCGCTTCGAGCTTGTTCCAAACTCCTCTTAAGCTTAATCGGCATCTGGCGGACTCAGATGACGCTATAATGCGAAAAAACCAACTTTTCTTGTATTTGCGGACTCAGGAGCGCTTATGTTGCCATTTGAAGCTATAAATGAGGAGTAATGGGTTAGTTAACGGCCTCTGAGTCCGCCTAGCCTGCCTAATGGTGTAATTTGGCGCTGATAAGGGCTTTCAGGTCCGCGAGAATGGGGCGATCAGCTACATCGATACGGCGATACAGCGATATGGCAATACGGCGGTACGGAGATACGTAGATGGGCGGCGGGGCGGTGATCCTGCGTCCAATCCCCTCCCAATGTAAGCGCTCCTCAAAATCTGCTTGAAAGAACCTTCAGCTGATGATAAGATAAATGCGAAGATTTAGTAAATTTATTAACTAAAAAGGCGTGATCAGCATGGCAACGATTAAAGACATCGCCCGGGAAGCCGGCGTATCAGCCGCAACCGTATCCAGAGTGCTAAATAACGACCTGTCCCTGGCTGTCAGCGAGGAGACACGCAGCCGCGTATTCGCCGTGGCCGGGCAGCTGGGCTACAAGCCCTCACGGGTACGGCAGCTGAAGCGGGAGAATGAGCTGGGCAGCAAGACCGTCTCGCTTCTGCTCTGGTGTTCACCCGAAGAGGAACGGGACGACCCTTATTATGGCTCCATCCGGCGCGGCGTGGAGCTGCGCTGTGAGGAGCTGGGCATCCGGCTGGGCCAGACGCTGCGCGGTCACAGTACGCCAGCCCCGCTCCGGCCTGCGGGTGACGGGCTTATCGTAGTCGGCGGGAGCTTCCAGCCGGGAGAGCTTGCGAAGCTGCACGCGGACGGGGGCACCACGGTGCTTGTCGACCATTACTCGGAGCGCACGGAATATGACTCCGTGCGGACACATTTCCGGCAGGCTGTCGATCAGGCACTGGGCCATCTGCTGGAGCTCGGTCACCGCGAGATCGCCTTCATCGGAGGCGGCAGCGAGGAGGAGCGCCGCAGGCATCATTACACCCGGATTATGCAGAGCCAGGGCTGCTATGATCCGGCGCTGATCCGCACGGGAAGCTGGACTAGTGCTGACGGCTACCGGATGATGAGCGAGCTGCTGGCAGGGGTAAAGCGGCCTACGGCCTGCTTCGCCGCCAGTGATCCGCTGGCGGTCGGCGCTCTGCGCGCCCTGCATGATCACGGGATACAGGTGCCTGCCGGGATGGCTGTCGTCGGCTTCGATGATATCGAGATGGCGGCCTATGTTCAGCCTCCGCTGACAACGGTCCGCGCCTATCCCGAGCAGATGGGCAAAGCTGCGGTTCAGCTGCTCGCCGAGCGGTTCGAAGGACGCGAAGCCCCTTCGCATTCGCTGATCGGCACGAAGCTGATTGTCCGCGAGACCAGCGGCGGAACAATGGATTAACGCAGCCCGGCTGCACAGCAATCTTGATTGCCTTTTCCAAGATATCCGGACCTTATCCCATCACACAAGGAGTGTTAAGATTATGAACATTTATGCAGATGAATCGCAAGGGCTGTTTCACCTTCAGTCCAAAGACACCAGCTACATCATCCAACTGGTAGAGGGTTACCCTGCCCATGTCTACTGGGGCGCACGGCTCCGTCATGATGACAGTCTGGCCGGAGCACTGGAGCTGCGTGAACGCGCCTCCTTCTCACCAACCCCGCTGCCGCAGAAGCCCGCCCTCTCGCTGGATGCCCTGCCTCAGGAGTATCCGCAGTATGGGACGAGTGATTTCCGACGGCCGGCTTATCAGGTTCAGCTTGCGGACGGCACGCGGATCTCAGAGCTGCAATATGCAGGCTATGTAATCACGCCGGGCAAACCGGCACTGGATGGTCTGCCTGCGGTCTATGCAGAGAGCGAAGCAGAAGCGCTCACGCTTGAGCTCACCCTGAAGGATGACTACGCCGGTCTGACGGTCAGACTGCTCTATACGGTGTTCGCTGACCATCGGGCGATTACCCGCTCTGTGCGCTTCGAGCATAACGGCGATGCCCCGCTCCGGCTGGAGCAGGCGCTTAGCGCATCGGTGGATTTTGCCGATTCCGCTTATGACACCCTGCATCTTAGCGGCGCATGGGCCAGAGAACGCCATGTTCAGCGCCATCCGCTTAACCCCGGAGCCGCGCTGTCCCTGGAGAGCCGCCGCGGATCAAGCAGCCATCAGGTCAACCCGTTCCTCGCACTTCTGCGCCCGGGTGCAGATGAAGACCAGGGTGACGTCTATGGCTTCAGCCTCGTCTACAGCGGCAGCTTCAGCGCTACGGCCGAGGTGGAGCAGTTCGGACAGACCCGTGTAAGTATCGGGATTAATCCGTTCGACTTCTCCTGGCTGCTGGAGCCGGGCCAATCTTTCCAGACCCCGGAGGCCGTGCTTGTCTATTCCAGCGAAGGCATCGGCGGCATGTCTCGCACCTATCACCGGCTGTACCGGACCCGGCTCTGCCGCGGTGTTCACCGTGATCAGGCCCGGCCGATTCTGGTCAACAACTGGGAGGCGACTTACTTCGATTTCGATGCGGACAAAATCGTAACCATCGCCAAAGCAGCAGGCCCGCTCGGCATTGAGCTATTCGTCCTTGACGACGGCTGGTTCGGCAGACGCGACAAGGATAACAGCTCACTCGGCGACTGGTTCGAGGACCGCCGCAAGCTGCCTGAAGGTCTGGCGGATCTGGCCGGCCGGGTCAACAAGGAAGGCGTACAGTTCGGTCTATGGGTGGAGCCGGAGATGGTCTCGCCGGACAGTGAGCTATACCGCAAGCACCCGGACTGGTGCCTGCATGCCGAAGGACGCCGCCGCACGGAAGGCCGCAACCAGCTGATCCTGGATCTCTCCCGCCCGGAGGTATGCGACTATCTGTATGAGACGTTAAGCGCGGTCTTTTCCAGTGCCCCGATCCGCTATATCAAGTGGGACATGAACCGCAATATGACAGAGATTGCTTCGGTGAAGACCAGCCCTGAGCGGCAAAAAGAAACCGCCCACCGCTATATGCTCGGCCTGTATAATCTGCTGGAACGCCTGACCTCGCGCTTCCCTGACATTCTGTTCGAGAGCTGCTCCGGCGGCGGCGGCCGGTTCGATCCGGGCATGCTGTTCTATATGCCGCAGACCTGGACCAGCGACAACACCGATGCGGTTGAGCGTCTGGCGATTCAGTACGGCACAAGCATCGTCTATCCGGCCAGCAGCATGGGCGCGCATGTATCTGACGTTCCGAACCATCAGGTGGACCGCATTACCTCCCTCGCTACGCGCGGTGATGTGGCAATGAGCGGTAACTTTGGCTATGAGCTGGACCTCACCAAGTTCACCGAAGCCGAGAAGGACCTGGCCGCCCGGCAGATTGCCCAGTACAAGGAGATCCGCACACTGGTACAGCAAGGGGATATGTACCGTCTGCTGAGTCCGTTCGAGGGCAGCGGTGAGACCGCCTGGATGTTCGTCAGCGAGGACAAGACCGAAGCCTTCGTGGCTTACTTCCGCGTACTCGCGAGACCTAATCCGCCGATCTCACGCCTTACGCTCAAGGGGCTGAACCCGGAGCTTGATTACGTAATCGAAACCGGAGCTGCCGGCAGCAACGAGCATGTCCACGGCGGCGCAGAAGCTTCTGCGGACGCTGGAGGCGACAGCTCTGCTCCGTTCCAGACGGCCTTCGGCGGCACACCGCTCGGCGGCGACCGCCTGATGCGTATGGGTCTGGTAGTCTCCGACCTGCGCGGAGATTACGCAAGCTGCACTTACCGCCTGAGAGCGGTGCAGCGCTGATCTACAGCTTCAGACATACCACAGGCGTCAGCCTCCTTTTGGAGATTGACGCCTGTTTTTTGTGGAGAGATGCAGTCAGGAAGGCGGCTTGCTGCCGGTTCATTAACTACTTACTACCTGCCTCTCCTCCTACTCCTATTCCTGCTCATGCTCCCGGCCAAGTAACCCGCTAAGCACCTCTGTGACATTCATGCCGGTCAGCGTCTTGGTCAGCTCAGGCACCTGCGCCATGATTTTGGCGATATCGCCGGTAATTTTGTTCACGCCTGCGGACGCCCCATCCTGGGAGATGACGGTGATCTTATCTACCTTGGCCAGCGGGGAAGCGATTTTCTCAGCCAGCTCGGGCAGGATTTTCAGGAATTCCACGGTTAAGGCGGCTTGGGTGAACTGTTTGTACGCCTCGGCCTTCTTCTGCAGCGCTCCCGCTTCCGCAGCTCCGGCGAGCTGGACGATCTCCGCATTCGCCTTCCCTTTTGCCAGATCGGCCTCCGCTGTTGCCAGTCCGCGCTTGGTCGTAGTAGCTGCTTCGGCTTCCGCCTCCAGAATCTGCCGCTGCTTGGCGGCTTCCGCTCTCATAATCGTCGCCTGATTCTCCGCCTCCGCAGGCTTGATCACCGTTGCCTCCAGCTCCCGCTGTCTCAGCTCGACCTCGATCTCCCGGACTGTGCGGTTGGCTTCAGCCTCCATCTGAGTGATTTTCACCTGTTCCGTAACCAGTGACTGCTTGATCTTGTTCTGCTGCAATTCATACGCCAGATCCGCCTGCGCCTTCTTCACCTCGGTCTCCAGCTTGAAGTCCGCCTGCTTAATGTTAAGCTCCTTCTCGAACAGGGATTCCTTCGCACGGGCAGCGGTTCCCGCTTCTATGGTCGCCTGATGGGCATTGGCTTTGGCAATGGAGGATTCCTTCTCCGCTTCGGCCTGTTTGATCTGAATGTCGCGTTCGGCTTCGGCCTTGGCAATACTGGCGTCGCGGCGGATACGCTCAATTTCGGGCACCCCCATATTGTCGATGTACCCTTTGTCGTCGGTAATCTTCTTGATGGTGAAGCTGACCACCTCCAGCCCCATTTTGTCGAGGTCCTCCGAGCAGGTCTCCCGCATCTTGCTGTTGATCTCGTCAGGGGTCTTGAGTATAGATTCTACGGTGAGCTGGCCGATCAGGCCGCGCAGATGACCCTCCACCGAATGCAAAATAATCGTCTCACGGTCCTCTTCAGGCCGGTCAATGAACTGCTCACTGGCGGTTAGAATGGCCGTTGGATCGCTTTTAATCTTAATCTGGGCTACCGCCTCCAGGTTCAGCTTGATGCCCTGGCGGGAAAACATGGCCTGCGCCGGGATAACATCGAAGCTCATCAGCATCATGGAGATGGTTTTATTGTTCTGAAAGCCGGGGATGACGAACGTCCCGCCACCCTGGACCACTCTTTTGCCGCCGAGGCCGTATACGATCATGGCCTGATTGGGCGGAACCTTTTTATACGCGGTCACAATACTGGTTAACGCCAGCAGAATCACTACAACAATAGCTCCGGTTATATATAAAATTAACATTTGCTCCGACACTCCCCGTTAGTTATGTTCCATTTCCCGTTCGAACAGGGTGACCGCTGCGATCCCCTTATCCGTCTTCACAATAATCACCCGATCGCCCCGCAGCAGCGACTGACCGGATTCGGCCCGCACGCCGATGGAGCGCATGGTTCCGTGCAGCACATACTTCATCTCTCCCACGGCCCCATCCGCTGCGGCAATGCTGATATAGCCGAGCTGGCCGGCCGGCTCATAATCGAGTTCACTCATACTGCTGTCATACCGGGTCATCACCCGGGCCAGCACCGTGTAGAGCAGGATGCCCGGCAGCAGGGCGATCAAGGTACAGACCAGCACCACGGCGAGCAGCTGCATCCCGCTGTACTTGACAAGCATATACCCCGTGCCGCCCCAGACGGTGACAAACACCATCAGTGGTAGAATCGGCAGAAAGCCCGGCCCCCCGGCATCCCCTCCCCCAACATGCAGGTGGCCTACCAGGCCGTGTCCATGAATGCTGCCACTGAGGATAAGCAGGAGGCCCACCCAGAAACAGACGATAAATACAGTAGCGATGGTAACCCCTCCTTTCAATGAAATATGACTATAAGAAAACTGACTGTAGTGGCGATGCGGAAACTGACTATTGTGGTAAATAAAAAGACTAATTCGAATTTAAAATGACTAATTAATGTTGTTATATGATTTAATTGTGCTTCTCTCCGTCACAATTGCACCTAATTTCCACTTTGGGCTGCTTGGTCAGTTGGGGGCAAAGACGCATACTTGGTTCAGGTGCACTAGTGCTCTTCATTCGCTCGTTTAGCTAACATTTCCGGGATTCTGGTGCACTTGTGCTCTTCATTCGCTCGTTTAGCTAACATTTCCGGGAATCAGGTGCACTTGTGCTCCTCATTTACTCGTTTAGCTAACATTTCCGGGATTCTGGTGCACTTGTGCTCCTCATTTACTCGTTTCTCTTAAGCCCCCTAATCAAAGTGGAGACCTTGACATGTAAGAGGTACACTAAGAAGAGGGAGTGGAGCCGATGAGAAGCAACAAGTTGTATGACGAACAGCGGATCAAAGTAGCCCAAGAAGCGATCAATGGAACCAAGGTTTCCTTCCTGGCCCGAAAGTATTCCGTCTCTCCCAGCACCATTGCCAATTGGGTGAAGTTCTACAAAGAACGATTTGGAGAAGAGGCCACTCCGTCCGTCCAAGAACGGATTGAAGATGCGGAGCGTGTCCAAGATCTGGAGACGAAGATGGAGACGGCCATTAAGTTATTGGGTGAAAAGGATCTGGAAATCGAACTGCTGCGTGAACTCTTAAAAAAAGCCAACCCCGCTTACAAGACAAACTCGAACTGGCCGACGAAGCGATAAAGCGGGGTTATTCGGCTACACTGGTTCTACGTATCGTGGAGGTTCAACCTTCCACCTATTATGCGCATAAAAAACGTTTCCTGGGGCTTTGGAGTGCCCCGGATGCGGTCGTGACTTCGGGTCGTCCGATCCCCGCCTATTCCCTCACTACCGGCGGTCTGCGGGTCAGTGACCTACAGATCGAGGAGTGGCTGAGTGAGCTGGTAGAGGGCGAGGAGAACGGCTATGGCTACCGGAACCTGGCGTATGCCCTATCGGTCCAGCAGGGCTTAATCCTCAACCACAAGAAGGCGTACCGGCTGTGCAAGAAGCTCGGATTGCTTCAGAAAAAGCCGGTGAGGAACCTAAAATACCCTCGACGTTTAGCGCGAAATCGAGTGGTCACCGGCCCCAACCAACTCTGGCAGATTGACATTAAATATGGATACATTCATGGCTACGACCGCTTCTTTTTTATCTTTGATATGATTGATGTGTTTGACCGCTGTATCGTCGGCTACCACGTGGGCGCGAGCTGTACAGCGAAGCAAGTCTGTGCCACGTTAAGGGAGGCGCTGGGCCGACGTTTACAGCCTGGAGATCCCTCACCGGTGATCCGTTCCGATAACGGCCCGCAATTCCTAAGCGACGTCTTTGGCGAGCTGTGTGCGGAAACGCAGCGTCCTCTGGAGCATGAGCGGATTCCTCCAAAAACGCCGAATATGAACGCCTACATTGAGTCGTTTCACAGTATTTTGGAGAGAGATTTGTACACGAAAAGGTACTTTGAAACGTTTGAAGAAGCCTATGAAGCGGTCGCAGTTTATATTAATTTTTACAACGAGCGCCGTTTTCATGGCAGTTTGCAGCGCATGAGCCCCAAGCAATACCACGCCGCATGGAAAGCAGGCAAGCTAAAACCGATAGAAATAAAGCTGTAAACAAGATCCTGCGAAAACACGAGTTTTTAGCAGAATGTCTCCATAATTAGGTGGCCGAACCGGTTTAGCTAACATTTCCTGGAATCAGGTGCACTTGTGCTCTTCATTTGCTCGTTTAGCCAACATTGCCGGGAATCAGGTGCACTTGTGCTCTTCATTTACTCGTTTAGCTAACATTTCCGGGAATCAGGTGCACTTGTGCTCTTCATTTACTCGTTTAGCTAACATTGCCGGGAATCAGGTGCACTAGTGCTCTTCATTCGCTCGTTTAGCTAACATTTCCGGGATTCTGGTGCACTTGTGCTCTTCATTTGCTCTCGCACCTGCCTGCTCTTCGCCTCCCAGCAAACTCTCGCCACCATCAGAGGGATTTATCCCTTCATTTCCACCTCCAGCCCACTTCCAACTGATTTAATGGGATTTATGCCTTTCCTGCACAGCAAAAAGACCACAGTAGCAGCAGGGCTCTCCGTGGTCGGTTAATCGATCATGGCGCTCATCCTCTCTCTTCGAGGCTTACGGGGTTAGCTGACGGATTCGGGCAGCGAGATTGCCCTACCTCACCGGAGCCATAATAGCACACTGGCAAGGATTCACCCCGGGTACTCAGCAGCCAATCCTTAAGCCGTTTGCACCAGTTGGTTCCCCCGTTCCCGTTACGGAATTCAGCCATTTCAAGAACAGTGTCATTTCATTCGGTTGTTGATTGAATCTTACGCCTGCAGCCATTTAATGTAAAACCTCACGGATGACAAAAGAAGTCAAAAATGCTGTCCCTTCACGAATGAAGGCGCATTCTTCAGCTCTGCTCTTATCCGCCCGGGGATTTGCTCGTGCTATCGTCTGTTTACACCAATGTTACTCTTCCTCTCACGTACTACTCACTTACTCACCTATTCTTCTCCTACTCTCCTACTCTCCTACTCTCCTACTCTCCTACTCTCCTACTCTCCTACTCTCCTACTCTCCTACTCTCCTATTCTCCTACTCTCCTACTCTCCTACTCTTACTCCCACAGTAACTCTCACTCACTCATTTGCTCACTCATTTACTCAATTGCCTCCCACTAACTTCTCATTATCCTCACAACTATTTCCCACTCCACTCCCTTCCCCACGCCCTCCTACCTTAATCCCCTAACCCCCCACCTTTCTTCCCCACTCCACTACTCCAAATTTGAAACATTCACATTTCCGTCACTCGATGCTCATTGTGCAATCTTTCCCTTTGAGCAATAATAGAACCTATAGATTCTATAGAGCTTATAGATCCCAGAGAAAGGAGGAACATTGAAATTTGAATTCCAAACTGAATCTGCGGGACAAAAAAAAGGAAGCCACCGCCTACGCTTTATCCGTTGCGGCCTTCGAGCTTGCGCTTGAGCATGGCATGGACGGCTTCATTGTGGATGATGTTGTTCAGAAGGCCGGTTATTCCCGGCGGACTTTTGCGAATTACTTCTCCTGTAAGGAGGAGGCAGTCGCCGCCTACTTCATCGGCAGTGCCAACAAAGAAGATGATAAAGCCCTGCTTGCCGGGCTTCCGGCGAATGCTACACCGCTGGACGCTCTATACAATCTGCTACAGCTGCAATTTACCTCTGAGTTCCTGCATAAATTGCGGCAGTTCGTCTCGCTGGCGAATCAGTACCCATCCCTGGAGCCTTATATTCTCAGCGTATTCCGTCGTCTGCAAATCGCAGCACAGGAAGTGCTTGAGCAGTTCTCCCACGGGCGCTATTCCGACGGGTATACCCATCTGCTGGCTGGTGCCGTCTATGGTGCCTTCGTACCTATAGTGGACGGACGGCTCAATGTTATGCTCCCGGGTGAACAGCAGAGCGAAGGCTCCGATGCCATGCCTTTTGATCAGTACCTGAATTCCATGTTTGCTTATTTACGCAACGGCTTCTAAATTCACAGATAAAGAGGAGAAACCACTACATGTCTACCTTTCTATACCGCTTAGGTAAATCGGCTTATGCCAAGCCTTGGGCCTTCATTGCAGTCTGGATCATTGTACTCGGAGTTGTAGGCACCCTGATTGGAGTCAACGGCATTCAATCCAGCTCCGAGATGAAAATTGAAGGCACAGAGTCGCAAAAAGTGCTGGATAAGCTGACAAAAGAGCTGCCCGCTGCGGCCGGAGGCCAGGCTAGTATCGCCTTCACGGCTCCGGACGGAGAACGTCTGGATACGCCTGAGCGTACAGCTCTGCTTCTAAAAGCTATTAATGATGTATACAACATGGAATATGTCATCAATCCTGTAGAGCTGGCAGCACAAGCAGCTGCTGATCCTGCCGCCGCTGCTGATCCTGCCGCCGCCGCTGGGCAAGCTGCCGCCGATCCTGCCGCTGTTTCGGGCCAAGCCGATCCTGCCGCTGCTGCTCAGGCAGCACCGTTCGGTCCGCTGATCGTTGACGGCGCTCCCGTTCCCGGCGTGATGCTGTCGGCTAACGGCAGTATTGCCCTATTCCAGTTCCAGTTCACGGTTCAACAGACATCTCTGCCATCGGAGGTGCCGGATAATATCATCGATACCGTAACTGAGGTTGAACAGTCCGGTTCAGGCATTACCGCGATTCCAAGCGACTCGCTCAAAAGCATGCCGGCCATTGGTTCCACGGAAGCGATCGGCGTAGCCGTTGCTGCCATCGTATTGTTCCTGACGCTGGGCTCGGTTGTCGCCGCAGGCTTGCCGCTGTTGACCGCGCTTCTCGGAGTCGGCATCAGCGTCGGAGGTGCCTTTGCCCTCGGCAGCCTGATCCAGATGAACGATATTACACCGGTTCTTGCCGTGATGATCGGTCTCGCGGTAGGGATCGACTACTCGCTCTTCATTGTGAACCGGCAGCGCCGTCTGATCCTGGATGAGAAATTAAGCGCAGCAGAAGCAGCAAGCCGGGCACTCGGCACCGCCGGCAGCGCTGTATTCTTCGCCGGTCTGACCGTAATTATCGCCCTGTGCGGCATGCTCGTCATTGGCATCGGCTTCTTATCGACAATGGCACTTGTGGCTGCGGCCAGTGTTCTCATCAATGTATTGCTGGCATTGTCCCTGCTGCCTGCGCTGCTCGGCCTGGTCGGTGAACGGATCGTAACCGCCAAGGCCCGGACCAAGCACAGCATAGCCGCCAAAAAATCCCAGAACAGCTTCTCTCACCGCTGGGCAAATGCTACGGTGAAATATCGCTGGGCCATCATTATACTCGTGGTGCTGGTTCTGGGCACAGCCGCAATCCCGGTGACCAAGATGGAGTTGGGTATTCCATCCGGCGCCTCGGCGAACCTGGATACTCCGGCCCGCCAGAGCTATGATGTCATCTCCAAAGGGTTCGGCGAAGGCTTCAATGGCCCGCTCCTGCTCGTAGCAGAGCCGAAGAATCCGACTGATACCCTCTCGATGCAGGTCGTAGGCAAGCTGGTGCAGGAACTGCAAATGCATGATAACGTTGCACTCGTGTCCCCGTTGGGCTTGAATCCCACCGGCAAGCTCGCCATTATCAGCCTGATTCCGAAGACAGGGCCCACAGATACCGCAACCAGAGACCTTGTACAGGAGCTGCGCGATCCAGCATCCAGCCTGACCACCGGCAACAATATTAATCTTGGCGTGACCGGCTTCACGGCCATCAATATTGATATGTCCTCGAAGCTGTCCGATGCCTTCCCTGTGTACATCGGGATCATCGTTATCCTGTCGCTGATCATACTGCTGCTGGTGTTCCGGTCGATTATCGTACCTATCAAAGCAACCGTCGGCTTCGTGTTAAGTATTATTGCCACCTTCGGCGTAACCACCGCCGTCTATCAATGGGGCTGGCTGCATTCGCTGTTCGGCTTCGATACCGGCGGACCGCTGCTGAGCTTCATGCCGATCCTGGTCACCGGTATTCTGTACGGACTCGCTATGGATTATCAGGTCTTCCTCGTCAGCTCGATGCGAGAAGCTTATGTCCACGGCCGCCATGGCAAGGAGAGTGTTATTCACGGCTATGATCTGGCCAGCCGGGTCGTACTGGCCGCAGGTGTGATCATGGTATCCGTCTTCGCCGGCTTCATCTTCGCCCCGGATGCAATGATTAAGCAGATCGGCTTCGCCCTGGCCTTCGGTATCCTGATCGATGCCTTCATCATCCGGATGACGCTCGTTCCGGCCGTCATGGCCGTCTTCGGCGACAAAGCCTGGTGGCTGCCGAAATGGCTGGACCGCCTGCTGCCGAATCTCGATGTCGAAGGCGATAAGCTGATCGCCAAGCTGAATGCTGAGAGCGGACAAAACAAGTAGAAACGGCTTTGCCGTCCTAGTAAGGACGGTACCGTTTCAGCGAGAAATAGAAGGATAAATTATCGTGTAAAACATATAAATTCTTCTATTTGCACTAAAATCGCCACACAAAGTGGAGACCTGGCTTCGATGAATACTCAGGTACTTTGCGGGACCCCAAGACCTGTACATCTCCCCGGAATAACGGACGGCACTCCAGCCGTTGTCCCGGTACAAATAGAGCCTGCGGCATCGTCCGCAGGCTCTATTTTGATATAATGGCTATAATTGAATTCAGATACTAAGGAGGTATACCCATGAACATCATAGAACTGGATCTTGCTCAGAATCAGCAGGAAATCTCCAGACTGCTAGAGGAACACAGCCGCCGCATGGACAGCAGCATTCCGCCTTATCAGCGTGAGGTACTCTCCCTCGCCGCTTACGAGAACGGCATCTTCGTTGGCGGCATTACCGGGGAACTGGTCTGGAATATCCTGAACGTGCACTTGCTGGCCGTTGACCCCGGATACAGGGGGCATGGACTCGGGAAGGCTCTGCTGGAAGAGCTTGAAGCCAGAGCAGCGGGGCGCGGCTGTAAGGTTAGTGAATTAACCACCATGAGCTGGCAGGCACCGCATTTTTATCAGAAGCAGGGGTATGAGATCTTCGGTGAAATCAAGGATTGTCCGCATGAAGGCCAGACGAAATATTATCTCCAGAAACGACTGAAGACCGGGTCCCCCTCTTAAGGAGGTCCCGGCGCTTCGTGCCATCCCGTTCAAGCCACACTGAAAATAACATGTTTCCCGGCGGCCAGCGCCTTCCCGTAGAAGTCCAGCAGCCCTCCAAATTCACCCTTCACTCCCTCTCTCAGCTCCTCCGCTACACCACCCGTCTTCAATTGATCCAAGTCCACCTGCTGCATCGCCGCAATAATGTCCTCCAGTTCATCCTGCTCCGTGCAGGCGAAGAACCCGTCCTCCTCTTCCAGCTCAAACACATGGACGCCGACAACAGCTTCACTTAACGGGTCGCCTTCGATAGGTTCACTGGCCGAGACTCCGGTTAGCGCAAGATGCAGCTCCTCCCACAGCTTGTCGATATCGTAGTATTCACTCCCGCCTTCAATCAGCTTCTCCAGCGTATCCATCAGCTCCGGCCCGTCCATCTCCATCATGTGCTCCAACGTATCCTCATCCACCATGACATATTGACCCAGCATCCCCATCTGTCATTCCTCCCTCAATAAAATACAGCTGTCCACGCTCCACTCTCCTTACAGAATAGGCGACAGCAGCCGGGAAATCCCCTCTTTCAGCTTGATCATCAGTGAGCGCTGCGCATAACGTTTGGCGGTCAGCTCCGAGCACAGTCTGACATCATTCAGGAAAATGTCCTGGAGCTGCTCGGCAATCGCCCGGTCATACACAATGGCATTGACCTCGAAGTTCAACCGGAAGCTGCGCGAATCGATGTTCATCGTCCCGACAGAGGCAACCTCCCCGTCTGCGACAATCGTTTTGGCGTGCAGGAAGCCGTTCTCGTAGAGCAGGATTTTGGCCCCGTAGTTCAGCAGATCTCCGGCATACGCCCAGGTGGCCCAGTACACGAACGGATGGTCAGGCTTGCTCGGGATCATGATCTGCAGATCGACTCCGGAGAGCAGGGCGATTTTGCAGGCATCCATGAAGCTTGTGTCCGGTATGAAGTAAGGGGTCTGAATATACACGCTCTCCTTGGCTGACAAAATCAGCTTAATATACATGTTCTTAAGATGCTCCGTCGCCGAATTGGGGCCGCTGGTAATGATCTGGACGGGGCTTGTCCCTGTGTGCTGCTCCATGTTGAAGACGAATTCCCCGTAATCCCCGCGCTCATGACTCCCGGCCTGATGCCAGTCGAGGATGAATCTGCCCTGGATATGGCTGACTGCGTTTCCGGTGATCCGGAGATGAGTGTCCCGCCAGTAGCCGAACTTCGGAACCTGCCCGAGATATTCATCCCCCACATTGAAGCCGCCGATATAGGCGATGCTTCCGTCAATAATACACAGCTTGCGGTGATTTCTGTTGTTGATCCGGAAGTTCAGCGGCTTCAGCAGGGACGGGAAGAACACTTCTACCTCCCCTCCTGCTGCACGCAGCTCCCTGAAAAAATGCCGTGAAATCCGCTTCGAGCCGACTTCATCATATAACAGCCGCACCTTCACGCCTTCACGCGCCTTCAGGATCAGCTCGTCCCTCAGCTTCGTGCCGAGCTGGTCCGGCTGAATGATGTAATACTGAATGTTGATCTCTGCGCGGGCGGAGCGGATATCCTCGAACAACGCGGCGAACTTCTGGTGGCCGTCACTGTAAATGACAATCTCATTATCGCTGGATAACAGGCCGTGCGACGAGCGGATATTCATGTTGATGAGCTGGGCATAGTTCTGCATCAGCTGCGACCTGTCATCCACCCCTTCCGCAAAGGCCGCCAGTTGCTTGTCCGCTTCGGCCTGGACATATTCCTGCTCTTCGATGAAGAGCTTGTAGAAATTCTTCTTTTTGAGATTGCGCCCGAAAAAGATATACAAGACAAATCCCAGAATCGGGATGAAAAACAGCACCATCAGCCAAGCCCAGGTATACCCCGCCTCCCTGCGCTCAATGAACAGAAAGCCCAGTGCCAGAACGATGTTAATGAGGGTAACGACTGTGGTTAGACTTGCAAACTCCATGCTCTTACCCCTTTCCTCTCTGTCTCTCTCTGCTGCCTAAAAATCCTCCAGCACCTTGGACCTGTCGCCATGAATCCTGTCCAGGTGCTCCTCTCCCCAGTAGCATAACAGGTCCAGCGCGGGCTTCAGCCCCCAGCCGTAGGCCGTCAGCTCATACTCCACTCTGGGTGGAATCTCCTGGTAGATGGTCCGCGAGATAATCTCATCGCTCTCCAGGCCTCTTAACTGGGCGGTCAGCACCTTCTGGGTTAAGCCGGGAATGAGCCGCAGCAGCTCGGAGGTGCGCTTCTGTCCGGTCATAAGATGGTAGATAATTAACGGCTTCCACTTGCCGCCCATCACTTCCAGCGCCGCCTCAACGCCTACTTTGTACTTTTTGGGAACGCTATCGCCATTCTGTTCAGTCATTGCTTCTGCCTCCATTATGTAGGGTACCTCAAAGTTCCTATGGAACATACACCTTCCTATAGAACAGCAAAGTGCGTACTTCCAGATTATTTTATTCCTGTTTATAATAGCATCAGCCACGGAACATGGCTACAAACCTGCTGTTAAGAAAGGTAGTGAAGATACAAGCATGAGCGTATTAATCGTCGTATCGCACCCAAGACAAGATTCCCTGACCTTCCAGGTCGCCCGCCGTTTCGCAGAGGGACTTACCGCAGCCGGACACGGCTATGAGATATTGGATTTGCATGGAATTGGCTTTGACCCTGTTCTGCAGGGGAGGGAGGAACTCAATATGACCGCAGGTGAACAGGAACAGCCCTATTCTCCTGAATTAGAGCGGGAAATGGAGCGGTTGCGGCAGCATGACGGCCTGGCATTTGTTTTTCCGCTGTGGTGGTGGCATCTATCGGCCATGCTGAAGGGGTATATCGACCGGGTGCTGAACAACAGGGTTGCCTACGGCACAAGTAACCTGCATGGTTATCGTGCCCTGTGGCTGGCTCTGGCAGGCGTATCGGAGGAGCAGATGAAGAAACGTAATTATGATGAGGCCACCACACGTCTGCTGAACGTGGGAATTGCCGATTACTGCGGAATCACAGACTCCAAGGTCGAATTCTTTTACGAGACCCTGGATTCGCCGCCCGCGCATTATGAAGCACTGCTTGAACAGGCCTATCAGGCGGGATTACATTATGGCAAGGGGGAGAACTGACACATCACAGGAATGAGGGAAATCACAGCATCACATCAAATTCACTAACATAAACTGCGTTGCCAGTCACTTCTATAGTGTTGCCGTTATCTGACACGGACACCTGCACTCTACCGTCCCTGCCGATCTCAAGGCCCTGCTCAATCAGCAGCTCGAAGGAGGAGGCTTGTCCTTGTCCGCCGATGTACCTGGAATAATAAGCCCCCATCACCCCGGAGGCGGTGCCAGTAACCGGGTCCTCAACCGTCCCTGAGAAGGGGGAGGAGAAATGGCGGGCGTGCATATGTGCCTCAGGATCATACGTCTCCAGGCAGAACGGGTGAATGGACGAGCGGGGCATCTCCTTCAGCACCTCAGGGAACCGCTTGTTGTCCGGCTGCATTCGGGTGAAGGCGTCAAGGCTTGTGATCGGGACCAGTAAGGTCCACGTTCCGGTGCTGCCGTACAACACGGGGAGCGTCCCGTCTATATCACAGGGTTCGAGGCTGATCAAGCGGGCCAGGTCTTCAAGTGATCCGTTGAAGGGTTGGAACTGCGGGCTGGCCTGCCTCATCGTCATATAAAATCCGCCGTGGTCTTCTGTGAAGCGGATGGGCAAGATTCCTGCCTTGGTCTCAATGGTCAGCTCTCTGGCGTCTCCAAGCAGCCCCTTTGTCTTCATGGCATACAATAACGCCATGGTCCCGTGGCCGCAGAGATTAATCTCATGCCCTGGGGTAAAATAGCGGATTCTGAGATCCGCCAGGTTGGATTTTAACGGAAACGCCGTCTCATTGAAACCCACCTTCGCTGTGACCTCCTGCATTTGCTGCTCCGTGAGACCCTCGCCGTCCAGGACAACCCCTGCCGGGTTCCCCTTGTTCGGAATGCTGCTGAACGCATCGTAATGATAGACTTTGATGTTCTGCACACCTGCACCGCCTGTCTTTTTTGAGTAATATGATAGCATAAATGTATATAAAGTGAATTTAAGATATTTAGGCATTATGATATGTTCGGTTTTCCGCATACATTCGGTCCTTGGACGCTGCGTGTGCCCAATGTAGTCGGTTTTTCGATTACATTTGCACCACGCGCCTCCACCACGCCCAATGTGGTCGGTTTTTCGATTACATTTGGACCAAGCGCCCCCGCCACGCCCAATGTGGTCGGTTTTTCGATTACATTTGGACCAAGCGCCTACGCCCCTGCCCATTGTGTTCGGTTTTCCGCATACATTCGGCCCGCGCATCCCGTCCCTGCCCATTGTGATCGGTTTTTCGCTTACATTTTTCCCACGAACCCCGCGCTAGCTCATTGTGTTCGGTTTTTCGCATTCACACACAAAAACAGCAACGGATCTCCTAAAGACTAAATAGGACGATATCCGTTGCTGCAATCATAGAAAGCTATTCGATTTGTCTACTCAGCCGCATCTTGCTTCCCCAACCAAGCCAGCTCCGCCATCGCCCGCAGCGGGCCGCGGAGGCCTGCCGCCACTTCCGCTTCGGTCTGCGCCTCCGGCTTGTCACTCCAGATGGAGAAGGTGGTGCCGATGAGCTCACGCGGATACACTCCAGTATACTCCTGCTTAGCTTCCCCGGTACGGGCCGGGAACAGGCCGGGATGCCAGGAGGCGCGGATTTTCTCGCCTGTCGGATACGTATAGCCCGCATGTTCACCCAGCACGTAATACAAGTAGCCATCGTTGTAGTTGATCACCTGATGACCCTTGGAGAGAATGTCTTCCACCGGGGCCATCATCGGGTGCCACTTGGTCCAATACGTGATTTGAATGGACGGCTTGGGCGCGACCCGCTGGGTCTGATCCGCACGGTACAGGCCGTCATTCCAGGCGCGGACCGTCCAGCCTTTCGACTCCAGATGCTCAGCGACCTCATTAAGGTAATCAATATACGTGTCCACGCCCGTTCCGCCGCTGATGTTCAGCACATTCCGGGCATACTCGGCGAGCTGCGGATACTTATCGAATTCCGCGAAGTTGATGAATTCATCCCCGCCAATATGAAAATAGCGGCTGCCCGCAAACAACTCGGCGTATTCGTCAATCAACTCCAGCACGAACTGGCGGGCAGCTGGATTCGTAATATCCAGCGCCCCCGGAGCCGGGGCTCCGGCTGCATCCTTAAGCAACCACTCGGGATGAGTGCGGAGCGCCTGTCCCAGATGCCCCGGTGAATCCAGTGAAGGGATAATGTCGATATGATACCGCCGGGCGGCATGGATAATGGCTGCCATCTCCTGTTTGGTTAGAGCTTGCTCCGACACTACCTCGGGATGGCTCTCACTCATCAAGCGGAAGCCTTCGTTCTCCGAGAAATGAAGCTGCAGCGTATTGAGCCGGAGCTGAGACATCTCTCTGATTCTGTCCAAGATCCAATCTTCGGTATAGAATTTACGGCCGATGTCGATATGCAGCGCCCGTTCCGCCACTGCAGGAGAATCGCTCATGGTTCCGCAAGGCACGAAGCCGTCTGCCGCCAGCCTCTGCAGCAGCATCCGCAGTCCATACATCACCGCCCGTTCACTTGACGCGGTAATCTTCGCATAACGTCCGATGTCAATGACGTAAGCTTCCTGGCTGTCCAAGTGGCCCGCTGCTTCATGCTCCATGAGCTCAATGACGATATCTCCTGAAGCGGCTGACTCACACTGTCCATAGAGAACAGCCATAAGCTGATCCGCCGGCGTCAGACTGCCAATGAATTCCGTGAGAACAATGAAGAGGGTGTCATTCAGAACCCTGTTATCCTCTGATCTGGCATTGTCTGCAATCCGAACCCTGGACTCTGCAGACAGACGCCATGGCTCCCCGGATGCCGCCGATATATGCTGCTGCACAACTGTGAGCGGGCCGTTATTCGAGGAGTACTTATCTAATGGTTTATCCATATTATCCCACCTCTTCCCCTTCGCCTGGATCAGCGCAGCCGGATGCCAACCGTTGTAATCTCATGCCCGCCAAGCGGAAGCTTAAGCGAGGCGTTTCCTTCAGGCTGAAGCTCCTCACCTTCTGCTTCCAGTATATTCGAAGTATAGAAGGCAGCGGCCGGCAGCGCGGATTCCAGCTCCAGCTCACAAGGTTCAGCGGTCAGGTTGAACCAGCGGAGCAGCACATCGCCGCGCTCTTTGTTCAGCTTCATAGAGGAGAACGCAGCAGTCCCGCCACTCCAGTGGACAGCCGAATATACGGCGGGAATTGACCCTGCATGAACCTCTGCCTGCGCACAGGTCCACGGAATCTGGAACTGGTAGGCAGCAGCAGCGGCACCGGAGGTTACGGCATCCCCGCTATGCGGCAGGAGCAGCAGATCTGCTGTTTGTTCTCCCAGGCACTGGGCTTCAGGCGTAGGGAACCAGCCCCAGTCACCCATCTCACCGACACTGCGGAGCAGCGTCACGGCGATCGTATTGCGGCCATCCCGCAGAATCTCGTATTCATGTAATCCGAGGTTAGCGACCGTCAGGCCTACGTTCTCCCCGGCAACATCCACGAAGCACTGCTGATGCTGCGCATTGCTAGGATTCTGCCATTCCGGCGCCGGCTCGTTCGGACGCTCCGCCAGCTCGAACATCGAATCTACGCGGTGTGAGACTGCGGCCAGATCCGCAGGGAAAAGCATCCGCAGACGGTGGTCCTTAGCCGCATTATCGATGAAGCTCTTCACTTCCAGCCCTTTGCCGTTGCGTTCCAGTCTTAAGACGGTCCGCAGCTTCAAGGTTACCGTGGCGGCAGCGCGCTGCGCCAGCCGCTCCGGGTAATAGACCAGCGCCCGCTGCTCTTCTTCCAGCAGGGCATCGGCCGAAGCCGGAATCTCCCATTCACGGGCGATTTCGATGGAAGCCCGGTATGGCGTATCTTCAATAACAGCGATATCTGCGTTAAGGCCGAGAGTCGTCAGCGGTACTTCGCCCGCAGGCTGTCTGTACATATATTCGTTCCCGATGTCACCTGTGTTCTCATAGACACCAAGGTCACGGTAGATCTTGCCGCTCGGCTTATGCTCCAGTGTGAAGGAGCCGTCAGCCATAACCTCTACCCGCAGCGTATCGTTCTCCAGCACGCGCGCGCCGTGAACCAGCGAAGCCGGAACGGAAGCCATAGCTTCCAGGTTCGCCGCCGGAGCGCTTCCGGCAACATCAGCGGCGTTCGCTCCAAGAGGGCGAACCCAGGCATAGGTGCGTAGCCCTAAGGCAGGCACAGCCGCCGCCTCGAAGGTCAGCCGCACCTTGCGGCAGCTATAAGGCTGGCGGAATCGGTCATCTGGCAGATCATAGCCGAAGGACAAGCCGAGATCCTCAACCGTACAAGGAATCGGCTGGCCTTGTTCATCGACCAGGACCCGTCCGTCCAGCTCAACAGCCTTCATCCGCCGGGCATTCTCATCCAGCGGCAGACCGTCACGCAGATACTGGCGGGCTGCATCCAGCTCCACGGTCACGGTACCGGTGCGGCTCCAGCCGCTGGTATTCGTTACAATGAGCGGAAGTGCCTCTTCGCCGTAAGCGGCGAAGCCGGAGGTGTCCACCGCTGCGGTGATGGCCTGCATACTGCCTTCCACAATACCTTCGGCCGTGTGATAGCTTTTGTCGAAGCGGGTAACCATCTCGCGGTGCACCTCATCCACGCTGCAGCCGCAGATGGAATCATGCGGATGGTTCTGTAGCAGCGTCTTCCACGCATAATCCAGCAGATGATGCGGATACTCCCCGCCGTGCAGTCCCGCGATAACGGCCAACGGCTCGGCCACCTTCTCCAGCATGGCCTGGCCGCGTTGGTTGAGCTGCTTCAGATATACCCGGGCGGAAGCGGTATTGACCAGCGTGCCCCAGCCGTCCGTGCGCTGGCTCCGCAGCTCGCCCTTCACCGTGGACAGGCTGCGTCCAGCCAGCGAAGCTTCCACAGCCCGGATGTAGTCCGGGAAGTTGGAATGAACGAAGTTGACCTCCGGGTGCAGCTTCTCCGCCATGCGGATGGCCTCCGGCAGGTCGGTCTGCAGCGGCTGGTGATCACAGCCGTTCATGAACAGCAGCTGATCGGTCGCCGCATACTGCCGGGCATCGCCCAGCTTGCGCTCCCAGAAGCGGCGTGCTTCCTCTTCATCCACGGGAACCTCATTCCCGTTGGAATACCAGTTGGCGAACAGGATGCCCAGCACCTGCGAGCCGTCCGGCCCTTCCCAGACCAGCTCCGAGAACGAGGATTCATAGCCGTCATCGGAGACCATATTGTTGAAGCCCGTAGGCTTCACTCCGCGCCCGAAGAAGGCGTTAGTGATGCCAGCCTGCTGCATAAGCTGCGGAATCTGTCCGGTCAGGCCGAAGGTGTCCGGGAAATAACCGATTTTGGACACTTCCCCATAGACTGCCGCGTCCTGATGTCCTAGCTGTAAGTTACGTACATTGGCTTCCGGGCTGGTGAGATAAGCATCCTGCAGAATGTACCAAGGTCCGATAAATATCCGGCCCTCACGGATCTGCCGTACCAGCCGCTCCCGGTTCTCCGGGCGGACCTGGAGATAATCCTCGATGATAATTGTCTGGCCGTCGAAGAAAAAGCTGCGGAAGTCCGGGTTCTGCTCCAGCGTGTCCAGCAAAGTGTCCACCAGCTCAATCAGCCGGATGTGATGGCGTTCATAAGGCAAATACCATTCCCGGTCCCAGTGCGTATGCGAGATAATATGTGCCGTCTGTTGTTTGGTCATAACCTGTTACCCCTCAATCTCCAGCGGATATTCATCCATATAGCTGATCAGCTCATCCACAGTCGTGAACGCCAGTCCTGTTACGGTATCCGCACAGCCGTAATAGATGGCAATCCGCCCGGTAGCCGCATCAGTCAATGCCGCGCAAGGGAATGTTACATTTGGCACATCGCCTACACACTCATACAGCTCTTCCGGGCCGAGAATGTAGTTGCGCGAACGGGCCTTCACCTTCCAAGGCTGATCCAGATCCAGCAGCGCGACACCCATGCGGTATACGAATCCGTTACAGGTGTTGATAACGCCGTGATAGATCAGCAGCCAGCCCTTGTCAGTTTCAATCGGAATCGGACCGGGGCCAATCTTCTTGGACTGCCATGCCGAAGCATCACCATCCACCGTACCCATCACATAGCGGTGCTTGCCCCAGAAGGTAAGGTCAGGACTCTCACTGTAAAAAATATCGCCAAACGGCGTATGCCCGGTATCACTCGGACGGCTGAGCATGGCATAATTGCCGCCGATTTTACGCGGGAGCAGCACTCCGTTGCGGTTATACGGCAGGAAGGCATTTTCCAGCTGGTGGAAGGTTTTGAAATCGAATGTGTACGCTAGTCCAATCGTTGGGCCGTGATAGCCATTGCACCAGGATACATAATATCGGTCGTCAATCTTGCAGACGCGTGGATCATAGCGGTACTCGCGCTTGATGATCTCTTCATCGCCCTCGAATACGATAGGCTCATGATTGATGTTCCAGTTCACGCCGTCTTCACTAAATCCCGCAAAGATATCCATGCTGACCGACCGCGAATCACAGCGGAACACCCCTGCAAAGCCGCCCTCAAAAGGAATGACCGCCGAGTTAAACACACTGTTCGAGTTCGGAATGGCGTTGCGCGGAATGATCGGGTTAGCGGAATATCTCCATACCGGGGAATTCGTGCCTTCAGGCTTCTCCTGCCAAGGAATGTTCGGTAGTGCTTCTCCAATAATTGTACTCATGATCAGGTCTCCTTTATCTGTGAAAAAGTATGTTTGTCTTAGAGAATATCTTCCTTCAGCGCCCGCAAAATAAGCTGCGAGAACAAGCTGTTCGACCAGGCGAACCACTTGCGGGTGAACACGGACGGATCGTCGGCGTGGAAGCCTTCATGCATATAGCCGGTATCGGCATCGGTCGCTTCCAGCATAGCAATCACCGCCAGCCGCTCTTCCTTGCTGTCTGCCGTGATGCCTTGCATCGACAGCGCCATATGCCAGATGTAGCCCGCAGGGGTATGAGGACTGCCGATTCCCTTGGCGGCCTTGCCCTCGAAGTAGAACGGATTCTCGCTGCTCAGCGCGAACCGTCTCGTATTCTGGTAGACCGGATCGTCATTGTTCAAATAACCCAGGTACGGAATGGACATCAGACCCGGCGTTCCGGCGTCATCCATCAGGCTGTAATTGCCATACCCGTCTGTCTCGTAGGCGTAGATCGGTCCGAATTCAGGATGGCGGTAGGTGCCGTACAGCTTGATGCCGTGATCGACCTCCTGCTCCAGTTCCTTCAGCTCAGCCAGGAAATTCAGGTCCCGGAAGACCCACTCGGCAAAATCCTGCATCTGCCGCAGCGCCACCACGGCGAACATGTTCCCCGGAATGTTGTAATGGAAGTCGCAGGCGTCATCACTGGAGCGGAAGCCGGACCAGATCATGCCGGTGTAATTCACAGGCATTCCCAGGCCGCCGTTACGGATGGAATCCTCCATAATCCCGTTATTCCGCGTGAAGCGGTACGGGGACTCTTCGGCATGATGCTGCTCGCGCTTGAACAGGTCGGTGATGACGCGGAGCATTTTTTTGAAATCAGAGGTGAAGAAATCGGTCTGCTTCGTCTCTTCCCAGTAAGCATGGGCCAGCCGGATCACGAAGCACAGCGAGTCGATCTCGAATTTGCGCTCCCACACCCAAGGCGACATCTCCGTTACATCGGCGGCATTCCAGTGCCAGTCATTGGCCGATTCATTGAACGCGTTGGCGTAAGGATCGATCAGCACGTACTCCGTATGGCGCTTGATCAGCCCGCCGATAATCCGCTGCAGGTCAGCATCTTCCGCGGCAAAAGGCACATAATGAATGACCTGCTCCACCGAATCGCGCAGCCAGCAGGCGGGGATGTCCCCCGTAATGACAAAGGTGGTTCCGTCATCAAGCAGCTTGGTAGTGGTCTCCAGTGTATTCGGGAAGCAGTTGCGGAACAGGCGCTGCAGCTTAGGCCGGTGGGCCAGCTTCGCTTCGGCGTCGGCCAGCACGGCCTGAATGGATGACGGCAGCGTAAGCTCCGGCATCTCGATGCGGGGAAGTCTGAATTGTTCCAAGGTAGTAGTCTCCTTCTCGCTTAATCTATAGTAGGATGAATAATCTTAATCGTCTTAATCTCGAACGGATGGAAGGCCAGCGTCAGCATGCCGTCTTCATCCGGCAGCAGCTCGGTCTCTTCCTCCAGCGCATTGGACAGATAGATAGCCGAGTGCGGCAGCGGCCAGCTGATCCGCACGGTCTCGCGTCCACCGGCTGATTCATACAGCCGGAGGATGCTGCCGCTTCCGTCTTCCGCCAGCTTGACGGTATCCAGCACTACCTGCTTCCCTTCGTAGGAAAGGAAAGAACCAGTGGACGGATGTTGGCCTTTACTTGCCTCACAGGCTACAGCATACGAAGCATGGTTCAGCTCAGCGGCTTTGCGCTGGGTATGCGCCGAACGCCAGTCTCCGGTATGCGGGTAGAGCGAATAGGTGAATTCATGCTCTCCCTGATCGGCCGAATGATCCGGCCAGCGCGGTGCGCGCAGCAGAGACAGACGGATGGTGCTGCCCTGCGTGTCGTAACCGTATTTGCAGTCGTTCAGCAGGCTGACGCCATAGTCATGCTCCGACACATCAGCATACCGGTGCCCGCAGACCTCATACTGCGCCTGCTCCCAGCTCGTGTTGCGGTGCGTGGTCCGCTCCAGTGCGCCGAACGGAATCTCATAAGTAGCCTTGCTGGTCACTACATCAATCGGGAAGCCAACCTTCAGCAGCTTGTGGGCTTCGTGCCACTGGACCTTTGTCTTGAAGTCGATCCGCTTGTCGGTGTGGTACAGGATCAGCTCCTGGTGTATTTCCGATTGGCCTAGACTCCAGCGGAAGCTCAGCACATCGCAGACCGGACCTGCGGACATGAGCCGCTTCTCCAGCAGAACTGCTGCTCCGGCAGGCTGCTCCTCATAACGGCTGTCGATATCCCAGGCATCCCATAGAATCGGACGGTCATGGAAGAAATGCAGCCGGTTCAGCGCTTCGCCGGACTTCACAATCTCACGCCCGGCTTCCTTGTCGTACAGGCTGATAATCTCGCCCAGCTCATTGAACTGGAGCCGGTAGTAGCCGGTCTCCCAGCGATCATCGAACGTAGCGGAGTCCGCCGCAGAAATTGAGTTATTGCCTGCATCCGATGCGTCCGCACCCTGCTGCTCCTCTTCCCGCAGCCATACGGTTGCATACCCGAATGCCGGAACCTCCGGCACCCGCACACGCAGCACCATTTGCTTTCCTTCTGTAGTCATCTCTGCCGGAAGCTGTGTTCCGTTCCCGTCATATATAGCCGGAGCGGTTAGCGCTGCTCCAGGAGCAAAAGCAAGCTCGGCCACCATATCCCGGGTCCAGCCCAAGCCGTTAAGGATGACATAAGGCTGTCCCTCTCCACGGGTATCAATATCCGATACGGCTGCCTCCATGACGGACTTCAGGCTGCCCTCCCCAAGGGCGAAGATGTTCTTGTATTCCTTATCCGAAGTCTCATAGACCTCGGGAATCGACGAGCCGGGGATTATATCATGGAACTGGTTCAGAAGAATCAGCTTCCAGCCTTCATGCAGGGCCTCGCCTACCTCTTCCCGCCGCTGCGGGGTCAGCTGGTGTCCAGTCAGAGTCTGCCATAGCTCCGCTTCCCGGTACAAAATTTCAGCCTTGCGGTTATTGCGCTTGTTCCGTGCATGGGTCGTATAGGTTCCCCGGTGCAGCTCCAGATAGAGATCGCCCTGCCAGACCGGCAGCTCCGGTGCTGCCTGCTCGATGCCGGCGAAGAAATCTGCCGCCGTGCTGTAGCCGGAGGCAGGCTGACCGACCATCAGCTCCGAGCGCGACAGGTATTCAAGCATCTCCCGCGTCACGCCGCCGCCGCCGTCTCCGTGTCCGTAGAGCAGCATCTGTTCGCTGTGAACGGCTTTTTCACGATAGGACTGCCAGTGCTCGTGGATATCCTTCGGCAGCGTATTCTCATTCACGCCATGGTTCATATAAGATAATAGCGCTGTCCCGTCGATGCCGACCCAGTGGAACAGATCATACGGGAACAGGTTGGTGTCATTCCAGCCGAGCTTCGTGGTCATGAAGTAACGGACCTTGCCGTGCTTCAGGATCTGCGGCAGGGAAGCGCAATAGCCGAAGGTGTCCGGCAGCCATTCAATCTCGGATTGCTGTCCGAACTCCTCCTGGTAGAAGCGCTGCCCGTACAGCATCTGCCGCATCAGGGATTCCCCGCTCGGAATATTCAGATCCGGCTCGACCCACATGCCGCCGACCAGCTCCCAGCGGCCTTCCTGAATCCGCGCCTTCACCTTCGCGTACAGCTCGGGATCATTGTCCTTCAGATAAGCGAATAGCTGCGGCTGGCTCTGGGCATAGCGGTATTCCGGGTACTCCTCCATCAGGGCATGTACCGTAGAGAAGGTCCGGCTGGTCTTCCGCACCGTCTCCCGGGTAGGCCATAACCAGGCGATGTCGATATGCGACTGCCCGATCATATGAATGAAGCCTTCGCTGTTGCCGCCGATGGCCTTTACTTTTGCCGCCAACTCCTGCTCAATCGCCTGTATTCCACTGCTGTCCACCGCGCCTGCCGGTCCCAAATTCACATAAGCATCCATCGCCTGATGCAGCGCCTCCAGCATGCGGACGCGCCGGAAGTCCTGCTCCGGCAACAGCAGCATTGAATCCCGGATGACGGTCACGGTGTACATCAGCGACTGTACAGGCAGGTTCACTCTGACAAGCGCTGCGGTGATCGACCGGACTGGCGGCTGAATGACCGCCTGCTTATTGAGCGGATCATCCGGCTCAGGGATCGGATCATAGAGCTCAATCTCAATCTCAGGGTGTCTGCCGCCCGTCTCCGGGTTCAGCGTGGCATAGGTATGATTGCGGTCAATCCCCTGCTGCGAGGCTCCGTTCACACGCAGCAGCCCTTCGCCGCCGGAGTGGAAGATTAACCCGGTATCCGCATCGGTCCAATCCGCCGGGATATCCAGGGTCGTGCGGAAGTAATAGGTGGTGCCTTGCACGCTCGGAAACAATCCGAACGATTCACTGCCCGAATACGGCTGTGATTCGTCGTAGTGGCCAGGCTGCCGGTAGACGGTGGAGAAGACCTTCCAGTCATTAAGCACCCGGTATTCCAGCCACTGCGCTTGCGAACATTCCCGAATGAACCGGTTAATCCGTTCGATGTTTATCTGCTCCATCTTTAGTCCTCCATGACCGCAAGATCGGTATCCAGCGTATCATTCACATTCCTGCCGACACCGATGCGGAAGCTTCCCGGCTCGACCACCAGCTTATAGTCCGTCCCGATATAGCTCAGATGCTCTGCACTCAGCGTGAAGCTCACCTTCTGCTTCTCTCCCGGCTCCAGCACGATTTTGCGGAAGCCCTTGAGTTCCTTGGCCGGTCTAGTCACCTTACTGACCAGATCGGAAATATATAGCTGCACGACCTCCGCACCGCTGCGGGAGCCTGTATTCTCCACTTCCACTGTAACCTCAGCCGTTCCGTCTGCTGTGATCACCGCTGGCTCTACCTGTAGTCCGCTATAGCTGAATTCGGTGTAGCTGAGTCCGAAGCCGAACGGATAACGCGGCTGCGAATTCCCTTCCAGATAGCGTACTCCCCGGGAACGTTTGCCTAAGTAATATACTGGCAGTTGTCCTACATCCTCAGGGAGGGAGAGGGTCAGCCTGCCGGACGGATTGACATCCCCGAACAGAATGTCGGCAATGGCGTGGCCGCCTTCCTGCCCCGGATACCAGGCTTCCAGAATAGCATCCGCCTGCTCATCGATCCACGGCTCGGCAATGGGACGGCCGTTGATATACACGACGACTACCGGCTTACCGAGCGCCTTCAGTTCCTTCATCAGTTCCAGCTGAACGCCGGACAGATGAAGCGACATGCGGTCGATGCCTTCGCCGCAATCCATATCGCTAAGTGCATTTTCCGTCACCTTCGAGGCTCCGGTCCGCAGATCAATGCTGCCTTCGCCGAAGTCACGGGCACTCGACCCGCCCAGGGCCAGCACAATGATATCCGCTTCGGCTGCTACCTTACGCGCAAGCTCGAAGCCCTCGGTGGAGCTGTCTTTGATCCGGCAGCCCGGCGCATAACCTATCCGCTCCGGCTGCGAGGCAAGCTTGGCCCGTATCCCGGCCAACACTGTAACCACCCGGTCACGCGGCTGAGGGGAGGTGTAATCGCCAAGCTGATTGTAGCCAATATCCGCGTTCGGCCCGATAACCGCAACCGTCCCCTTGTCCTTAGACAGCGGAAGCACTCCGTTATTCTTCAGCAGCACAATTCCCTCTGCCGCCACGCTACGTGCCAGCTCCGCATGCTCTGCACTGCCGATTACCTGCTCTGCCACATCGGGATCGGCATAGGGCTGTTCAAACAGGCCCAGCCGGAACTTCAGCTCCAGCACACGCGCTGCCGCCTGATCTACCAGCTTCTCGTCGAGCCGCCCGGAGCGCAGTGCCTCCAGCAGATATCCGCCGAACATGACGCCAGACATCTCCATATCAATTCCGGCGGTGAGTGCCTGTACGGCTGCATCCTCCCCGCTGTCCGCTGTATCATGGCCCGAGGCCAGCATATCGATCGCGCCGCAATCAGTAATGACCATGCCCTGGAAGCCCCATTCGCCGCGCAGAATCTCTTCCAGCAGCTCCCGGTTCGTGGTACAAGGTACTCCGTCAATCTCGTTATAGGCCGGCATGATGGAGACCGCACCGGCTTCCACCGCTTTGCGGAATGGGTACATATCGACTTCGAGGAGCTCCCGCTTGCCAATATGTGCCGGACCGGCATTGCGGCCGCCCTCTGAGCTGCCATAGGCTACGAAGTGCTTGAGGGTCGCTCCCACACTGGACGCGCTGTCAAGCCGTTCGCCCTGTAGTCCTTCCACCGATGCTACGGCATATTCACCGATGAGATACGGATCTTCCCCGAAGCATTCCTCGGTCCGGCCCCAGCGCGGATCACGCACCACATCCAGCACAGGGGAATACGTCACGGCTCCGCCTTGAGCACGGGTCTCCCGCGCAACTGCCCGGGACATCTCCCGGTACAGGTCCACATTCCAGGTGCTGCCGATCAGCAGCGGAACCGGGAATACCGTGGCCCCAATGGCCATATGCCCATGCGAGCATTCCTCGCCAATCATGAGGGGAATGCCCAGCCTCGAGTGCTCCAGCGCATAACGCTGGATCGAATTCACAGCCTCCGCTCCGGCCCGCGCATCCAGCCCGCTCTCCAGTGTAACTCCTGTCCAGGGATCGGCCCGCAGGGTTCCGTATAATGCGCCGACACCGCCTTCGCGGATCTGGCGCTTGAATTCTTCAGTCAGTTCAATCGTTCCATCTGTATGATCATAGGTCTGCCACCCGAACAGCTGTACCAGCTGGCCGACCTTCTCTTCCGGCGTCATCAGCCCGAGCAGATGCTTCGTCCGCTCCTTGACGGGCTGTGTACGGTCTCTATATAACATCCTGGCTCCACCCTCTCCTGTAGGTATCATTCTATATAAAATTGCATTCAAAGCTTGGTCGTTACTGCGGTGAACATTTGGACTTCCGGCCGCTGTTGTCCCCAGATTTCCCCTTACTCTTTAACCGCCCCGACCGTAAGACCCTGAATGAAGTAACGCTGGAAGAACGGATACGCGAAGATAATCGGTCCGGTTGCTAATACCACCATCGCCATACGCGAGGTATCCTGCGGCATGTTGCGGAGGGCCTCCAGGCTGAGCGAGCTGTTCTGCGAGTTCTGCAGAATGAACTGCATACTGGTCTCAATCCGCATCAGCATCGACTGCAGCGGCACCAGATTCGGATTATCAATATAGAGCAGGGCATTGAACCAGTCATTCCAGTACCCCAGGGTACTGAACAGCCCGATTGTAGCGAGGCCCGGCAAGGACAGCGGCAGCACGATTCCCAGGAAGGTGCGGAACTCTCCGGCGCCGTCGATTTTGGCCGATTCGATCAGCGCATCCGGCACACTTGTAATATAGAAGGTACGCAGAATCATAATGTAAAAAGCATTCACCGCCAGCGGCAGCACCAGCGCCCAAATGCTGTCCTTCAGGCCCAGCATCTGTGTTACCACAATATAGGTCGGAACCAGCCCGCCGTTAAACAGCATGGTGAAGAAGGAAAAAAACGCGAAGAAATTGCGGTATTTGAAGCTTTTACGTGAAATGGCATAGGCATAAAGTGAAATAATAAGCAGGCTGACAATCGTACCAATGACCGTTACCGCAATGGTCACTCCGTAAGAACGGAGCAGCGTGTCCCCTGAGCTAAATACATATTTGTAGGCTTCCAGACTCCATTTGGCCGGGATTAACCGATAGCCGTCCCGCGCAAGCGCCCCTTCGTCCGTGAACGAGATGAGGACAACGAACAGGAACGGGAAGATACACAGGATGGCAAAGCCTCCGGCGATACAGTTGAAGATGGTATTGAGCACCGGCGACAGCCGATGGAAATCGCGCGATTTCACAGGATTAGCAGACATTTGGATGACCTCACTTTCCTTCATTTTCCCTAGAATAATGCACTGTCCTTATCGAATTTGCGCACGATGTAATTAGAGGTAAGAACCAGCACGAACCCGACCACTGATTGATATAAGCCCGCAGCTGTACTCATCCCGATCTCGCCGGTAGTCTTGAGTCCACGGTATACATACGTATCGATTACGTTGGTCACGCTGTAGAGCGTCCCCGAATCTCTCGGCACCTGATAGAACAGCCCGAAGTCGGCATAGAAAATCTTCCCGATCGCAAGCAGCGTCATAATGATAATGATCGGCTTCAGCATCGGCAGCGTGATACTGCGGATCTGCTGGAGCTTGCTGGCTCCGTCGATCATCGCGGCTTCGTACAGGGACTTGTCTATGCCCATAATGGCGGCAAGATAGACCACGCTGTTATAGCCGACGGCCTTCCAGAGGAATACGAATATAATAATGAACGGCCAGTATTTCGATTCCGAGTACCAGGAGATATTACTGCCGAACATAGCGTTAAGCAGGCCCCGCTCCGAGCTCAGGAAGCTGAACGCGAAGTATCCCACAACGACCCAGGACAGAAAGTACGGCAGGAACATGCCTGTCTGATAGAACTTGGCCAGTTTCTTATTGGCAATCTCGGACAGCACCACCGCCATCAGCACGGACAGAATCAGGCCCAGGATGATGAAGGCTATGTTATATAAAAGAGTATTGCGTGTGATCAGATAGGCATCATTGGTGCTGAACAGAAACTTGAAATTATCCCAGCCGACCCACTTGCTGTTGATGATGCTGGCCCAGAAGCCATCCCGGCTGAAGCGGTACTCCTTAAACGCAATAACCGTACCCACCATCGGCAGGTAAGAGAAGAATAAAAACCACAGCGTGCCCGGCAGAACCATAAACAGCAGCACTTTATTTCTCAATATATCCTTGGCGGACTTTCCTATTTTCCCCATACTTCTAGTTCCTCCTATGCCGGAAAATTCTTCCGTTAGTACAAAAAGATCGGGCCAAGTCTAATCACCCGCCCGATCCTTTAATAGAATGCTACTTATTATTCGCTGCTTTCCAGGCGTCGATCTGTGTTTGAGCTTCGGCAATAATTTTATCCAGACCGGCTGCTTTGAGTTTCTCGTTAGCCTTGGTCAGGTACTCTTCCGAATCTACAGATCCGGTCATCAGCGGTGCCCAGAATTCTTCCTTCACGTTCTGGACGGCGGCGATTTCATTCGTCACCTTGGACGTATCGAAGTTGAAGCCGAGCAGCGGTGCGTTGATACCGGCATCATTGAACTTCTTGAATTCTTCCCATTTGTTCTCAGGGTCGCCTTCATTCAGATAGTTGATCATGATGTTACCCAGGGAGAATGTAGGCATATCGTAGTTCTTCGCATCCGGGAGGTTCTTGATCATGTTGTCGCTGATCTTCTCGTAATGTACTCCTTCGATACCAGAGTCAATCATGTTGCGCAGCTTAGGATCAGTGTTAAGCAGGTTCAGGAATTCCATCGCTTTCTCAGGATACTTGGAGTTGGCCGAGATAGCCTGCATGGAGCCCATTACCGACCAGTTGTAGATATAAGGCTGGCTGGCTGGTGTGGACACGACCGGATACCCGTAGCTTACGGACCACAGATTGTCGGCCATCGGCTGGGTGGATGCACGGTCAGTGAACCATTTGCCGGCTTTGTACAAGTCATCTACCGACGAGGTAGTCGCTACTTCAGGGGAGATATAACCCGCCTGATAGAATTTGCGGACCGTCTTAAGCGCTTCCTTGAGCTCAGGTGTATCCAGGATGTTGACCACTTTGTAGTCCTTGGTGTCCATATAGACAGCCATCGGCATCTTCTCGATCACATAGTCAAAAGGCATGATCGGCATGAAGTCTTTGACCATCGCGTAAGGAGTGATTCCAGGCTCGTTTTCCTTGATGGTTTTGAGCAGCGGCTCCAGATCGGCCATTGTTTTCACGCTGGTCAGATCAAGCTTGTGTTTGTCGAGCAGCTCTTTGTTGAAGCGGAAGACTTCTTGCGCCGGAAGCTCTTTATTGGCCGGAATCGCATAGTTATGTCCGTCTACCTTGGAGCCTTCCAGGAAGGCCGGATCAATCGTATCCACAATGCCCTTGCCCTGATTCTTCAGCAGCTCATCGAGCTCCAGGAAGGCACCCTTACGTGCATTCTGCACATAATCGAAGGCCCAGGAAGAGGTGAACAGAATATCCATTGGCTCGCCCGAAGCTGCCATAACCTGCATTTTTTGCGTGTAGTCCCCGAAGTCGAGCATTTTGATATCGAGGGTTGCGTTGATTTTCTCAAGCGTGTATTTATTTACTTCTGTGAGCACCTTGTCCATATCTTTCTGCGGTGGCCCGATCGTGTACCAGATCAGTTCTACTGGCTTTTCGGTAGCCTCCGAGGCTTTGTTGCCGCCTGAAGCTGCTTCCCCGCCTGCATTGTTCTTACTGTTTCCCCCGCACGCCGTTAGCGCCAGTGAAACGGTTAAAAGCGTTGTCAACAACAAGGAGAAGTGTTTCTTTGTCTTACTCATTTGCCGTACCCCCTTTTAATTAGCCGTCCGGAAAGTTCAGGTCTGCCGGTCATTTCCGGCTGCTGGTTTCCTTGGGCTATACCTTAACTTTATAAGATGAAAGCAGTTTCAAATAGAAGAGAAACTATATATTTTCAGGTATGAAATAAAGAAAAATAACTCCGTACCTAACATATAATTTCTTTTCTTTTCAAAAAGAGCCGCCTTCAAAGGAGCCCCTTGAATTCCGTCGGCGAGATCCCGACATATTTCTTGAATTGCTTGTAGAAGTATCCCATTTCCCAGTATCCCACGCTTCTTGCGATTTCATGCACCTTCAGGTTCGTCGTGCGGAGCTGTTCCTTGGCCTTATCGATCCGGTAGCGGTTCATATATTCCGCAAAGGATTCGCCGGTCGTCTTATGAAACAGCTGTCCCAGATACACCGGATGAATGTTAAACATAAAGCCCAGCTTCTTCAGCGACAGATCCTCACTGTACGATTTCGCGATATAATTCAGCACCTGGTTCACCACTGGGCTCTTCAGCTCCCGGTCCAGCAGCTCGATGATGCCTGCCGAGGTCTGCCTGAGCGCAGCGGACAATGCGGGCAGCGAATTCGCCCGGCGGATCGCCGTCAAGCCCTCGGCAATACACTCCCGCTCCGTTTCACTGCGGATATCCTTAATCAGCACGCGGAAGAACAGAATCCATTCCAGCGAGATCTCCTCCAGCATTGCTGGTGTTAACCCGTCCATACTTGGGGCTGCAAAGTATAGCTCCAGCTGCTCCAACAGCCCCGCCACATTCTTGGACATAATGAGCTTGGCATAATCGCTCCAGTCCCCGGGCAGGACCGATTGCAGATCCTCCTTCCGGTCCCTCAGCTGCTCATAATAGATAATGCTGCGCTCCGGGTGAATCTCCAGGAACTCCTGTGCCTGCTTCGCCTGCTCGTAGCTGGAAGGAGCCGCGTCCACCCCGTATACAGGCGAGCCTACTGCTGCGCGCAGCTTCTCTCCGCCGGTGCACCAGCCGGTAATCTCCTCCAGCATGAACGCCATCTCCGCCGCACCGGCGGAGGCTTCTTCATAGTTATGTATCAGCACCAGATCATTGTCCGAATCCCAGAACATGAAGAACGAAGCCTCGGCTTCGGCCAGTTCGGATACCCTCTTCCTGAAGGTATCCGTTGCCGGTTCTACCTGTAGCAGGGCAACCTGCACATAACGGCTTGTGAGCGGCAGGCCGATCAGATTCAGCCGTTCGGAGCGCTCCTGCGGATCAATCTGCCCCCGCAGCCAGCGCAGCAGCACATTATCCTTCAGCACGGAATTCGTATATTCCCACCACTGCATATCCAGCCTGGAGACGTTGAGCTTCTCCACAATCGTCTCCAGCGTCTGCTGGAATTCCTCCAGATTAATCGGCTTCAGCAGATAGTTCTCGATCCCGAGCGACAGGCCTTCCTTCACATACATGAATTCATCGAAGCCGCTCAGCACCACCACCTTCAGATCCGGGCGGAATTCCCGGACGGCGCGGATCAGCTCAAGGCCGGTCATCACCGGCATGGAGATGTCGGTAATCAGAATATCGGCGGGAATCTCCCGCAGCTGCTCCAGCGCTTCCTGCCCGTTCTCCGCCTGCCCCGCAATCGTGAGGCCCAGCTCCTCCCAATCCAATATATCCTGCAGGCCGCTCAGAATGAACGGCTCATCATCCACAATAAATACCTTATACATCTGCGTTCTCCTCCTTCAGCGGGTATGGAAAAGTAATCGTAACCACTGTTCCGCTGCCCTCCTCACTCTCCAGCTCTACGCCGTAGGGCTTGCCGTACATCAGTCTCAGCCGCTCATGAATACTTCGCAGCCCGAACGACTCGGACCCGGACAATTCGCCGTGATCCTCCAGCACTTCGCGGAGCCGGGCCAGCCGCTTCTCCGCAATCCCCTTGCCGTTATCCGTAACCGTGACCCGGATATTCTCCGGCTCCGCTGTGATCCCAATATGGATCACATTATCAGTCTGCCCTGTCCGCATGCCGTGCAGAACATAGTTCTCGATGACCGGCTGCAGCGACATTTTGAGCACAGGAAGCTCTTCCAGCTCCGGGCTGCATTCGATGGTATAAGCGAACCTGTCCTTGTACCGGATACGGAATAATTCCAGATACAGGCGGCAGGCCTCCAGCTCATCCTTGAACGTATATTTCAGCTTCGGACGGACGTACGACTTGAACAGCATGGACAGGCTGTAGATCATTTCCCCCACATCCTTCGCTCCGCTCGAAATCGCCCGCATCCGAATAACCTCTAATGTATTATACAGAAAATGCGGATTCACCCTGGCCTCAAGCGTAGCGATCTCCGTATGCTTCTGTTTGATTTCCGCCTTATAGACCTGGTCGATATACTGGTTCAGTTCATCCAGCATGCTGTTGAAGCTTTTGGCAATCTGGCCTAATTCATCTTCCTTGCCGTCCACAATCCGGGTGTTCAGATCCCCGTTCTTGACTTTGCGGGTGAAGCGGATAATGCGGTGGGTCCGTTTGGCAAAATTAGAAATGAACATCGCCGGCAGCAGCACGGCAAACAGAATACAGACGAGTGCGATGGACACAATGGTGCTCCGCGCACTGCTATAGGTCTCGGCCAGCTCCTTTTTCGAGATCAGGCTGACCACCGTATACCCCGCCTGACTCTGCGTCTGACTCGTAACGACCATTCCTTCTATCGTAAAGTCCTCACCAGCGTTAATCCCTTGCAGCTTCGGCAGCTTCCGGCCGTACCCCTTACCCGAGGAATCGAAGATGACTTCATTCTGGGCCGAGAGCACGAGGAGATCGCCTTTGAAATCCTGTTTATAGTTATTCATGGCTTGCCAGATCGCCTCGGAGTCGAAGTAGACCAGCAGCTGGCCGATATTGAGCAGCGAGGACTTATTATTGATGGGTATTTTCACAGAGAACAGTGGAGCTGTCGGCATCCCTATACTTTTCAGCACCCAGATATTCGGAACAGAGACGACACTCTCCTCACCCAGCACCATCGAATCGGGGACAAAAGAATGCGCCGCATTGGTCGAGATCCGCTCGAACTGCCTGCGGTTGTCGTAATAATACATCACCTGCTGGTTGGCGCTGTACAGGATCAGGCCGCGGATGTCGGGATCATCGTCAATCTTGTTCTGGAAATACTGAATGGCGTTCGAGGCGGACTGTTCTCCCAGCAGATAACGGTCCAGCCGGTGCTCGATATAATCACTTAAGGGATTCTCCAGCAGGAAGGTCGTATTACTGGCCAGACTCGCGTCCCTGTACACATCACGGAGCATATCCTGAACGGATTGATATTTGTTCTCCACATAATTGCTGATGCTCTCCATACTCTTGCGCTGGATATCCATCTGGCGCTGCACTGCCGAATCCGAGATTAGCAGCAGCACCAGATAAGAGAAGGCGATAATGGTGGCTATGAAGATGCAGGACACGATCAGCGTGAAGCGCAGGAACATATTGTCTTTAAAATATTTGCGGTACAGCGAAAGGCTTCGCATCATTCACCTCCTTACATAGTTGATAGCCTTGCAGGCACGGCTGGCCGGGATACACAAGAAGCGCTCCCCCCTGCTAATTTTGCCAGAGGGTGAGCGCTTTGTGTATGTTGTGCAGGATGGGCGGTACCTATTCCCCGTTACTTAACATTACTGGCCTCTAAGATATACAGGCTGCGATTTGTTGCCGCTGTAATCCTCCATGACCACTGTAACTACTGCTGCGGTAGAGGTGAAGCTCAGCGCGGCTTTGGTCGTGCGGCCACGGATAATCATCGGCTTCATGCCCGCAGTACCGGACAGATAGGTGACCGGGAACGACCGGTTCTGGCCGTCTTCCTTAATGTACATATACCGCCAGTCCCGGGTGCTTGGCATCGGCAGATTCAGCGTATTGCCGTTCCACGACCAGTTCTCTGCATAAGGCTCGGACACCTTGTCGGTGAACGTTCCGTTATAGGTTATTTTATCGGTATTTCCGGCTTGAACGGTAACCGTATACTCATCCCCGTTCACCGGCATATTCTGGAACAGCGCTGAGGTCGCCCCCTGCGGCACGGTCAATTCCTTCGATACCGGCTGCGGTGTGGTAGTCCAGTTCACCGACTTCACTGTAACCTTGATACTGCCCTGAGCTGCGGCGGGATTCGTCCACTTCACCAGGAAGTCTCCATTTGCAGCGGATTCGGCAGTCACCTTGGATACCGCAGCATTCAGGTCGAAGGACAGCGTCGCCGGATCACCCTCCAGCCCGTCTGCACCTACCGCCGCCACTTTCAGCACGCCGGATTTGGCCGGAAGCTTCTTGATATAGAAGGTCTCATCATATTTTCCGCCCATATAGATATCGTTCACGTAGACGTTATATTGCTTCACCTTAGAGTAGTCGGTGTCCATACTCCATTTCACGATCATCTCATCCGTGCCCGGCAGCGCCTGGGCTATGGAGAGACCGGCTGGAGCCGCAGGCCGGACTGCCGAGCCGTCATGAACCCGCAGCTGACCGATGTTCATCTGGTAATTGGCTATTGGAGTGGCTCCAGGGGCGAATACCAGGCCGAAGGCCGCAATCTCCCGTCCGGCATAAGCGCCAAGATTAAGCTCGGCCGTGGTCCAGCCCGTGGTATGCTTCCCGCTATTCGCAACAGGAACCTTCACTACCTGGGCAGGCTGGTCACGGAAGATCAGTCCGGCACTCAGGACAGAGCCATCATCGGCAGACGGCTTATTGTAGACGATGGACAGCTTAGAATCAGCTTTTACGGCAAGATCGCTCTTGTAGAGACGCAGGAAGTTCTCGCTGTTCAGATTCCCGCTCACCGCCAGCGAGCTCCCGCCGTTGTAACCGCCAAGCTGCTGGTAGTTCATACGCGAATTGGCGGTCTGGTTATAACCCGGACCATAATCGAAGTCCACGTTCAGGCGGTTGCCTGTAGTATCCTGCCACCATTGCCAGGTGACCGGAACATCCTGCAGGCTCACGTTCGACCACTCCGCTGCGCTGGATACCGCTCCAGCCTTGTAATAGGAGAGGCCGTGGCCGGTATTGAAGCTCGTATAGAAGTTTGAATCCTTCACCACCGAGCGCTCGGCAATGACCGAAGCAATCCCCGGCCAGTAGCGGTTATCGGCATACACATCGGCTACCGTATTATTGGAAGACACCGCTGTATTCTTCGGATTCACCTGTGGTCCTGACCACCATAGCTGCTCGCGCAGGTTCGTCATCCATTGGTAGTTATTATCCGTACGGTTCGAGATCGGCCAGGACTTGTTCATATCCTCATCCAGACCGGCATGGACAAAGTCCGCGCCCAGTGTCGCCAGGCTGGTCCGTGGAATTCCCCCGGACAGCTTGCTGCTAAGCGCTGAGCCCTGCACGCTCTTGAAGCGGTCGCGCCCGGCTTCAAGGCCCGCGAAGCCGGTCTCAAAGAGATTGTAGCTCGTCCCCTGAGCTGCGTTGAGGGTATTCAAGTAATTCGCTGCTGAGGTAATCTGCGAGCTGCCCATGCCATAATCGAAGAAAAACGAATTCGAGACTGGCTTGTTGGCCGCTTTATCGTAGAGCATGGAGATATTATTGTTATTGAAGGTTCTGGCGAAGACATTGGCTCCCGTGGCGGTATTCAGAGAATCATACCACTGCACATACAGCCCGCCATCCTGTAGCGCTTTCATAAAGGCGATATAATCGGGAATATCCGCTGTCGCCACATTCGGATTCTGCTCCTCCTGATTCAGGAAGTACCCGTCATACCCGAAATATTCGGCCATTTCAATCATTTTCTCAGCTACCGGGAACTTCCCGGCTGCGTCCTTGACGATCATCTGCTTATAGGTCTGCTGCCCCCGGTCATTGTTCGAGAAGAACACCCCGGCCAGCGACATAACCCCATTCTTGTGCGCGGCATCCGTGTACGTGGGATTCGGAATGTTCAGCATGCCGAACTCGAACCATTTCTGCTGCCAGTCGGACTGGGCCAGATCGTCGTAATATTCCGGCGGTGTATACGCCGTTGCTGTTCCATGCCAGTAGGAATAATAGTCAATGTATTGCCAGAAGTTGAAGTGATACTGGGCGAACTTGTTAGTGTACGGGGCATTCTCGATAAAAGCATTACCATAATCGCCCGCAACATTCATCATCTGCACCGCCGGATTCAGCGCCGGATTGGCCTGAGTCTGCTGGAAGGGCGCTATCCGCTGCTGCAAGGGTACCCTGGAGCGCAGCAGTGCCGCGTCCTGATCTCTCTGCGGACTCCAGTCCGCAATGTGCTGGCTGGTATAGCCATGTACGCTAGGCTGATTTGCACCGTGTGCGCTTTCACCTTTGAACGGCCAGGTATCTCCGGCCATGGCTGTCTGCGGCAGCAGGGTCACCAGCAGCGCTGTGCCTAATACCGCTGAAGTCAGCTTACGAATTCTGTGTGTTCGGGATGTAGCTACCATTGTTCACTCTCCTCATTCTTCAGATTAATGAGAACGCATTCATAACAACCGGCTTCTTGACCATCGAAATCATCACACTAACTACTCGCACTAACTGATTACACATACTAAATAACATTGCAACTTACTAATTAACAATAAATTCCATTATCCTCCTATTTATTGTTCATCCAAGTTTACTATATAGCAGCTCAAACCCAATTTAATAGAAGCCAAATTAAAGATTCGCGGGTCAAATTAAAGGAAAGTAGTGTGGTATCTCGTAATGAGTGATTGGGGGCTGGCTCTGCTGATTGCTACTCTACACCTCTTCTCCTGCGATCTGCTCTACTCCTACCCTCCAGCCTTAGTACTTGCCGGAAGCAAGTGGAGAAACAACAACTAAAATTGGCACTTTTGCTGTTTTGGGAGAATTAGCAGGAATTAAGTGACGTTTTTCCAACTATTGTTCTGGAATGTTCCATTCCTCAAACAGCAAGTGGAGAAAATCCAACTGTATCCCGTATAGCCGAACCCGACTAACATCTCCTCATGCCAAACACACCCACGCTGCCCAATGTATTCAGTTTTTCGCACACATTCGCTCCACTCGCATCTTGCCCACGACAAAAAGCAGCCCGCCAGGAGCTGCCTCATGTCTTATCCTATGTTACCTCATTCCACGCTATTCTTGTAACCCTATCTACTCTGCTAATCTATCCGCCAGCTTACTCCGCATCCGGATAAGGATTGATACTCTGGATCGTGCCGTCTTCGTTGTATTTCAGCTCGGTGTATTTCACGCAGCGCTTGTGGTTGACGCCTTCCGACAAGGAGCTGTCGTGATAGAACAGATACCATTTGTCTTCCACTTGCACAATGGAATGATGGGTTGTCCAGCCGATAACCGGTGAGAGAATCTCGCCCTTGAACGTGAACGGTCCCATCGGATTCTTGCCGATTGCATACACGAGCTTATGCGTGGTTCCTGTTGAGTAGGACAGGTAGTAATCGCCGTTATATTTGTGCATCCACGGGCCTTCAAAATATCTGCGCTCCTCATCCCCGGCCAGAATCGGATTCCCCTCTTCATCCACAATAGAGATCTCGGCAGGCTTGCCCTGGAAGGACAGCATATCGTCGCTAAGCAGCGCAACTTGCGGTCCAAGCGCCGGCTGGTCGGCAGCCGGTCCTTCCGCATCCGACACGAAGCTGCCGGTCTGCCATTTCTCCAGCTGGCCGCCCCAGAGTCCGCCGAAATAGATATACGCCTGGTTGTCCTCATCCACCAGTACGGCCGGGTCAATACTGAAGCTGCCTTCCATATAATTCGGTTGCGGGGAGAACGGGCCTGCGGGAGACTCCGACGTTGCCACACCAAGACGGAAGATGCCGTCATGGTCGCGGGCCGGGAAGAACAGATAGTAGGTGTTATTCTTATAAGCGGCATCTGGTGCCCAGAGCTGCTTGGAAGCCCATGGAATATCTCTCACATGCAGCGCTTCGCCGTGATCAACCACCGGGGAATCGAAGCTGTCCATCGAGAGAACATGGTAGTCTTCCATTTTATACTGGTCGCCGTTATCATTGCTCGGCTCGTCATGATCCAGATCGTGGGAAGGATAGATATAGATTTTACCTTCATAGACATGGGCGGACGGGTCCGCTGTATAGATGTGAGTTACGATCGGTTGATTAGGCTTAGGGGGTTGTTGCTGATTCATAAGGCATCTCCTTTGATATGGGAATAATAGAATCCTTCATAATAAGCAGGGCTGGCATCCTCTGTACCGTTGCCCGAGGCGTGTACGCCGAGGCAGACACCGGTGAAGCCGCCGTTGACCTCCGGGGACAGGACCGATACATGAACCTTCTCCGGGACTTCATGCCAGGACACCCCATCTGCCGAATAGGAGCAGTGGTAGTGATGGCCGTCGCAGCGGAGGCGAAGCTGAACGGCACCTTCACCGCTTACCTCATACTGGTGAACCTGCCGCTCCTCGCCGTTCTTCACTACAAGCTCCATCACCCGGCGGCCGCTGCGGCAAGTAAGTCCCCAGAAAAGATATCCGCGGTTGTTAAGCCGCGCAGCCAGTCCGGCATGCTCGCCTTCGGTCACCGGCGTGAAGTCAAGGCTGACGCCCAGTTCCATCCGGTGATGCTGCTGGCGGAGGCACGCGAACACAGCCGGTGCTTCATCGTCCAGCGTGTAAGCATTCCCGCGCACGGTGAGGCTATCTTCCCGCTCGGTCCAGGAATACCGTTCCGCTTCATAGGCGCGGAGGAAGGCCCACTCCGGCCCGAAGCCGTCCCCTGGCGTAAAGCGCAGCACAAGGCTGTCCAGGCTGGATTCACCCTCTGCAATAACGGTGCCTTCATTATTGTCAATCATCGGCCAGCCGTCCTCCGTCCAGGTGACCGGAGCCAGGAAGGTCTCCCGGCCCAGCGGGGAATAGCGGCCTTCCACCGGGCGCATGCCCAGGAAGACGGCCCACCACTGCCCGGACGTATCCTCCACCAGATCGGCATGTCCAAGGCATTGTACCGGGTGGTCATTCAGTCCCCGGTGGGTCAGGATCGGCTCCGGCTTGTCCTCGAACGGGCCGTAAGGGCTGCTGCTGCGGGCAATAATCTCGCGGTGATCGCCCGCCGTGCCGCCGGAGGCGGTCATCAGGTAGTAGATGCCCTTGATCTTGTACAGATGCGGGCCTTCGACCCACGGGCCGTCATCGCCGCTCCAGATGTTAACCGGCTCCGACAGCACTTCACCGGACAGCGCATCAATCTCATACTGGATAATGTGCGACTCATAGCCTGCACCGTTCTGCACCGTAACATAGGCACGCCCGTCATCATCGAAGAACAAGGAAGGGTCAATGCCCCCGTGCGGCAGCAGAATCGGATCAGACCAGGGCCCTTCAGGCTTGTCCGCAGTCACATAGAAATTGCCGATGCCTCTGACATCTGTAGTAATCATGTAGAATCGCCCGTCATGATAACGGATGGTGGCGGCGTAGATGCCAGATGAGCTCTTGGTCGCCCGCAGATCCAGCTGGGACTGGCGGGTCAGCACATGCCCTATCGGGGTCCAGTCGATCAGGTCCCTGCTATGGAAGATAGGCACACCCGGAAAATATTCAAAGGTGCTGTTAATCAGATAGAAATCTTCATTCACACGGACCACACTGGGGTCCGGATAATACCCGGCAATAACGGGATTCCGCACATTCATGGATTGCATCATACCCTCCTCTGGAATGAAAGCAAGCGTTTACAATCGCTAGTGTTATTTTACAAGCCCGAATTGAACTTTCCTATGCGCAGACTAAAGAACTTCCCCTGAAAAAATGTACAATTCCCGTCTACAATCGATTGTACTGGAAAAAAGCACCGTTTGCTCGTCATTTTGCTTGAGGAAATGGTCATTTTTTGCGGAGTTTACCGTCTGCCCTATAGTAGTCTCAAAAGTTAACAAAAAGCCGTCCCCCAACCATAATCTGGATTGAGGGACGACCCTGATCTTGCTTATTTAATGGTTATGTGATGCTTATACTTACGGATTAATCAGATTCGATTGAATCAGCAATCTGCGGATCGCCGCCGATGCCTCGGCACGAGTAATATTCTCGTTCGGCGCAAGACGCTGTTCGTCTCTGCCCAGAATAATGCCGGACGCCAGATTCTGCTTCACATTAGCAATCGCCCATTTGGCTACGGATGCAGAATCGGCGAAGGACTTCAGCAGCTGCTGAGTCTGCTCTTCGCTGCGCGAAGACTTCAGCTCTGTAATACTTAAGGCTCTGCTGACAATCGCCATAGCTTCCTGTCTGGAGATGTTGTTGCCTGGTCTGAAGGTTCCGTCCGGATAACCGGTAATCAGGCCGTTCTCGATGGCAACCTGAAGCTCCAGCCCGTACCATCCGTCTGCGGAGACATCACTGAACGTGACTGGCTGCTCCCCATGGGTAACAATGCCAAGCGCTCTTGCCAGCATAGCAGTGAACTCAGCCCGAGTGATCGCCCGCTGCGGTTCAAAGACCGCTTCCTTCGTGCCGCTCGCCACCAGTCTTGAGCCTATATCATTCACATCCGGCTTGCTCCAGTGCTTCACCACATCCGGGAATTCGAGCGGATTCCAGATCAAGCCGAATTCCCCGCTCTCCAGACTGTTGATCCTAGCGTAATAACGTCCGTCTTTAACGGTTACATAGGTTGGCTGATGATAGATTCTACCATCCCGGTACAGTACGCCAGTCGTAATCTTCATATCTGCTGGCACTTGAAGCTCGTACTTCGCCCAGCCGTGGCTGGTTACCTGTACCGTCTGTCCCTGATACTTCGCCTTAATAGAGAAGTTCACCAGAGTGTTACCAGGCTGCACCTTCTGCTTCGCGGCTGCAAGCTTGAAGGCCTCCAGGTTGCCCGGAGCAGAGGCTGCCAGCTCGACATAGAAGACAATGTCTTCCGTCTTCATATTCGCAAGGCCAAACTGCTTGCTGACCTCTGTCAGATCGATAGCAGCAGCATCCAGTCTAACCTTACCTTGACCAGACTCCACCACGATCTCTCCGCGCTTATTCTGCAATTCCTTCACTTGATCCGCAGTCAGCTCTACACTGGCCCAAGGAACTATCTCGCCTTTTACCCCAGGGACAGTTGCAGGTGCAGTTGTAGGTGCGGGTTCAGTTTCTTTAACAGGCTCCGCAGCCTTATCTGTAATCCGCACAATCTGGAAGGTACTGAATTTGTTAATCTGAATCTCCAGCGCTACAGGCTCGCCGCCCCGATTATACACAACTTCTGGAGTGTAGAATGTAATCTCGCCATCGCTGTGTTCAACGTACACCCGCAAGCTATCCAGGAAGGCGTCGCGCACCCCGGAGCTTTGCAGCGGAATCTGCTTAGCGAACTCGGATAACGGCAGTTGAATCTGGGTATTGATCTTGCTATAGTTCGTCTCAATCTCGCGAGGCGAACCCAGATTCTGAAGTGTCTTGTCACTGGCCAGCCCCAGCTTGGAGGTACCATTCAGGATCGCGTTGCTCTGGACGTTCGCCTTCGCCTGCGCGTTCTTCACCGGTACAATCCGGAAATACAAGTCGGTAGTGGTGGCATCGAGCTGTGCCAGGCTGGCTGCATCCAGATGGATCGAACCGTGTGCAGTTACAATGTCCAGTGAAGCCTTACGCCCGGCCAGAATCGAAACGGCGGTGGATGGAATTTCAACTGCAATCTCATCCGCACGAGCAGCCATATCGTCCACGTGGGTGATAGTTACACTCCGGTTGGCTGCATCCGGGTCATCCGGATTCACGCCTTCCACAAGGTTATATACTTCATTCTCATCAATCACAATGGTGTCAATCTTCGTTCCATCTGACAGGTTCGTTCTAAGAATCATCACGCCCTGCTCCAGCGGCTTGCCGTCATTAAGGGTGGACAGTCCAGCTTGTCTGGACGTTGCTTCACGAACGGCACCTTCCTTGACTACGCCTTTCGCCTTCACAATCAGCAGGTATTGCTTCACTGCACTCTTACCGTTCCGGGTGAAGGTAGCGGTCAGAATGACATTCGTATCCTGGGCCGGAGGCGTTACATTGCCCTTGGCCTCTTCCGCATCCTGCTGGACGGCAATCACCGAAGGCAGGCTTGAGGTCCAGGTAATCTTAGTGTCGTATTTGCCAGTCTGAAGCAATACGAAGGCTTCAGTGACACTCTCCCAGGTATCTCCCTCAGCGAACGTTGCCGCAGGATGGATTCCTGTAGTTCTGGCCGCTTCCTCTGCCGCTTCCTGGTCACTGAGTTTTTTGATCAGAAGGGTAAACTTCTTGACTATGGTCTCGCCCGGATGCTCCGGGTCTGCGAGCTGTACAGTAAGCTCTACCGTAACATCCTCTTCATCCGGCCCCGGTCGCTTAACCCGTCCGGTATTCGTCAGAATATCCGGCTTGTTCGAAGTCCAGGTCAGCACAGATCCGGTGTCACCGGTCTTAGGCAGGAACAGATTCCGGGTCACCGACTCCTCTGAATCTCCAGGAGCATAACCGATCTTGATATTCACCTCATCCTGAGGAAGATCGACCGTGCTCGTTCCTTTGACCGTAATGTAGAAGTCCTGCTCCCGGAAGAAGCCTTCCTTCGCAACACGTGCTGTCAATCTTACCACTGTATCCTTGAGCGGACGCTGAACTTCACCAGTGCTGCTGACAATATCGCTGCGGTGGCTCGTCCATACGACCTCGGAGTCATAGTAGCCCTTCGAGATCAACTCAACATCCTGCGTTACACTCTTGGCCGAATCCTGTCCTTTATAGCCGATTCTCAGCAGCTTCATAGCTTCATCAAGCTGATCGTCGATGCTCTCCCGCTTAGCCTTCACGGTCACTACGAACTCTTTGAGATAGGTCACACTGCCTTTGGTCACCGTTGCTGTCAGGGTAACCTTCTGGTCTCCATCTGCATAGGCAGGGCGCTTCACGCCACCGTCCGGCGTAATAACCGATTCCTGGGAGGAGGTCCAGGTGATCGTGCTGCCGCTGGTGCTTTCGGTAATCAAGTCAAGATCCGTCAGGACCTGCTCCTGCTTCTCATTATCTGCCCGGATCATGTCCCAGTTCAGCTTGGCCAAGGTCTCATTTACAGACTCTTCGTCCGTCATTGGACGCTTGATGACCGTGAGAACGAATTCTTTGGTCAGCACGCTGTCTCCCTTACGGATGACCGCTGTTAAGGTTACCGTCTGGTCCCCTTTTGAAAAGGAAGGTGGTGTTACCGTTCCGTCAGTGGCAATCACCTCTTCATCCGAGGAGGTCCAGGTGATCGTGCTGCCATTCGTCCCATTCTTCGGCAAATACACCGCAGAGGTTACGGATTCCTGCTTCACATTCTCCTCGCGGATCGTATTCCAGGTAAGCAGGTAAGTGTCTTCGGTTACCGATTGTTTGTGGGTTCCGGCCTGCTTTTTGACAATCAGCTCGAAGGTCTTCGTTAGCTCGGATGCCCCATTCTTCAGCACCGCAGTCAATGTAACCGGCTGATCGCCTGTATTGAACAGCGGTCTTGTCACCGTCCCGTCTGTGGCAACGACCGTTCCATTGGTGGAGGTCCAGGTAATCGTGCTGCCGCCCGCTCCTTTTAGAGGTAAATCTAATCCGCTCAGCACAGAGCTCTGCAGGGCATTGTCCTTACGGATTAACTCCCAGGTTAAGGCTTCCATATCGCGTTTCACCAGTGCACCAGCACCCGGTAACTGCAGATCAACGTTATTGGAGGTCACCAGCTTAACCCCGTCTACAATAATAGAAGGATCTACCGTGACTGAAGCAAAAGCAGATGCCTCGTATTTTCCAGCCGCCTGACCGCTGAAATGAATCTCCAGTACCGTGCCGCTAATTCGCACCACGCTGAAGCTTAAACCTTCAGGCATATTATTGACGTTTACGCCGCCTTCGACCTCTTCAGTAAATAATCCGTTACGCAGGGTCACCGTCAGCGTCTCTGCCGCTGAGCCGTCACCTGCATCTTGAATTACATCAGGAGACGCGGCAATCGCGGCCGGAGGAGAGCGGAACAGAATAGCGAAGGTTCCCGACGGAATGCCTGCTAGCGTAACCGCTGCCCGATCCACGCTGTCAGCAGATTTATGGCTGGTTGCCTGTCCGGCAATAGCTACCGTAATCTGTGTCGGAGAATCCACGGTAATCTTGCCCGGCGTAAGGCCCGGCGGCCAATTCACCGCTTCGATGGCATCCATAACCGACTCATCGAAAGAACCGTTCTTCAGTTCAAGAACAAGCACATCCCCGATCGTGCCATCATTCAGATCTGATTCATAGAGCTGCGGTGTCTTGACCACCAGATAAGGCTCTTTGTCCATGAAATCTAATTTGAAGGTGTTCGTGCTTAAGTCCGCCGGGCTTCCTGCAAGCTTGCCGGAAGCTACGGTTACATAAGCTCCGTAGACATCGCTGGTCACCGTAGCTGAACCTGTGAACTTCAGTGTAAGCTCCGTATCAGAGACTCGGGTCACTTCCGTGCCAAGACCGGCTGGAAGACCATGAATCAACACATCCTCTGCACCAACCGTTTCGGCGAATTTTCCGCCAGTCAGCGTCACGCCAAGCGTTTCAGTGATTTCACCCGAGCCATAGACCGATTCGGATACAATCCCTTTATTCAGGCTAAGCGCCGCAGGATCTCTGAACGTTACACTGAAGGTCTTGGTCGTCAGACCGGAGGAGATCCCCAGCAGATTCTCCTTATCAACCGTAACGGACAGGTTCTTCGTTGTCGCATCCTTGCCGTGATCAACCGCCGCACCAGTCAGTGTGAAGTTAAGCTCCGTATCACTTAGCCGGGTTACTGCGAAATTAAGTCCTTCCGGCAGATTGTTGATACGGATATGGCTTGGATCAATAGGAGCAACAAGGGTTGCACCGACTATTTTTACCTTCTGGTTACCGGTAACTGTCCCATCATTCGCCTTGGCTTCCACCAGCTCGGTGCTGGCGCCTTCATCCAGCTCAATGTCAGAGATGACTTCACTGAAATCCCTCTCATCGAGACTCGTGTAATAGGTGAATTTCTTGCTCGCGTTCGGAGCCAGCGTACCGGAATCCCAGGTCATGGTAATCCCTGCATCAGCCTTGACTTCCTCGTTCTTCGCCTTCGGACTGTTGTAAGCTTCCAGCGCATAAGGGTTTATATTGGTAAACCCGAAGACGGAAGCCTTAGCCCGTGGATCACTGGAATAGAAGAAGATTGGGGCTCTTGAATTAAAGGCCTTGTACAGCGGATCATTATCAGCAATCGTACTCGCCTTCACGACTGCAGCGCGATCTTCCTCAATGGTGTGGGTCACAATATTAGAGGTGACATATGCCCCTCCTTGATCCACCGTATTATCCGGGTCCATTGAGCGCATATACCGCGCCCCGTCCCAATTCTTATCTGTAAGATTGGTAATAGTCACATCATTGCGGTAGAATTTCTGGTTCTCCCCAAAGCTGATTACCTGCTTAATCTCCATAGTGTCAGTCCATGTGGATACCGTAGTCGCACTCAGAATTCCTTTATCCGTCTGCGAGGTATTTACAACGGTGGTCGGCATATCCATCGAGCGCATCTGCGCTGAATTGGACTTCGCATATGTATTGTCGCCGATCTGGTAGCCTACCGCGAACCGTTCTTCAGGGGTGCCCGGCAAATAATAATCGACTGGCAGATCTTTGCCTGTTCCATATCCGTCATGATCCGCACTCATTCCCAGATAAGGTCTGGAACTCGTTCCACGGAAATTAGCGGGCTTACTGCCCATCGTACCGAAATTCCCCCAGTTGCTTATCCCCAGTTCAATGAATTTGCCTCCCAGGAAAAGCTCTGTTCCGCCTTCCCCGCCATAGGCAGCCCTTGCTCCCCAATCTGTTGAATCTGCATGTACAGCCAGGGGTGCAGGAAACATAGACAGGATCATTGTGGGCACCATTAGCAGTGCGAGCAGCTTCTTACGCTTCATTGTCTCACTCCATTCTTCATCATTGAAATGCAAGCCTATACCTAATAAAAGCAAATCATTCTCACAAAATTCTCACAAACGATCGAAAATTGTCGGCAATTCCTACAAAAAGTCATAAAAAAGAAGCAGAGCGCACGATTATACGTGAACGCCCTGCCTTATGGTGCTTCATATTCAGCTAGGTCAGGAATGCTTATCCGCCAGCCTGTTCCTGAGCATTCACCGCCTAACCCTTCTGGCAAAATCCACAAATTGAAATTTGTCCAGCCGGTGCCGGGATTCCGTATATTGAAACAGCACCGTATTCTCCAGATACACATAGTTCCGCACCACGACGATATGCAGGTATTGCTTCAGGTCCAGCAGGCGCTGATCCTCCCCGGTCGAGGGCTCAACGGAAATCAGCTTTTTGGCATAACTGATCTTAAGACCCAGATCCGTCTCCAGATATTCATAAATAGAGCCTGCTGCGATCTCCTTGCTGAGGAAGGGAACGATATCGGACCGGAAATAGTCCTTGTCCAGAATAATCCGCTCGCCTTCAATCTCTCTGGCACGGATCACCTTCCACACCGGAGTCTCTTCGGCGATATGCAGTTGTCTGGCCAGCAGGGAGCCTGCCGGCTCCAGGACCGTCTCCTCCACCAGTGTCCGCGAGGGAACCCCCAGCGTCCCGGACATTTCCTGAAATGAAATCAGTCCGGTCACCGGGAAATCCAGCCTCGTCATATCCAGCACGAACGAGCCTTTGCCTTTGATCTTGTTAATATAGCCCTCACGGAACAAGAGATTCAGCGCCTTGCGCACCGTCTCCCGCGAAGTCTTATAAGCCTCCGCCAGCTCACTCTCGGAGGGCAGCTTGGTTCCGGGCGCAAGCTGGCCGGAATGAATACGGTTGCTATATTCCGTATAGATCTGTAAATATATATTCTCTCTCATTTATAATCACCGCCCTATATTGTAACACGCCCTGGCTGCAGGACAGAGTATATAATTCTTATAATTGTAGAAAAACAGCCCCGCAGGGCTGTCCTCCATTCCTTATATTGTATGCCTGATCCGCTCAGCTCAACCCTTCAGGTGAACGGTCAGAATGCTTGTCTGTTTCGCGGTGGCAGGTCCGGTCCGCTCCTCAATCCGCTCCACCATCTCCTGCCCGGCAGGGATAATGATTGGAGTGATTAATGGATATCCTGCGGCGCGGATGGCCTCCATATCGAATTCCAGGAGAAGCTCCCCGGCTTGTACCTTATCGCCACTCTCCTTGCGCGCTTTGAACCCTTCGCCTTTTAGCGACACGGTGTTAATCCCGACATGGATCAGCACCTGGACTCCGCTGGCGTGCTCCAGAATCAGCGCGTGCTTGCTCTTAATCACATGGGCAACGGTAGCATCGAATGGAGCGAATACCTTGCCCTCCGATGGTTCAATGGCAATCCCGTCACCCATTTGCTTCTCGGCAAAAGCAGGATCAGGAACCTGCTCCAGCGGTACCGCAGTTCCGCTCAGCGGTGACGCCAGCTCCAGAATATTCACTGGCTCCTGCTCCTGCGAGCCTTGAACGGAGCTGCGGCTGTTCAGTTCCCCGCTTTTGGCCGCAGGCTTAGCATCCGTCAGGTCTGTTGTCTCTGACGGGCTTTTCGCTGCACGCTGCACAACTGCCCGGCCATACAGCACCGTGGCAACAAACGGCACAATCAGTACAATCGCCATCCCGATGAAGAATACGCCCCACTGGTTAGGGAAGATCGACAGGAAGCCGGGAATCCCGCCTACCCCAATGGAAGTGGCCCGGACCTGATTCACGGTGAGCAGCACACCGGCTATTGCGGAGCCGATCATTCCGAAGATGAACGGATAGCGGTAGCGGATATTCACCCCGAAGATCGCAGGCTCAGTGACTCCAAGGAAGGCCGAGACGGAGGAGGTCACCGCCAGCCCTTTCGTCTTCTGTTCTCTAATCACGAACATCATAGCGAGTGCGGCCGCCCCCTGGGCAATGTTGGAGAGCGCCAGCATCGGCCAGAGGAAGGTACCACCTTCGCTGCCGATTAGCTGAACATCCACGGCCAGGAAGGTGTGATGCATGCCCGTAATGACCAGCAACGAATAGAATCCGCCGTAGATTAAGCCGCCGAGTATGGCGAAATGATCGAAAACATAGATCAGCCCGGAGGTAATGGCATTCGCAATGCCGAACGTAACCGGTCCGATGATGGTGAAGGCTAGGAACCCTGTAATCAGCAGAGTCACGGGTGCGACCACGAGCAATTTGATCGAATCATGGACCCGCTTATCCAGGAATTTCTCAATGCTGGCCAGAATATAGGCCGATACCAGGACCGGCAGGACCTGCCCCTGATAACCGATCCGCTCCAGATGCCAGCCGAACAGATTCCAGGTTGGAACCGTCCCTTCCGTAGAAGCGTTAGCATAGCTGTAAGCACTTAATAAGTCTGGATGCACCAGAATCAGACCCAGCACAATCCCAAGCAGCGGACTGCCCCCGAAGCGGGTCACGGCGGCCCAGCCGATCAGCGCAGGCAAGAAGGTAAACGCCGTGCTGGCAATCGTATTGATGATCGCTGCAATATCTTTCCACTGCGGATAGACATCCACCAGTGACTGGCTGAAGAAGATCCCCGGGCCGGTCAGCAGGTTATTGATCCCCAAAAGCAGACCCGCCGTAACGATGGCCGGAAGAATTGGAATGAAAATATCGGCCAGTGTCTTGATCGCCCGCTGAAGCGGGTTCTGCTTGCGGGCAGCGGCTGATTTCACCTCATCCTTGGAGGAGCGGGAGCCGCCGGTCAGTTGAATCATCTCGTCATATACTTTATCTACCGTGCCCGGACCGATTACAATCTGGAATTGCCCCTGGGAAGAGAATTGTCCTTTCACGAGGTCATTTGCGTCCAGCGCCGCCGAATCTACCTTACTCTCGTCATAGAGTGAGAATCTTAGCCGGGTCACACAATGCGTCGCAACCTCAATATTCTCCTTGCCTCCAACCGCCCGGACAATCTCTTCAACATTTTTGCGGTCTATAGCCATATTTTCACTCCTCGCGTAGTTGATAAATGCTTAGTTGATATTGCTTTTGTTGATATTGCTTCTATAAGTATATTTCCTTAGGAATGGCTTCCTCAGTTCTGACTAATCAGCCACATATATGAGGCGTACGGGCTTAACCGCAGCTCTTGCGTGAATGCAAGATCCTCTCCCGTATTGCCGAGCAGAAGCTTGTCTTGACCCGCTGCGCTTAAGTCTGCCCAGTGATGATCCGCGAGCCGGAAGGTGATTTCCTTACTGCTGAAGTTCGAGACCACCACCAGCGCCTCGCCGTCCCCCATCCGTGCATAAGCGAACACCTCGGGATGTGCTTCGTCCAGTCTGCGGTAGATGCCGTCGGTGAAGACCGCATGCGCCTTTCGCAGAGCGATCAGCTTGCGGTAGTGATGGAAGATGGAATCGGGCAGTTCCCGCTCCTTCTGCACATTGATGTCCGGATACCGCTCATCCACTTTTAGCCAAGGAGTCCCGGTGGTGAAGCCTGCATTCACGCTGTCATCCCACTGCATTGGCGTCCTTGAGTTGTCCCTTGAACGTTCCTGCAGAATCGCGAGGGCCTCCCCGGGGCTTGCTCCCTGCTCACACAGAATCCGGTACATATTCAGCGACTCGATATCACGGAATTCTTCAATACCCCGCCACTTGGGATTCGGCATCCCGATTTCTTCACCCTGATAGACATACGGTGTCCCCTGAAGTCCATGCAGTGTGGTCGCCAGCAGCTTGGCGCTCTCCTCGCGGTACGCCGTGTCATCTGTGAACCGGGAGAGCGCGCGAGGCTGATCGTGATTGTTGAAAAATAAAGCGTTCCAGCCCCCGCCCTCCTGCATCCCGCTCTGCCACTCGCTGAACAGCCGCTTGAGTGCTTCGAAATCATAAGGCATTAGCTCCCACTTCCGGCCGTTCGGATAATCCACCTTCAGATGATGGAAGTTGAAGGTCATAGAGAATTCACGCCGCTCAGGATTGGAATAACGAATGCACTGCTCAAGTGTCGTAGAGGACATCTCACCGACCGTAACCAGCTCATGCGGGCCAAATACCTCGTCGTACATTGCCCGGATGTATTCGTGGACCCGTGGACCGTCTGTGTAATACTTCCGTCCGTCGCCCGGCGGCACACTCCCGTCATCATCCGGGAAACGCTGGTCCTTGGAGATTAAGTTAATGACGTCCATACGGAAGCCGTCCACCCCTTTGCGGGCCCAGAACAGCATCATCTCGTTCACCGCTAGGCGGACCTGCTCGTTCTCCCAGTTCAAATCCGCCTGAGTCTTGTCGAACAGGGTCAGGTAATATTGGCCTGACGCCTCATCGTACTGCCAGGCGGGACCGCCGAACTTCGACTGCCAATTGTTCGGTACTCCTCCGCCTGGCGCCGGGTCCTTCCAGATATAATAATCGTGGTACGGATTATCCGGGCTGGAGATCGCCTGCTTGAACCACTTATGCTCTGTCGAGGTATGGTTGACTACGATATCCGTCATGAGCTTCATTCCGCGCCGGTGCAGCTCCTCCACAAGCTCGTCAAAATCCTCCATCGTACCGAAATCCGGGTTAATCCGCTCATAGTCGGCAACATCGTAACCGTTATCATGTCCGGGCGAGACATATACCGGCTGCAGCCAGACGATATCAATCCCCAGCTCCTGCAAATAATCCAGCTTCTCCGTCAGACCTCTTATATCTCCTGTTCCGATACCCGTCGTATCCTTGAAACTCTTCGGGTACACCTGATACACTGTGGACCGCCGCCACCATTCCGAATGCCGGGCTTGGCTCAAAGTTAGCACCTCCATGTAGATTTCTGTGTTGTCCTCCAGCAAAAATCGCTTTATTGTCATTCATTACACTTGTATATACAAGATCAAACACCTCACACAGTGTAAACCTGTATATACAGGTTGTCAATATGGCTGACTATTGGAAGATGTTGCAGAGTTGACTAGCTGACTATTGGAGGATGATGCATAGTAATACTGACTGCCATGAGCGAACTGCAGTCGCAGCATTGCTGCCGCCAGCTCAAATCAGGTTACCAATTATCCTTGCGGAGTATAATTAGCAGGTGAATTAACGGGTGATTTAGTGGGTGGATCAGGGAGTGGATAAGTAGCTGGCCCAGCATGGGATTAACGGGTGATTTGGTAGATGGTGGAGTGGTAGATAGTTAGTTACTGGGTAGGTAGTTGATTGGTAGTTGGCGGCAGGAAGCTCGCGGATATAAGGTCAGCAGGTGGAAATTGTACATTTAAATTCCGTCAAATAGGCTTCAGAGGGAATTTAATTGGATAAATAGGGCATTTGAAGCAAAATTAAATGTACTTTTTCCACTCGTTGTCCTACTTTTGTATTTCTGCGTTAAAGCAAGTGCCCTTTTTCCACTTGCTTCAAGCAGGCCGCAACGGAGCGGTGGCGAGGCGAGGGACAACGACTTTGTTCCGCAGTTGGCGCGACGAAGTGCACAGCTGATTGCCCTCCCCCTTCTCCATTCGTCTACTTCTGGCGGCATCCGGCATAATGAGGTGCACTATTGCTCTTCATTGCCTCTTTTAGCCCGCTCTCACTGAATTCAGGTGCACTATTGCTCCTCCTTAGCTTATTTAGCACGCGTTAGGTGAATTCGAGTGCACTCTCATAATTTCCCAAACAATAAAAAAACAGCGCCCCCTCCCCGAATGCCGGAGACAGAAACGCTGCCTATTACTAGCCCTCTTTACCTCACCGTACCTCTTTATACCTCTTTGAATCTCTTTGAATCTCTCTGTATCTTTCTATACCTCTTTTATCTCTTTATAACTCTATAACTCTCTTACTCTCGTTTACTCCAAATATCCCTTAATCAGTCCCGGAGCCAGCGGCTTCGGCTGCTCGCAGGTGGTGGTCAGCTCGGCATAGCGCTTCGAATCGGAGCTGGTATGGAAGGCGTGCATGATCTCCAGCACATGATTCGCCAGCTCGCCATTTGCGCGCGGGGTCTCTCCGGTCTCGATGCAGCGGGCCATATCTGCCACGCCAATGCCCCGGCTGTTGCCTTCATAGCTGTGAACCACCGGGATTTCCTTGAATTCCGGACTATGGGCCGGACGCAGCAGGATGGGTCCGCTGAAGGTATTCGGGTCCGGCACAATCAAGGTGCCCAGCGAGCCGTAGACTTCGATTCGCGGCAGCGTGCTGTGCCAGACATCGAAGCTGGTAATCATCGTAGCCACGGCACCGCTGGCGAACTGAATCGTTCCGGCCACATGCGTAGGCACTTCGACATCCACCACCTTGCCGAACTTCTTCTCACTCGTAATCGTCCGGGTGGGGAAGGAGGTTTTGGTCATGCCGCATACCGTAGTGGCCGGACCAAGCAAAGATACCAGAGCCGTCAGATAATACGGTCCCATATCGAACATCGGGCCGCCGCCGGCCTGGTAATAGAACTCAGGGTCCGGGTGCCAGCTCTCATGTCCGTGGCAGAGCATGAAGGCTGTCGCCGCTACCGGCTCTCCGATATATCCGTCCGCGATCAGCTTCGCGCAGGTCTGCAGGCCGGCTCCGAGGAAGGTGTCCGGCGCGCAGCCGATGAACAATCCTTTTTCCTTAGCCAGCTCCACCAATTCGCTCCCATGTTCAAGCGACAGGGATAGCGGCTTTTCCACATATACATGCTTGCCTGACAGCAGCGCCTGCTTACACACCTCGAAGTGGTAATTGGGCGTGGTCAGATTCACGACAATCTCAATCTCCTCCGAAGCCAGCAGCTCCGCTGTCGTCCACACATTCGGAACCCCGTACTGTTCTGCGGCCTGCTGCGCCCGCTCCAGGTTAAGATCCGAACAAGCGTAGACCTCTGTATTCTTGAAGGTTCCCGTCAAATTCTCAAAATAAATGCCGCTGATATTCCCGCAGCCGACAATCCCGATTTTTACTTTACGCACGCTGTTTCCCACCTTGTCCTTCGTTTATTTGGCTGCCCACAAGAAGCCCCGGCGCATCAGTTCCTTGGCCTCCGGGATATCGAACACATCCGCATGATGTCCAAGCGCGTTATAGAATACCTTGCCCTGGCCCCATTTCTTCGTATAGACCACCGGCATTGTGATTACACCATTGGCCGAATGCTCCCCTTCACTCATTACAAAAGTAGTGGTAGCCAGTACATTCACCGCCGGATCGACATGCAGATAATACTGCTCCGACTTCACCATGAAGTCCTGCATGCCTTCTACAATCGGGCTGGAGCCGGATTTCACGATGTTCACTTCATAATCCACCCCATCGTTGAAGGGATGTGCCACCCATTGCGATCCGGTCAAAAATTGCCATTCCGTATTGGTACGGAAGGAGTCGCACATCCCGCCGTGACAGCCCGCGATGCCTACACCGGAAGCCACAGCCGCCAGAACCGCCGAGCACTGCTCCCCCTTGATTTCGCCCATGGTCCAGACCGGTACAATCAGGTTCAGTGCCTTCAGCGCCTCCGCATCATTGAAGCTGTCCAGCGTATCAGAGACTTCAACCTCGAAGCCTTCATTCGTAAGGATATCTGCAAAAAGCGCCCCTACCTCATTCGGTTCATGCCCGTCCCATCCACCTTTTACAATCAATGCCTTCTTTGCCATATCAAACTCTCCTTTTTGTCCTATTTATCCAAGTTTGGGTTATAGATTGATTCAGATCAGGTCTTCCTGAAGAAATTGTAATCCATTACGAGCCTTCTTGCTCGTCATTTTGCTTGTAGGAATGGTCATTTTTTGCTAAATTTAAGACTACATTATGCACAAAGCATCTAATCACTGAAACCGCTTCCTGCTGAACATCCGGGAAGGACGAGAACAGGAGTAACCATGAGAGCTTTTCACGAGAACCGGACGTATGGAACAGCGTTCCCCTTCACTGCCTTTGTGAGCCGCAATATCGATTTCCTGGCCCACTGGCACCATGATCTGGAGATTGTCTATGTACTGGAGGGTTCGATCCGGATGGGGATCAACTCCGAGACACGGGTGCTGACCGCAGGAGATCTGGCCGTATGCAGCAGCGGAGATATTCATTATTATGACAGCAAGAACAGCGAGTCCAAGCTGCTGCTGGTGATTTTCAATCCTTCACTGATCGGGTTTCCTGCGGGCTGGCCGCTGAATATGCGGCTTACCTCCCCTTTTGTGGACAAGACCCAATCTGACCCTGTTGAAGGCAACCCCCGGCTGCCCGCGATTATGCAGGAGCTGCTTAAGGAGCATCTGGAGAAGCTTCCGCATCACGAACAGCTGGTGACCGGCCTCCTGCACGAGCTGTGTGCGCTCATTCTGCGGCAGATGCCGCTGGATATCGTCAATCCGCACAAGGATAAGCGGCGCATTACCAATATGAAGATTATGCAGGAGGTGCTGGAGTACCTGGATGTCCATTACATGCACCCCATCACCCTGGCCGATGCCGCCCGTCACGCCAATATGAGTCTGTTCTACTTCTCCCGCTTCTTCAAAAGCATCTCAGGCATGAGCTACGTAGCGTACCTGAACAGCATCCGCGTCAACCAGGCGGAACGGCTGCTGCTGGGCACCGATAAAAGCATTCTGGATATCGCCCTGGAATGCGGCTTCACCAATATCCGCACCTTCAACCGTGTATTCAAGCAGGTCAAGCAGCGGACACCGAGCGAGCTGCGTTAACTTGAAATAGGCTAAAGAAAAAGTAACAGCCTGCACAGGAGAGTATCCTTGCGGGTTTTTTGCGGTTATATGGGGTTTCCTAAGTCCACACCAAACCAGTAAGTCTGAATATTACTATATTAATCATTAAGTGTGCTGCTGATGGAACGAAATTCAAATATACGGACAGGAAGTGATCAAGCAATGGCCTTTTTATCAACAGGACCGATCGAAAATAACCCGGTTAGCGGAGTGAGGCCTACTCAGCAGGTTACCGTTAAAATCGATAATCGCAGCGTGAGCTCGGCGTTCTCTGTATCTATTCAGGGGTATTATCTAAATGCGGGAACAAGGGTCTTGTACGTTAGCGAAGTTGTCCAGCTTGCAGCAAATCAAGTCATTACGAAGAATTATTATGCTGATTTTAATGGTTTTGAATTTATATTTGTTACATCTGATAGTGTGACTGAGTTGAGCAATGTCGTTCAAATTTCGGTGTGGGGCAAGAGTAGTACTGGTCAACTGGTCACCGCTCACCGCTTAGTATCTGAAGAACTGCTTGGAGAACATAACGGTGGAGGGACCACGGGGCCAACCGGACCTACCGGTCCAGGGGGAGGGGCTACGGGGCCAGCCGGAGTGACCGGACCTACGGGGCCTGGGGGAGGGGCAACGGGGCCAGCCGGAGTGACAGGACCTACCGGTCCAGGGGGAGGGACCACGGGGCCAACCGGAGTGACCGGACCTACCGGTCCAGGGGGAGGGGCTACGGGGCCAACCGGAGTCACCGGACCTACCGGTCCAGGGGGAGGGGCTACGGGGCCAACCGGAGTCACCGGACCTACGGGGCCTGGGGGAGGGGCAACAGGTCCGACGGGAGTCACCGGAGTCACTGGTGCTACCGGCCTTACCGGCGCTACCGGAACCACCGGATTCACTGGGGCTACCGGCCTTACCGGCGCTACCGGATTCACTGGCGCTACTGGCCTTACTGGCGCTACCGGCCTTACCGGCGCTACCGGATTCACTGGCGCTACCGGATTCACTGGCGCTACCGGCCTTACCGGCGCTACTGGCCTCACTGGGGCTACTGGCCTTACCGGCGCTACTGGCCTCACTGGGGCTACCGGAATCACAGGGCCGAATATATTGGCCACTCATGGTCGATTTGTACCGGTCAATAACACAACAGTAACTAATAACACCACGGTTAATATCCCGTTCAATACGGTATTTGCTCAGGGGATTACCCTTGGAGGTACCGGAGGTAACCAAAGTGTAGTGATACCAGAAACAGGCATTTATTTTGTTGCCTACAACATTCGATTGTACATTAGTGATACCTCTGCAAGTGCTGATATTATAACTGTTTTACCTACCTTGAACGGTACAATTACTCCCTTCCCCTCTTATCTGTATAAAGCAGACGGAGGAACTACAGGACCTGGCGGCTTGGCGCTGGCGGCCAGTGGTCTGATAAATGTAACCACGGCCGACTCAGAGCTTATTTTCCCAGTCTTAGCACAAGGAATTACGGGATTAACCTTGCAAATCACAGGACAATCTGATACTTACAGTAATGTAAGCATATTTAGAATCTCTTAAATGTAGGGCTAGAAAATGAGCAAAGGCGGTTCAACCGGTCCAATTCCTCCAAATGCTCGTACACCGCAGGAAAGTTATCATCCCCTGCCTGTGCGGGCTTTCTTTATGTAGGGAGATTGAACAAGTAACCCTTGCCCTTTCCCCGAAAACTAACTACAATACACGTATTCCAATAAGCAATGACTCAGGAGGCACTCTACCTTGAAGGCTCAGTCCCGCAACTCTGCAAGCAAACGCAATACCGTTTATATCATGCAACTTGTCACTATCTTCTTGGGCTTTGTCGTCTTTGGCATCTCGGAGAATATTAAAGGGCCCGCCATCCCGCGGATTCAGCTCGCCTTCAACCTTAATGAAGGCCAGCTCGGCACCCTGCTCTCGCTGAACGCGCTGGGCTATCTGATCGCCTGCTCGTTCACCGCTGTTCTTGTCCGCAAATGGGGGATTAAGGCAGTCACTATTATTTCATTCGCTTCCATGGTCCTCTCGGGGGTATTGATCTACCTGTCGCACAGCTATCCGCTGTTTGCTTCCTCTTACTTCCTGATGTATATCGGGAACGGGATGCTGGAGATTGGACTGGCGATTCTGGGGGCACGCATATTCGTCAAAAACACGGGGATGATGATGAACCTCTCCCACTTCTTTTATGGATTAAGCTCAACCGTTGCACCGCTGTTGGCTACCGGGGTAATGTCGCTGAGTATATTCGGGCATACGCTGGACTGGCGGGGGATGTATCTGGTCATGCTGTCGCTATGTCTGCTGCCGATCCTGTCGGCGCTGCGCAGCACGTTTCCCGGCGATGATCTGCCGAACGAGGACCGTACCTCCTTCCGTACCCTGATGCGTGATCCCGCGCTCTGGATGATGGTGATGATCCTGTCCTTCGGCGTGGTATCAGAGCTGGCAGTGGGCGGCTGGCTGGTTAACTTTTTGGAAAAAGCCTATGCCTGGGACACCGTCCGCGCCTCCGGTATGCTGTCGGCCTTTTTCCTGCTATTCTCTCTGGGCCGGCTCTTGCTCGGCGCGCTGACAGACCGGATCGGCTTCGTGCTCTCGCTGATTATCTTCTCCTGCTTCTCGGCGGTCTGCACCTTCGCCGCCCTGGCCGGCGGGGAGCGTCTCGCCTTTCTGTTCGCTCTATCCGGGGCCGGGATTGCTATTATCTATCCTACGGTTATGGCCTTCATCGCACGCCGGTACCCGAACGGGAGCGACACCGCGATTACCTTTGTCGTGACCTTGATGGGCCTCGGCAGCGTCATCGGCAACTACATTATCGGCTGGGTGATTGAAGCCGTCAAAGCATTCTACGGCTCCACTACCGAGCTTGGTCTGCTACGCGGACTCCAGGCGGGGTACGGGTTCATCGGTTTATGCGCCGCCGTCTGTTCCCTGTCTGGCATCGCGCTGTATGTGTATTTGAAGCGGCGGCGGGAATTGATCTGATAGATTTATAAAGAGAGTAATGGCCCTGCAAAGGAGAGTCTCCGCGAAGGGCCGTTACTTTCTTTTATATGCATTTATATCAAATGTCACCAACCCCAAGAGTAGGCCACTATACGTTTCCGCAAGAAACGCTGCGCATATATTGAATAGTGCCCTAATCCTAAGGAGGTGCCTCATGTCCAATCCCAATATCCCAAACATCACGCCCTCAGTCACATTATCAAGGGATGATGTCGTTAGTTTGCTATTCTCTTCCATTGCCATGGAAGAACTTGGATTAGCCCATATTCTAAATGCAGAAGGTGAGAAAATCCAGTTCGCTCTGGGTACATTGCCAGGGCTCACCGGTCCACCTGCCACACTCGCTCAGATCCTTGAAGTAAATGATAGTACGCGAGCCATGCTGAATACCATTTCACGCCAGGAAATGCTGCTGGATTCCAGACTGACAACCGCTGCTAATCTTCAAACACTGTATGGACCTACCGGACCTACAGGTGTTACCGGGCCTGCCGGGGCCGTCACCAGCGTTAACGGCCAGACCGGAGATGTCGTACTTGATGCGGAAGACGGTGTCTTCCCTATTAACAATAAGGAATTTTCCGGAAGTTGGCTGAAAGATTTCAACCAGCCCGGCGTTTACAGCTCGGGTAACTCGGGCGGTCCGTCACCCCAGGACGGCCCGCCAGCCCCAGGAGAACCACCTCTGCCTCACCCCGCTGTCTGGACGATTTATGTCTCTCGCGTCGGCGACTTCGTACAGCAGCTCTATATTTCCAATCCAGCGCTCTATTACCGCAGCAGCCAGGATGGCGGTAACAACTACGGGCCATGGATTCCCATCGGTGAACAAGGACCCACAGGCCCGACAGGGGCTGGAACCACGGGAGCTACTGGTTTTACAGGCTTCACTGGATCCACCGGAGAGACCGGCGCTACAGGCCTCACCGGCGAGACCGGCGCTACGGGACTCACTGGAGAGACCGGCGCTACAGGCCTCACCGGCGAGACCGGCGCTACGGGACTCACTGGAGAGACCGGCGCTACGGGACTCACTGGAGAGACCGGGGCTACAGGCCTCACTGGGGAGACCGGGGCTACGGGACTCACTGGAGAGACCGGCGCTACAGGCCTCACTGGGGAGACCGGGGCTACGGGACTCACTGGAGAGACCGGCGCTACAGGCCTCACTGGGGAGACCGGGGCTACGGGGCTCACTGGAGAGACCGGCGCTACAGGCCTCACTGGGGAGACCGGCGCTACGGGGCTCACTGGAGAGACCGGCGCTACAGGCCTCACTGGGGAGACCGGGGCTACGGGGCTCACTGGAGAGACCGGCGCTACAGGCCTCACTGGGGAGACCGGGGCTACGGGGCTCACTGGAGAGACCGGCGCTACAGGCCTCACTGGGGAGACCGGCGCTACAGGCCTCACTGGGGAGACCGGGGCTACGGGGCTCACTGGAGAGACCGGCGCTACGGGGCTCACTGGAGAGACCGGCGCTACAGGCCTCACTGGAGAGACCGGCGCTACAGGCCTCACTGGAGAGACCGGCGCTACAGGCCTCACTGGGGAGACCGGGGCTACGGGGCTCACTGGCGTCACCGGACTCACCGGTGTCACTGGCCTTACCGGCGTCACCGGACTCACCGGCGTCACGGGACTCACCGGTGCTACGGGACTCACCGGTGTCTCAGGAACCATGCATCCTCCAATGTTGTATGTAGGATCTAATGGGACTAATAAATATGTGTCTGTTATTAACGCCTTAACGAACGAAATCGTTACAAGCTTTGCAATTACAAGCACGTACTACGGAAGTGCGACTATAGATACTCAGCGTCATCTTCTTTATTACTCTAACGCCACCAACATTATTCAATATGACGAAATTATGAACCAGATCACAGCAACTTATCCTGTTGGAGGACAGCCGCGAGGGATGGCAATTGACACGCTTACGAATACGCTATATGTGGCTAATTCCCAAGCTGCATCAAATAATATTTGGCAAATAGATATTACCACAAGTCAGGTCACAACCATCGCTAATGTCACATCTTTTCCTGTTCAGATTGATATCAATCCACTGAACAATAGAATTTATATTGCGGGTGACTATGTTTCAGTTATTGATGGAAACAACAATACAGTTGTTACGACATTCTCTCTCCCTAGTACCGGCAGACCTCATGGAATTATAATCGATCCCCTGCGTGACCAGCTGTGGGTAGCCAATTATGCAGACCCCGGCATTGTGAATGTTATTAACTCGAATACACATGCCATTATAGGAACAATTACTGTTGGACGGAATTGTTCTAATATTGCCGGGAATTTGCTGACTAACCGCTTCTATATATCCAATTACAGTAGAGATTATGTTAGCGTCATAGACGGAAATGCTCCATATGCCGTCATCGGCACGATAACAGCAGGTACCAATCAAGACTCTCCTGCCGTGAATCCATTCATCACCTTATTGCGGAACAGTGTACAATCTAATCTGGTCTATGTAAGCATTGGTGCGTCTAATAATGTTGCAGTTATTGATCAGAATACCAATAAGTTGCTTGCTACCATTCCGGTTGGTAACACCCCTCTCTGGAGTGTTATTGATCCGTTTATGTCTTAACAGCGGAGGTTAAGGTATGGCATCAATCAGTTTATGTCTAATCGTCAAGAACGAAGAACAGAACCTGGATCATTGCCTCTCTTCCATTGAAGGTATTCCCGATGAGATTATTATCGTCGATACCGGCTCCACAGACCGCACCAAGGAGATTGCAGCGAAGTGGACGCAGCATATCTACGATTTCGAGTGGATTGACGATTTCTCTGCTGCCCGGAACGAATCCTTTAAATATGCTACCCAGGAGTATATTCTGTGGCTGGATGCCGATGATATTTTGACTCCCGAGGACAAGGTCAAGTTGGAGCATTTAAAAAACACGCTCACGGAAGACATAGACGCCGTCTCCATGAATTACGAAATTCCGCAGGACAACAGCCGGAAACTCATCAGTAATACCACGAGGCTGCGGCTACTCAAGCGTACCAAAGGTTTCATCTGGCAAGGCATCGTACATGAGGATTTAGCTACAGATGAGACGTATCATTTTATAAAATCAGATATCACTGTTACCCATACTAAAGTAGTGAACGCTTCAGGTGGCAATTCCTCAAGCAGAAATATGGACATCTATGAACGCCACTTGGCGAAAGGCTACACTTTCAGCACATCTGATATGCTAAATTATGCCAGGGAATGTCATTCCCGCAAGCAATATAAGCAAGCCATCCATTATTATGAGCTGTGCAAGGATCACCCTGAAATAACTCTGGAGAACAGAATTTTCATCCTTCACAAGCTGGCAACCTGTTATGTATACAACAGCCAGACGGAGAAAGAACTCGAACTTACGCTTGAAGCTCTGTCCATGGATGTGCCCTACCCCGCCTTCAGTTGCCGGATGGGAGAGCATTTCCTGAAAGCAGGTAATCTGGAGGCTGCAATATTCTGGTATCGTTCGGCTTATTTGTCCCCGCCGGGTGAACGATACGACTGGTCTGTTGTTGATAACGTCTACCACACCTGGCTTCCCCATCAACAGCTCTCCCTATGCTACCAGGCGCTAGGTGACAAGGCCCAGGCGTTACATCATCAGCAATGGGCTGAATTTTATAGTAAAAGATAGTGCTGTGTGTAAGGCTGTTTAAGTCTTAACACAGCTATAGAGACAATCCCGGAAGCTTAATTATTCCTGGACCTGTCTCTTTTTGTTGTCCATCTCCCCTATATTGCAGTTTCAACCCCTAAGTCCGCACCAAACCGTGAAGTCAGAATATTACTATATTAAACGTTAAGTATGCTGGAACGAAATCCAAATATACGGACAGGAAGTGAAGAATCTTGGCCTTTTTATCAACAGGACCTATCGAGAATAATCCGGTAAGCGGAGTAAGGCCTACTCAACAGGTTACCATTAAAATTGTTAACAGCAGTGGTGGCTCGGCTTCCTCAGTAACCATTAAAGGTTATTATCTACAAGCTGGAACAAGGGTCTTGTATGTCAGCGAAGCACTCAACATTGAAGCAAATCAAGTCATTACAAAGAATTATTACGCTGATTTTAATGGTTTTGAGTTTAATTTCCTTACACCTGATGATTCAACTAGTGTGAGCGATCCAATTCAAATTTCGGTCTGGGGCAAAAATAGTGCAGGTGCGCTGGTAACCGCACACCGTTTGGTCTCTGAAGAGCTGCTTGGAGAACAGGACGGCGGGCAGGCAGGAGCCACAGGGCCAACCGGACCCGCTGGACAACAAGGCCCTCCCGGAGTAACGGGACCGACCGGGCCAGGGGCAGGAGCAACTGGAGCCACCGGACCTACAGGAACGGCGGGGCCTGGTGGTGCGACTGGGCCGACTGGTTCAGGAGCTGGGGGTACGGGACCTACGGGAACGACTGGGCCTCGTGGTGCGACTGGGCCGACTGGTTCAGGAGCTGGAGGTACAGGACCTACGGGAACGACTGGGCCGCGTGGTATGACTGGACCAACCGGTACAGGGTCTGGGGGCACTGGCGCTACCGGCCTTACAGGCGAAACCGGCGCTACGGGCGAAACTGGGGCTACAGGCGAAACCGGCGCTACGGGTGATACTGGGGCTACAGGCGAAACCGGCGCTACGGGCGAAACCGGCGCTACGGGCGAAACCGGCGCTACGGGCGAAACCGGCGCTACGGGTGATACTGGGGCTACGGGTGATACTGGGGCTACGGGCGTCACCGGACTCACCGGACTCACCGGCGTTACCGGCGTTACCGGCCTTACAGGACTCACTGGTGCCACTGGTCTCACCGGTGCTACGGGCGTCAACATCATTAATAATAATGCCCTGTTTTCTCCAACGGGTACAGTGCCACCAGCTCCAACTGCGACACCATTTGTTGTAGATTTTATCAATGGAACTGGTATCCAATTTAATGCCGGTAACGATACGCAAATTACGCTTTCACCTAACAGTTTATATTTTATTTCTTATACAGTCAGAATTACTTATGCACCCGGAAATGCTGATATTACCGGTGCACAAGCTCTTCTATTCCTCAATGGCAACGCGGTACACTTGTCCGCACTCGACAAATTCGCAGCTCCGACTGGTGCTCCAACAACCCCCACAGCTCTCTCATTAAACAGCAGTGGATTATTGCAAACCGGTACAGGTACTCAAACCTTGAGCTTAAATTGCAATATTAGTTCAGGGACTACTTTAACTAGTCATTATATCAATGCAGATTGGTCCAACTTAAGTATCATTCAAATTATGTAATGGACACGCAAAGGAGCGGTTCTCCGTTCTTGGAGGATCGCCCCTTTGCCTTTTCAGGTCGTGCGCCATCGCTCTTCCCTTTTTACAAATATGCCTTAAGATTATCCAGCACTACCGCATACCCGTTAGCATACATATGCACACCGTCCATCGTATACTCTTCCTTCAGATTCCCTTCCGCGTCGGTCAGTCCCTCATTCACATTAATGAACTCATATCCGTGCCTGAGCGACAGTTCCTCCACGGCACGGTTCGCTTCCAGCAGCGCCGCATTGGTTCTCGTTCTGAAGTAATTCTCTCGCATCTCCTCATCCATTCCGGGGAAGTCGGCCTTGGCATTCACCGGATAATACGCCATGACGTACACCTTGCACTCCGGCAGCCTCTCTCTAATCCGGGTCAGAATCTCATTGTAATTCGCAAGCAGCTTCCCGAGCTCATACTCCCCATCCGCTGAGCTGATGTCGTTGGTGCCTATATTAATGAACAGCCTCGAAGGCGCAAGCGCAAGCACACATACCTCCAGCGCTTCGAGCAATTCCCGGGTCACATAGCCCGCAATCCCGCGGTTATAGATAGCCGTCTGCTTCTCCAGTGTCTGCTGCAATTCATTTACCGGAAAAAACTCCATCAGCGAGGAGCCCGCCAGTACGGTCTGCCCTTTTAGCGCCAAGGTGTTCAGGATGCTGTACTTCTTCACCTTCTCCTCTTTCTCTCTCTGCCACTGAATCTCCATCATCTCGTCAAGCTCTTCCTGATTCAATCTAATCTCCTCCGTTTCTGCTGCTCTGTTATTCTACCATTGTTATCTTTTATCCCTCAGCTTGCAGCCCGCCCAAATTGTGTCAGAAATATGGAAATTGATCTTCATGTAAGGTTTATGTTCTATGCACACGTGTTCTGAATAGGTTAGATATCGGGTGCTGTCAGAGGTGTACATCTGGCTGGTATGCCCGCAAGGGACCGGTGCGCCGGACCTAATTCTACAGTTGAAGGGCGGAATGTTTTTGAAAAAGGTAGTTGGCTTGCTCCTGTCGGTTGCATTGTTGTCTTCGTTCTATGTTGCCAGTCCCCCCGAGGTATCTGCCGCAACGCCCATTGTGGTGAATTCGACGATTGTCGTACCGGCCGGTGAGACGTATAACGGCAATGGCCAGACGTTCGTCGCCAATCCGAATACGCTGGGAGACGGCAGCCAGGCAGAGAACCAGAAACCCATCTTCCGGCTGGAAAAGAATGCTACACTCAAAAATGTAATTATCGGTGCTCCCGGCGCAGACGGGGTGCACTGTTACGGGAATGCTACCATCTCCAATGTGACCTGGCAGGATGTCGGCGAGGATGCCCTGACACTGAAGGCTTCCGGCACAGTCAATATTACAGGCGGAGGTGCGTACAAAGCCTACGATAAAGTGTTCCAGGCGAACGCTGCGGGCACCATCAACATCAAGAATTTCAAAGCGAATGATATCGGCAAGCTGGCCCGCCAGAACGGCGGCACCTCCTATGCCGTGAACTTCACCCTGGACAACTCGGATATCTCGAATGTCAAGGATTCCATCTTCCGCACAGACAGCAGCAGCAGCGCCGCCCGGATCACCAATACCCGCTACCGCAATGTGCCAACCCTGTTCAAGGGTTTTGCCTCGGGCAAGACCAGCCAATCGGGCAACACGCAATATTAAGGTAAAATAAGGTCAGGGAAGCTAGTGTGAATACACCAGTCTGATTCCTGCAGCAGACCACCTTTAACAGTAACCGTCTCCATTTCCGGCTCCGCCGGGATGGAGGCGGTTTCAGTTCAGACGGACGGCCAAGCACACATGAACACGATAATATCCGGGACGGAGGAATAGATTTATTTTGGACACATCTGCCTTTCTCAACTCTATCGACATACGCTCACATGATATGCTATTATGATAGCCTGATAACGTATTAACGAACTAAAGTAATCAATGCGCCAGGCAATCTACTAGGGGGATTAGAGAGATGAAGAGACAGGGAATATGGGTTCTATTAACCATCATGGCTATTGTACTAATTACAGGCTGCTCAGGATCCGGTTCAGGCGGCAAGGACGGGAAGCTGGTGATCGGCATAGACGACAAGTTCGCCCCGATGGGCTTCCGGGATGATGACAATGAGCTTGTCGGCTTCGATATTGACTATGCGCGAGCGGCTGTCAAGAAGATGGGCAAGGAGGTTACCTTCCAGCCGATTGACTGGTCCGCCAAGGAATCCGAGCTGAACAGCGGCCGGATTGATATGATCTGGAACGGATACACCATCACGGACGAGCGCAAGGAGAAGGTGCTGTTCACCAAGCCTTATCTGGAGAATAGCCAGGTGGTAGTCGTGCTGGCGGGTTCATCGCTGTCTGCGCTTAAGGATCTGGCCGGCAAAGAAGTCGGATTGCAAAGCCTCTCCTCTGCCGCCGATGCCCTGGATGCCAGTCCGATCAAAGCCGAGCTTAAGGACGTGTCCGAATACCCCGACAATGTCCTGGCTCTGACAGACCTCAAGTCCGGCCGTGTGGATGGGGTAGTTATTGATGAGGTTGTCGCCAGATATTACATAGCCAAAGAGCCGGATACGTATAAGCTGATGGAAGAATCACTGGCTCCTGAGCAATATGGTATTGGAATCAAGAAGGGCAATGATGAACTGCTGAAAGAGCTGCAGAAGGCGCTGGATGAGCTGAACAGTGACGGAACCGCCGCTGAGATCTCAACCAAGTGGTTCGGAGAGAACAAGGTATTGAACTAGATGCTATCGTTTAGGAGCCGGTTAAGACATGGATATCGATTATATTATTAGAATTTCCGGACCGATGCTTGAAGGCGCCCGGACCACGGTGCTGCTGTTCCTGATCGTGATCGTGCTGTCCATTCCGCTCGGGATGGTGGTCACTCTGATGGCCAAAAGCACGCTAAAGCCGCTGGCCTGGATCGCACACGCTTATATTTACGTCATGCGCGGAACGCCGCTCTTGCTGCAATTGTTCTTCTTCTGCTTCGGTTTGCCGCAGATTCCCGTAATCGGGCAATATCTGGTTATGGACCGTTTTGTAGCGGCCAGCCTGGGCTTTATTCTCAATTACGGCGCTTATTTCGCCGAGATTTTCCGGGGCGGGCTGCTCTCGATCGATAAAGGTCAGCATGAGGCGGCCAAGGTGCTCGGACTTAGCCGGTGGCAGACGCTGCGCAAGGTCATTCTTGCCCAGATGTTCCGCGTGGCGCTGCCTGCGGTTGCCAATGAGTCGATTACACTGGTCAAGGATACCGCTCTGCTGTATGCCGTGGCCGTACCGGAGCTGCTGAATTTCGCCAAGACGGCGGTGAACCGTGATTTCACTGTCACTCCTTTTGTCGTAGCGGGCGTCATTTATCTGCTGATGACACTGGTGCTGACCTTATTCTTCAAGCTGCTGGAGAAACGTTTCAAATTTGAGTAGAAGGGCTGTTTGGCTATGAGTAGCATGATTGAAGTACGGCAATTGAAGAAGGACTTCGGCAGCCTCAGCGTGCTGAACCAGATAAGCTTTGACGTGAAGCCCGGCGAAGTCGTTGCGGTGATCGGACCCTCAGGCTCCGGCAAAAGCACCATGCTGCGCAGTCTCGTACATCTGGAGGAAGTCACCGGAGGCAGCATTTCAATCTGTGGGAAAACCCTGGTTCAAAACGGGCGCTACGCCAGTACAGCGGAGATTAGAGACATCACTTCAAGTATGGGGATGGTGTTCCAGCATTTCAATCTGTTTCCGCATCTCAGCGTAAGGGACAACCTGGAGCTTGCCCCCAGAACGCTGAAGCGGGAGAGTGTGCAGCAGATTACGGCGAAGAGCCGGGAGCTGCTCTCCAAGGTAGGCCTCTCCGACAAAGCAGACGTCTACCCCTCCACGCTGTCGGGCGGGCAGAAGCAGCGGGTCGCCATCGCCCGGGCGATGATGCTCAGCCCGGACATTCTACTGTTCGACGAGCCGACCTCGGCGCTCGATCCCGAGCTGACCGGCGAGGTGCTGCGTGTCATCCGCCAGCTTGCCGAGGAGAACATGACGATGATGATCGTCACCCATGAGATGAGCTTCGCCCGCGATGTCGCCGACCGCGTCTTCTTCATGGACAACGGGGACATTGCCGAATCCGGCACACCCGACGAGATCTTCGGCAGTCCGAAGCTGGAGCGGACACGGGCCTTCCTGACCCGGGAGTAAGTATAGTGGATGCTTATAAGGACTTGGTTAATGCGAGTCCTGATTAGAACGCGGCGAGCAAAACGTGCAGCTTGAACGCCTTATTTAATCATCCCCAGTTCGATCACTTGGATAATCAGGAATGGATCTGGCAGGTTGTTCATCTGTTGCAAGAGCAATCTACCGATGAACGTGTATTGAGTAAGATGTTTAAGAAAACATCGAAGTAGCTAATTACATTTCAAAGGAACTTATAAAAAAACAAACACACCGGAAATCATCATTTATGGATTGATTTCCGGTGTGTTTGTTTTAGTTTGTCGCATTAACGCATAGCTATGGGCGCAGCGGAGGATGCAAGTGGATTTAGTCCATCTAATTTTGCGTATAGATACACTTTTCAAACATTAGTTGGATAAACAACACTTACTCGAGCCGACTTTCGGCGAATCCTTATAATTGGGAAGATTAGATGTACTTTTTCCAACTGCTTCCCCGTAACCGTCCATTCGGCGCGAAATAAGTGCCTTTTTTCCATCTCTGTCCCAAGCTCGGCCCAACCCCACTCTTACTTCAACCTACTCGCTCTTACTTCACCCGACCCACACTTTCTCTGTCACACTCACGCGCTAATCCGCCCTTAATCTACCTTATTTCACTCCACATTCTCCCCCGCATCCGAAGGCGGCGCCGTGCCCCCGGGCACCGGCTCCAACGGTCCCATCGGCGCTGCCGGCTCCGGCTCCTCCTCCCAGCGCGTGCGGATGAAGAGCTGATAGAGCTTGACGATGATGATTTTGAGCATCATATAGACCGGAATAATGACCAGAATGCCGATAATTCCGCCGAAATCGCCGCCGGCCAGGACGAGGATGATCGTGGTCAGCGGGTGGATATCCATGCTTTTGCCGAAGATATATGGGGCCACCAGGTTATCCTGAATCTGCTGCGCAACGAGCACGACCACAATTGACCAGACCGCCGTAGACGGGGACTCGATCAGACCGAAGATGAAGATCGGCACGGTAGACAGAATGGCTCCGATAAAAGGGATGAAGTTCATCAGCACCGCTACCATTGTCAGCAGCAGCGCATACGGCAGGCCGATGATCAGGAACCCGATGTACATCAGGACGCCGAGCGCCAGATTGACCAGCACTCTGCCGACGATGAAGCTGCCCATCACGCCGTCAATCTCGGCAATCACCCCCGCGCCCTCCTCGTGATACCGTTTGGGGAAGAAGCTCACGAGCTTATCGCCGAACTTCCCGCCTTCCTTCAGCATGTAGAACAGCAGGATCGGAAAGGTGAACAGCACAATCGCAAAATTAGAGACAAAGGAGAACAGCCCGGACACATAGCCCGTTGCCAGCGAGAAGCCTGTATTCAAATAGCCCATTAATTGGCTGGACAGGTTCATATTCTCGGGAATCAGACCCGACAGCAGCTCAGTGTTCTCCAGCTTACTTAACTGCTCTCCAACTGCTCTCAGCACCCCCGGCATATTGTTGCCCAGGTTCAGCAGCTGACTTTGCAGCGATGGCCAGACGCCTACCGTGAAGCCCAGCAGCAGAATAGCAATGACCAGATAGACCAGCAGGATCGCCAGCGTCCGCTTCAATTTGCGCGAGGACAGGAAGTCGATCAGGGGCCGAAGCAGATAATAGAAGAATACGGCCAGCATTAACGGCACCATCACAACATTGAACAACGAGATAATAGGGGTAAAAATAAAGTCTACCAGTGAGCTGACATAGATAATTCCCAGCACCAGCAGCACGGCAATACAAATGCGGATGAACAAATTCAATTTGGCCATAGTGGGCTCCCGTTCCGTTATTTTGAACAGCGTTTCTTGTTCACTTAAATATAGCCGGGGTTTCTTAATTCAAACTAAACCAAGTCTAAAGATAAGCTAAAGATTCGGGATGGAGTGAACGCATGATCACAATCGAAACGGAAGTCCCGCTAGAATGAAGCAGCCGTCAGTGCAGGTTAGCCGATGGTCTCCACCACGTTACCCTCTTGGTCTTTGATGTAGGTCTTTCTTACCTGCACCTTCAGTTCTTTGGCGGTGGACAGCCGGAATTCGCCTTCCTTGGGCTGGAGCTTCGTTTCCAGCTCCAGGATAGCTGCTTCACTCAGGCTGATACGGACGATCTCCCCGTCCTGTACACAGCCAGTCTCTTCAGCCGGTTCTAGCAAGATCTGTAGCTTCGGGCAGGTTAACCTCAGCGGCTTCCCCTTCAGCAATCGTCCGCGCAGCAGGCTGGCTACTGACGCGGCCTGCCGAGCCCCAATGGTCAGGACCGCCGGTGCGGTGCCCAGCAGACGGCTTTTTGCAGGCTCGAAGCCCAATTCATCTACATACAGGATACCCGTCTGGGACCCGTCACGCTCGATGCCCAGGCGAACTGCTTCCTTAATAGCCGGAAGCCGGAGCAGCGAATCCCGGGCAAGATCAGTGATATATGCGGGGAGCATCTCCTCGCTGGCGTGCAGGAATGAGGTCGTATTCCAGGTCATCATGGCTTCCAGTTCATCTGCTGTAATTCCGACCATCTGCAGAAATTCAACCCGCCCATTGGGCGTATCCACAGCTGGAAGCTCCGGGTCATCAATGAAAGCCAGCGCAGTCAGCCGGGTGTCCGCGCCCAGACAGATGGGACCGTTCGCATCCAGATAATGACCAGAGGCAAAAATATTCCCGCTGGAGAATACATACCGGGCCATATTCTGGAGCAGACTGATCCCCCAGGCCGGAGGCTCCTGTTCTCCGGCACTACGAGCCAACCGGAAGGTCAGCTCGAAGCCGTACCCGCTGTATTCGAGGTTCTCCGACTCCTTATCGTACAGCTCAGAGAAACCGAAGGTTACGAAATGCCAATGCGGATAAGGCTGCTGCGCTTCATAGGCGCTGATTCCGCTCAGCGGGTCTTTACCCCCCAGCCTATAAGGCAGCATTGCAGCATAATGCTTCGGCTCCTGCTGTCCGTACAACCTCTTCATCTGATCTTCAATGGCATCCCAGCCGGTTGCTTCCACTTCTTCCTCGCTCATGTTCGTACCCTCCAGTCTAAGATTTATGTATAGCCGGAGCACCCGCCCCCGGCCTTTAATCTCCCATTGATTACCCGTAATTCCGCTGGCATAACCAGCGCAGCCTCCCCTATAGACGCGGCAAAAAAACGGCAAGCTCATTCGTTGAGCTTGCCGTTTCAGTAATTAGTTAATGCCAACCAGCAGGTTCTTGCGGGCTACGCCGCTCTTAACTGCCGCTTCGGCTACAGCCATGCGAATTCTCTCTACTACACGCGGATCGAAGGCGTCTGGGATGATATATTTCTCATGCAGCTCAGACGGGTCAATCACTGAGGAGATCGCCTCTGCTGCTGCCAGCTTCATGTCTTCATTGATATCCGTAGCTTCACAATCCAGCGCTCCTCTGAATATTCCAGGGAAGCACAGAACATTGTTAATCTGATTCGGATAGTCAGAACGTCCGGTCGCCATGACTCTTACATGCGGCGCAGCAATCGCGGGATCAATCTCCGGCATCGGGTTCGCCATAGCGAACACAATCGGATCTGTAGCCATGTTCAGCACATCTTCCAGCTTCAGCACATCCGGTGCAGAGACTCCGATGAAGACATCCGCGCCTTTGATCACATCGGACAGACTTCCGATTTCAAGATAAGGGTTCGTAATCTGGGCGTAATCGCTCCAATGGCTGCGCTCATAATCCGCAAGCCGGTTAATCGCGCCCTCCCGGTCCACGCCGATCAGGTTCACCGCTCCGGCATGCAGCAGCATTTTGGAGACGGAGATGCCTGCTGCACCTATGCCGTTGACTACGATTTTGACATCCTTAATATCCTTGCCGCATACCTTGAGTGCGTTCAGTAGTCCGGCAGTTACGACAATTGCCGTACCATGCTGATCATCATGGAAGACCGGAATGTCCAGCTCGGCTCTTAGTCTGGCTTCAATCTCGAAGCAGCGCGGAGAGGAAATGTCCTCCAGGTTAATGCCGCCGAACGTCGGGGCAAGTGCTTTTACAATCGCAATAATCTCTTCAGTATCCTTGGTGTCCAGGCATATCGGCACGGCGTCGACGTCTGCGAACTGCTTGAACAGCGCCGCTTTGCCCTCCATAACCGGCATGGCTGCCTTCGGCCCGATATCGCCAAGCCCCAGTACAGCCGTGCCATCAGATACGACAGCTACGGTATTCTTCTTCGTGGTTAGCTCATAGGCCTGGGACTGATCGTCGGCAATCGCCTGACAGACCTTCGCTACACCCGGCGTGTAGACCTTGGACAGGTCGTCTTTGCACAGAATCGGATGCTTCAGGGTAGTTTCGAGCTTACCGCCTTTATGCAGCAGCATAATTTCTTCTAATAGTTCCATGAGTAACTCCTCCATTCAACTGGTTAACCGTTTGTTCCATTCATCTCAGATCTTTCTATATATAGCGGAGCTTCCTGCATCCGGAACCTTACCAGACCCGTATGCAGGCCCGTCAACTTTGCATTACATATACTCCCTTAGTCATTCTCCGCGATAAGTATCGGATTGGCAAGATAAAAGCTGACACCTGAAAATTGTCCACGATTTCGACACGATTGGATGCGATTTCATGTGATTCAGGCGTATCGTCTACTGATTGAGCACCCTGATCAACCGCCCCATACAGAGATGAGCAGCGTGGCTACAACTACTGTAATCGCTCCGCCGATACGGGTGGAGATCTGTGCGAACGGCATCAGCTCCATGCGTCCCGAGGCAGACAGAATAGCTACATCGCCTGTTCCGCCAAGGCCGCCGCGGCAGCCGGTAACAATGGCCGCTTCAACCGGGTACATGTTGACCCATTTGCCGGTAAAATAGCCCGTGATCGTCATCGCCACGATAACGGTAGCACAGACAATAATATAAGGAAGCGAGATCAGGGCTGCGACATCCTTCAGCGGAATGTACAGCATCCCCAGGCCGACCATGAGCGGCCAGGTTAAAGTGCCGGACACAAGCTTGTAGAGCTGATAAGCGCCCTGCTCGATTTTGGACGGGAGCAGCTTGGAAATCTTGAGTAGTGCCGCTGCGAAGATCATCAGGATCGGACCTGGAACGCCGACAAACGGCGACAGCAGATGACCGGTGATGAACAATCCGCAGGCGAACAGCAGGCCCGCGCCCATCAGCAGGAAGTCCGGCTTTGCACTGTCATACGTGCTGCCCGCCAGCTTCTGGCCATCCTTCGATTTCACCAGGACACCGTTCCCGGTGATGGACGGATTTTTGTCAGCCATTCGCTTGAGCAGTCCGGCAACAATAATTGCAAACACATTACCGATAACCGCCGCTGGAATCATCTGAGCTACATAAGAACCAGATTCCCCGCCTAGGATCTGCGAGAACGCGATGGACAGCGGGAGAATGCCTTCACCGACGCCGCCGCCGATAATAGGTACGATAATGTAGAACAGTGTCCGGTGTGCACTATAGCCGAGCAGCATGCCCACGCCCATCCCCGCAGCCACTGCGGCGAGGGTTCCGGCCATCATCGGGATGAAGATGCGGATGAAGCCGTTAATCAGCGTGGTCCGGTTCATCCCTGTAATACTTCCGGCTACCAGAATCGAGATGTACAGGTAGAGGAAGTTCGACGTTTTCATCAGCGTGTTGACCGATTCGAGCACCGAAGGATCAAGCACATTCCAGAAGACCAGGAAGGATGGGATCATTAGGGAGAGGATCGCGGGACCGCCGATATTTTTCAGAATCGGAAGCTTGAAGCCCAGATCACTGAGCAGCACCCCCAGTACAATAATTACTGCAAAGCCGCCGATCATGTCGTTTGGCAGTTCACCAAGCACAGAAGCCGCAAAAATAACGAGTGCAAAAACCACATACAATGGGAGCGGAATAACGCCTACCTTTAAGTGCAGAACCTTCTGGACCAAATTTGGTTCACCTTGCTTCAGTACATGCTGCTGTTCCGGTACCGAAAGTGGGGGTTGAATTGCTTTTTGCATGTTTACCTTACCTCCTTAACTCTTTTACAAATTCATCATAGCTGCTTTGAAAGCGCTTTTGTTTTTATGAAAGTAATAAAGGGATTTTGTAAATTATTAAAGTAAGCGCTATCAGGAGAGGGCAGGTTACTTCAGGTGCATTAGTGCCCCTCATTTCGGGCTTCCGCCCCACTTTTGGCCAAGTCAAAGGGATTTATCCCTTTCATTTCAACATCCAGCCGACTTTCAGCCCCCAGCCCACTTCCGCTGTCTCCGCAACACAAAAAGCTCCGCCGCAGGTTGTGCGGCAGGAGCTCCAGAATTAGTTAGTATTCTCAAATATACTTAGTAATTAATCCCTTACCGTTCGGAGCGAGCCGGTATTTCTGCACAGGCCTGCCGATACTCCCGTAGACGAGGTCCATCTCCAGCACGCCCATCTCGGTTAACCCGATCAGGTATTTGCCGGCGGAGACGCGGGAGATGCCGGATACCGCCGAGATATCCTCAGCGGAGAACAGCTCGCTGCCGCAGGCCTCCACGGCACGCCAGATGGTCTGGAGCGTCTGACGGGTGAAGCCCTTGGCCAGCTCCTGCGAGGACGTCCGTTCCTGCTTGAACCGGGACAGCCTGTCCAGCTCCGACTGGTTCAGCCGCTCCTGGCTGCGGAACAGCTTGTTCTGCTCCCGGTATCCGTTCAGCGCGGCCCGGAGCCTGGAGAACTCGAACGGCTTGATCAAGTAGTCCACCGCCCCGTTCTGCAGCGCTTCTTGGATGCTCTCCTTGTCGCTCGCCGCCGAGATCACGATGACATCGATCTTCACACCTCTGCGCCGGATCTCGGACAGCAGCTCCAGCCCGTTGCTCTCCTTCATGTAAATATCCAGCAGAATCAGGTCGTAGGCCTGCTTCTCCAGCATACCCAGCACTTCTTCCGCCGAGCTGGCCCAGCCATCGGCACGGAAGCCCTCCACCTGCTGCAGATAAAACTTGTTCATCTCCGACACCATGGGATCATCTTCAACAATAAGTACTTTTATCATAATGGCTTATCATCACTCTTCATGGGCTCTCCACCCTTTTTATGGTTTATCTTAATTCTTCGCTCTATACGGGATCTCCACCGTGAATTCGGTGCCTTCCCCTTCCCGGCTGTTATACGTAATCGTTCCGCCCAGCTTGTCTACACTTCGCCGTACCAGATACAGCCCTACGCCCCGGTCGCCGCCTTTGGTCGAATAGCCCTGTTCAAACAGGTGAGCTCCATTCTCCGCAGCTATGCCTGTCCCGTTATCACTGACCTCGAGTGTAAGCTGGTTGTCCTTATGCCGGAACCCAATCTCGATCTGCTTGTTGTCCGCACCTTGGAGCGCTTCCAGCGCATTGTCCAGCAGGTTGCCCGCTATCGTGACCAGCTCCCGCGCCACCTCGTGATCCGCCGCTTCAGGCAGCATGCCGTCATCCCGGATAACCAGCCGTACATCGGCCTCCCGGATTCTGCTGAGCTTGCCGAGCAGGAAACCGACCATCACCGGGTCTTTGACCTGCCGGACCACCGAATCAGCCTCTGTCTGGATGCTCTGTACAATATCCGTAAGATATTCCTCCAGCCGGCTGTAGCTGCGCATATTGGTCAGCCCCATGATGACATGGAGCTTGTTCATGAATTCATGGGTCTGCGCGCGCAGCGCCTCGGCGTACAGGGAGATGCCGGAGAGCCGCTCCATCAGAATACTGATCTCGGTCTTATCCCGGAACGTGGCAATAGCGCCTTCGATAATTCCGTTCACCCGGACCGGAACCACATTCACCAGCAGCGTGATGCCGCTCTGCTCCACTTCCTTATCCTGCAAGGCTTCCCCTGTCTCCAGCACCTTCTCCATCCGCAGCAGCGGCCAGAACTGCCCGGCCTGCCTGCCTACCGGTTCCTGGTTCAAGCCGACACTGCCCATCAGCCTCCGGGCTTCGGCATTCACCAGGGTAATCCGCGATTCCTTATCGACGGCCAGAATTCCCTCCTTGGTCGATTGCAGCATAGCGCTGCGCTCCTCCAGCAATTTGGCAATTTCTCCCGGCTCCATGCCGAACATCATCCGCTTGATTTTGCGGGCCAGCAGGATGGCACCGAATATCCCCATCAGCCCGCCGACCAGGATGCCCGAATAGATAATCCAGCGGTTCTGCTGAACAGCAGAACGGACGCTGCCAAGCGATATGCCTACAGCTACTGCTCCAACCTGCTTGCCGTCAGGGGCGAAGATCGGTGAGAACGCTCTCACAGAATAACCGAGCGAGCCTTCAGCCACGGATATGGTCTCCTTGCCATGCAGCGCATCCGTCTCATCCCCGCCCATGAAGTGCTTGCCGATCAGGGCCGGATCGGGATGGGAACGGCGAATACCTCCCATATCCATCACCACCACGAATTGAACGTCATTGATGGCGCTGATATCGGTTGCATAACGCTGGATGCTGCCGGAATATGCCTCTGCAACCAGTTCGTCCACCACCCCCGGTGTACGCGAGACCGTGCGGGCAATGGTGATGGCCTTGTTCTCCAGAGAAGCCCGGGCCTCTTCGGAGAATCTCATGCCGAACATCACATACACAATCAGCAGCACCAGCACGACGATCAGGCAAATCATCAGGGTGATGGTGGTCTGAAGGCGCAATCTTTTTGTACCAATTCTCACAATGCTCCACCTTCAGGAAATTTTTCTCGATTATAACGCAAAAGCACTCAAAGCGCGATAATCACAATTCTAAGTAAATTCTGCTATGACTCCGTAATCACCGACTGGTTCCGCCCTCTGCTCTTCGCCAGATACAAGGCCTGATCCGCCTTCACAAGCAGTCCCGTAAAGTCCGCAGCATGCGAAGGATAGTGGGCGATCCCCTGTGAAATCGTAAGCTGCGCCGCAATCGGCGCCTGGCTCCGCTCGACAGCAAGACGGATTCGCTCAGCAGCGCTGAAGGCCTTCGCAGGCGTAGTCCGGGCCAGCAGGATAACGAATTCCTCCCCGCCGTAGCGGTAACAGACATCATCCGGGCGAAGCGAGGTCACAATAACCCGGACAACATGCTTCAGAACTTCATCGCCCAGCTTATGGCCATACGTGTCATTGACAAGCTTGAACTTGTCTACATCCAGCATCACCAGTGAAAAAGGAACCCCGGAGCGCATCCGCTGGCTGATCGTATGCTCCAGGGACCTGCGGTTCATCAGACCAGTCAGCACATCCGTTTCGGCTTGATGAGTCAACTGCTCGGTCTGCTGCTGGATATTGGCCAGGGCAAGCAATACACCGTCTGTCAGTAAATATGCTTCCCGGCTCCAATACCGCTTCGCTTCCTGTAATTCTATCTGCTCCTTGCCCATTCTGCTCACGACATCTGCCAGATAGACGAAGGGACGCGCAAACTTGCGCGCCAGCAGGATAACGCCCAGCAGTAGCAGAATGAACGGTATGGAGGAATACCCGATCAGGGTACGGAAATGCCCTATCAGCTCCTGATGAATCCGGCTAATCGGGGAGACAACCACAATGCCCCAGCCATTAGCGGGCACACTGGAATAACCGGCCAGCATCTCGATGCCCCGGGTGTTCGTGACACTCTGTTCTCCGCTTTGCTTATTCATCAGCTGCTGCACAACCTCATTACTGCTGACATCTGTGCCAATCCGCGCCTTATCCGGGTGATACACCAGATGCCCTTCGGAATCCACAATATAATAATAAGACCCCGAGTCATCCTCCTGTCCATTGTCAAAAATCTCAGACAGAACGTTATTCTCCTGAAGGTAGATGGTGCCGCTAAGCATTCCGGCGTAGGTCCCCGCAGTATCGAAGATGGGCTGGCTCAAAAATACAATTAACCGCTTGGTATTGGCCGTCAAATAAGGGGAAGAAATATACGGCTTGCGGAGCGCTAATGCTTCCTTACTGTTCGTTGAGGTGATGTGCTTGCCTGTAGTCCCTAAGCTGGCAGGTGAAACATTGCGAATGAGTCCGCTGGCATCAACCACCGTGATGGAATTGAAGAAATTGCTGCTGCTGCGCATCAGATCCAGAGAATCATTCACTTCCTGCGGCGGCATAGCTTCTATGTCAGACAGTCTGGCGGCGTTGTATTCCAGAGTCCCGTGCATGGACTGAAATAAGGAATCCATCGTCTTGGACATCCGGTCAGCATTGAGGTAATTCAGATGAAGCGTGGTCTCCATTAAGGACCGCTTCTTGGACTCATACGAACCGAGCAGAAGAATACTTGAAGTTAGCAAAACCACCAGCGTCACCAGACCTGTGAGCAGCGTGGTAAGGCTCAGCTTTTGACTTTGACGAAGCTTGCGCTTCAACCTTATATACAAACCCGCAATCCTCCTTGGAACAAAAAACGCAATGATATATCCATCATACCGCAAATACTGATAATGTTCGACAGCGGATTTATGGCAGAACAGGCGGCGAATATCACCCGGACATAGCAGAATAAGCCCGCAGCAGCAGGGCTCATCTTCAAGCTTTTAGTTACAGTTCAGGTTCACCCTGCGCCTGCAAAATCTCATCCACCCGTTCCTTGGCACCCTCCCAGGAGGTCATCAGCGGAAAAGAGTATTTCTCCCGTGCCCTCAGGTTCCACGGATGCGGAATACAGAGCACCTTCTTCCCTGCCTGAACGGCGGGCAGCAGGTTATGCGGGCCGTCATCAATCAGCAGATCGTAGCCGATCAGATGCTTCCGCTTGCAGGTGAAGAAATTGTCGGCCGGGATGTACGGCATGTGCTTTTGCAGCCAGTTCCATTTCTCCAGCACCGTCTTCGGGACAGCGGCCGTCACAATAATAACGTCATAAGCGTTGTGCAGCTTCTCCATCTCTTCCACCACATATTCGTCGAACAGCTCCAGCTCCTCGTAGAGGCCGGGTCTGCCGAAGAACAGGTCCATGGTGCTCTCCGGATGACGCAGATGGTCCGTGTTCCAATCCATCATATCTTCGTAGCGTAGCGGATGTGTAGGAAACTCAATGTTATTGTGGTATATCGCACGCTTCACGAGATGGCAGATCGTATCGTCCATATCAACGGCGATGATCGGTTTGCGCATTGAATCTCCTCCATGTACACTTTCATTCATTTTCATTTATTATAGGCAACCGGGGAATAAGTGTCCAGACATCAGCCAGACTCAACATCAAAAAGCACATGCCTCCTTCACAGGGACACATGCTGTGCTGCCTATTCCTATCCACTTTTTTCCCCTTTATCTCCGCGACCGTCCCTTGACCAGGTTGATCACGAACAGGACCGCTGCGACAAACAGCAGAAGATGAATCATGTTGCCCATGAAATTAAAGATAAGGCCTAACAGCCATACTACCACTACAAGTCCGATTAATCCCCACAGCATATGCTTACCGCCTTTCTCTTCCGGTTTGATTTGTATGTACTTTACCCTTGTGGAGGGGAATTTAAACGGCTGGTCCGGCAGATCCGTCTGTGGAGACAGCTGTTTTTTCAGGTATTAGGACATTGCTTAATTGCGGGACAGGCTGTTATACTGTTTCTTAAATAATACAACTGTATTGTAAAAAAGGAGACGAACCTATCCCCATGACCCACTCTTCAAGTCACCCGAAGAACACAGCCCCGAAACTGCGGAGCAGACTGCTTAAGCTGCTGCTGTTCCTTCTATCTGCCGTCCTGCTTCTTGCAGGATCAGGGTTCCTATATGAAGCCATTGCCGCAAGCTCCGCTCTTAAAAGCTATCCTGCACCGGGTCAGCTGGTGGATGCCGGAGGCTATAACCTCCATATTCGCCAGTTAGGCACAGGAGCTCCCACTATTATTCTTGAGGCAGGCAGCGGTGAAACCAGCCTGTCGTGGGGAGATATTCCTGAACAGTTAGCTGAACATGCTACCGTTGTCACTTACGATAGGGCCGGGTATGCCTGGAGTGAGCAGGCGGATACGGAACGCTCAGGCGCCAATATCGTGCGTGAGCTGCATACGGCACTGAAGAATGCAGATTTTCCCGGCCCCTACTTGATGGTCGGCCACTCTCTCGGCGGCATGTATGCCCGGCTGTTCACTCAGACTTACCCGGACGAAGTAACCGGACTGGTGCTGATCGATGCCAGACCCGAGAATGACGACCGCGAGACGAAGCCGATTCTGGCTGCCGAGAATATGGCCGGCAACCCCAGCGCTTCCCTGCTGAGCCTGCTCAAGCGATCCGGGGCGCTTCGGCTGTTCCAGGACCAGCTCCTCGCAGGCCTGGTTGCGGAGCAGGACCGGGCACAGTTCATTAACGTTATTTCCACGCCTGCCTATTTCGCTGCCAAGGAGCAGGAAGCAGCGCTGGCAAGCTCTACCGAGGATGTGATCCGTGGACAGCACTTCGGCTCGCTCCCGGTGAAGGTGATCGCCCGTGGCCTGCCCCAGGACTATGCCTCCTTCGGAATCTCCGGGGAAGGCGGCCGCAGGCTCGAAGCCATCTGGCAGGAGGGCCAGCGTAATATGCTGAAGCTCTCTTCCAATAGTGAGCTTATAGTCGCCGAGAATAGCGGCCATATGGTCATTCACGACCAGCCGGAGCTGGTCGTCCAGACCATCCGCAGGATGCTCGCCACAGGGAAGTAACCTTAATTGAAGCAAATTGTATTCAGCAGGATATTTCATGCTGTACTCATTAAGGGTACATCGGCTTGATTGCATTCCAGTTGGCATGCATATACGAGGTTACCGGAGAACAGCCCTTGGGCATCAGAATGCCAAGCCCATAGCTATGCTCGAATTGAACTGCATAGTACTGCATCTGAAGCTCTCCCCACAGGCGGTGCACGCCGAAGTCGTCTTGCATAGCCGCAATATCATGGAACAGAATAACGCCGTTATCTGCCAGCTTCGGCAGCCATGACTCATAATCATGCTTGACCGCCTCATAAGTATGGAGACCGTCAATATGCAGCAAGTCGATGCTTCGGTCTGCAAATTGAAGCAATGCCTCGTCGAAGGTCATGCGCAGCAGGTGGGAGATTCCAGAGTAATAGGTGTTTGACGAAGATTGTACCGACTGATAAATAGATTCATCATAGAGCCCCGAATGCTGGTCGCCTAGCCACGTATCGACTGCGTAACATACCGTTGCAAGCCCATGATCCTTAACGGCCTGACAGAAGGCGAAGTGAGAAGCGCCATAATACGTCCCTAATTCTACGATTTTACCAGGCAGCATATGACAAACCAGGTCGTAAGCGAATCTGCGATGTCCTTCCCAGGCGGTATTCAGATTTGTTCCCCGCTCATCCGTTTCAAAAACAGGTCTTCTGCTATTCCATACCGTCATGTATGCTCCCCCCGCCCCAATAGATATACGTTAGTGTATTCGGAGCGAGTGGGATTGGCTTGGATATCTGTAACCGCCAAATCTGCTAAATTTTCAGATTGTCCGGATTCCCGCGCCAAGTAGAAACGGTACCGTCCTTTAAAAGGACGGTACCGTTTCAGCAAGAAATTCTACTTCGCTACCCGTAATCCGCAATAATCCATAATCAGTTCACTGAACAGCATATTCGACCAGGAGAACCACGGACGGGTAAATGCTGTGGCATCGTTGACAGAGAAGCCTTCATGGGTCAAGCCTGTGCCTCCATCCGTATCCTGAATCAGCCGCAGTAAGCGCTCTTTCTCGCTGCGCTCCGGTGACGTAAGTCCTTGCATGGACAAGGCGATGTGCCAGATGTAACCCTCCGGGGTATGCGGACTGCCTATTCCTTCAGCAACCTGCCCTTTATAGTAATAAGGATTGTCCTCGCTAAGGATAAATCTGCGGGTATTCCTGTACACCTCGTCATTCTCGTCGGTGTAGCCCAGGTAAGGCAAGGACAGCAGGCTTGGAACATTGGCATCATCCATAAGGTTGTAATGACCTAGCCCGTCTGTCTCATAAGCATAGATTCTCCCATAGACCGGATGATTATAGATACCATGCTCCTGTATCCCCTGATTGATCTCCTGGCCCAGCTTCTGCGCCGTTGCCGCAAGCTCCTGATCCCCGTATATCTCTTGAGCGATCTCTTTCAGATAGCGAAGGACCACCACAGCGAACATATTGGACGGCACCAGATAACCATACTCACAGCAGTCATCACTTGGCCGGAAGCCTGACCAGGTCATCCCGGTATAAGCGGTTTCGCTTCCTTTGCCCTCCCGGGTCAAGGTATCCGTGAGCGGTGCATCCAGCCTCTGGAACCGGTAGCCCGACTCCGTCTCATGACGCTGCTCCACTCTCCACAGCTTCATAATTTCAAGCGCTGCGTTGCGGAAGGTCTCATCGAACTGCGTGACGCAGCCGCTGTTCTTCCAGAGCAGATAACTGAGCTGAATCGGATACGCCAGCGAATCAATCTCATACTTGCGCTCCCAGATCCATGGGCTCATGGCGGTAAGATCCGATTGGTGTCCGTGTCCGTTCGCCTCTTCATTGAAGGCATTGGCATACGGATCAAGCAGAACATAATTCATCTGCCGCTTCACCAGACCCGCAATCATTGCCTCCATATTAGGGTCTTCTGCGGCAAGCAGCAGATACGGGCGAACCTGGGCGGCGGAATCACGCAGCCACATAGCTGGTATATCACCTGTTATAACGAAGGTGGTACCATCCGCTTTCTGCGAAATGGTGGTGCCAATAGTATTGATAATGCACTCCTCGAACATCTTGGCCAGCTTGGAAGAGTCTGGCAACTCCCCTTGCACCTTGCCGATCAAATCATACACAGACTTCGGGATTTCATTCTGTAGCTTCACGGGTGTATGCTGCACCTCTAAATGGTATATATCAGTATTTCAAACGCTTTCATTATAGTAAACAATTAATATTAATATGTCAATATATTAATGGTATATTTATAGAGTTTAATGTCCTTGGTATATATAGTATATTCAGTCGAAAACTGAACAAAAAAAGCCCCCGCATTGGAGGCTTTGATCTTACTCCCGCAGTTGGGCTTTCAAGAATTCCAGGTACTTTACTCTGACAGGTCAGTCCTTGCGGACCGGTGCTGTTGACTTGCCCTCCCCCACTCTATATTCATGATTAGGAATCCGCTCACGCAGCGTATGAAAGATCATTTCGTACATCGGCCTCGAGCCTGAGTCATTGGCCATATCAAGCACCTCCATTACCGCTTTCTCTTGGAAAGGCACAACCTAATATACCATGTTATATTAGTGATGTGAAGAATGTTATTTCCGGGACACCGGATAGTAAGCCTTCCCTCCTAACATAATAAGCATACTGATTAAAGGAGGAGCGTCACAATGTCAAAAGAACGTCTACGGATTGCCGCCTTGGGCGGCGTCCATGAGATCGGCAAGAATATGTATATCCTGCAATATGGTGACGATATTATCGCCATAGACTGCGGGTCCAAATTCCCTGATGAGAGCCTGCTGGGCATTGATCTGATTATCCCAGATATCGCTTACCTGCTGGATAACCGGGATAAGGTCCGGGCCCTGATTGTTACCCACGGGCATGAAGACCATATCGGCGGCATTCCCTACCTGCTTAAGCAGATGAACCTTCCGCTCTATGCCTCCCGCCTGACCCTTGGCCTGATCAGGACTAAGCTCAAGGAGCACGGTCTGCTCCGGGATGCCCAGCTTCACCGTATTGATGCCGATTCCGAGCTCACCTTCGGTGAGGTGACCGCCACCTTCTTCCGGACCAACCACAGTATCCCGGACTGTCTGGGAGTGGTGTTCGATACCCCTGAAGGAACGGTTGTCCATACGGGAGATTTCAAATTCGATATGACTCCAGTGAACAAGCAATACCCGGATATTCACAAAATGGCTGCGATCGGCATGAGAGGCGTCCGCTTCCTGCTCTCCGAGAGCACGAATGCGGAACGTCCCGGCTTCACCCCTTCCGAGCAGCTGGTCGGTGCGCATATGGAGGAGGCCTTCAAGCAGGCGGAGCGCCGTATCTTCGTCTCCACCTTCGCCTCCAATGTCCACCGGCTTCAACAGATTGTGGATGCTGCCGGAGTGACCGGACGCAAGCTGGCCTTACTGGGCCGCAGCATGGTGAATGTTGTGGGCGTGTCCAGGGAGCTGGGGTATCTGATCATCCCTGATGGAATGCTGGTCGAGCCTGTAGAGGCCGCGAAGCTTCCGCCGCAGGAAGTGGCTGTTCTGTGCACAGGCAGCCAAGGTGAGCCGATGGCTGCGTTATCCCGGCTGGCGAATGCAAGCAACCGGCAGATGGAGATCCAGGCCGGAGACACCGTGCTGCTCGCAGCGAATCCGATACCGGGCAATGAACGCAATGTATCGCGGATCGTGGACAATCTCTATATTCTCGGAGCTAAGGTCATCTACGGCTCACGCAGTGAGCTGCATGTCTCCGGCCACGGCAGCCAGGAGGAATTGAAGCTGATGCTGACCCTGATGAAGCCGGAGTACTTCATTCCGATCCACGGCGAATACCGGATGCTGCACCATCACCGGCTATTGGCTGAAGGGGTCGGGGTGGAGGGAGATCATATTTTCCTGCTTAAGAACGGCGAGGTTGTAGAGTCGGCAGGCGGAGTGGTGCGCCAGGCGGGACGGGTCACAGCGGGGCAGATTTTCGTGGACGGGCTGGGGATTGGCGATATCGGCAATGTGGTGCTGCGGGACCGCCGCCAGTTGTCGGCAGACGGGGTGCTGATTACTGTAATTACCCTAAGCCAGGCTGATGGACGGCTGCTCAGTGAGCCGGATACCATCTCACGCGGGTTCATCTATGTCCGCAATTCAGACAGCCTGATGGATGAGATTAACCAGCTCGTTAAGGCCACTCTCCAGAAAATGAGTCCAGCGGATCTCGGCCAATGGAATCTGATCAAGCAGACGCTGAAGGATACCCTTAGCAAGTTCCTGTATGAGCGGACGAAGCGCCGTCCGATGATCCTGCCGATAATTATTGAGGTGTAGGGGAGAAGAAAATACTAGATGTTTGAAGTCGAGGCGTAATCGTCACTGCGGTGAACATTTGGACTTCCGGCCGCTGTTGTCTCCATTTCCTGATTTAGACCGCTGTTTGCGGTAGAAATCCGGAGACAAAGCGGACGCTACCGCTCCTACAGTTCCAAATTCCCCCTCCGTTCCTTTCGCTTGTCGCATTTTTCTTTAGTGTTTTTTATTTTATGGTGTAGAAGAGAAATCAAATCACCTTACGAGTGAAGGATGCTGGTGCCTTCTCTCACCGACCGCTTGTATGGAGCATTGTTGCAATTATTGCAGGAATCCTCTATACCTATTACTGGATGAAGTGGAATGTTGCATGAATTGCATAAATTTCGGTGATTAGAGCAAGTTTGCGCTGGATTTGTTGCATTTTGTGCAGGAGTTCAGCGTAGACCGCTTCTATGGGGCAGGATTGTTGCACTTCGTGCAGGATTTCTCTACAATTGTTACTGGCTGTAAGCATGGAGCCCATCGCTCATCGTGGCAGCATCCACTGTATTCAGTTTTTCGCATACGGTACCGTTTCAGCGAGAAATAGAAGGATAATTTATCGTGTGAAACATATAAATTCTATTTCAAATAAGGGGCGCCTCATATGGGGCGCCCCTTCAACCATAAAAACATACACACATGCCTTACTTACCACCTACCGAGCCCGTTGGCGCAAAGGACTTCCTTTCTTCGCCAACGAATTCCGCTCTGTCCGGCCTTCCCCTTCGGAATCCTCCTTGTTGGGTCTTACCGCGAAGAAGCTCAACAGTCCGCCGACGGCCCCGACGCCCGCCATAGTGAAGAACAAGGTCCAGTGTCCCCGGTTCATCAAGAGGGACACCACCGGCGGGCCCAGCGCGACCCCGATGAATCTCATGCTGCTGTAGAGGGAAGTAATCGTGCCCCGGTTCTCCTTCTCGATGCCTTCGGTAATCAGCGCATCCATGCAGGGCAGGACCACCCCGATCCCGATTCCACTTAGACTCAGGAATCCGACCATGTAATAGATGTTCTCATTGAAGCCGGTAATCAGCGTGGCAGCGGTCAGTAAGGCCATGCCGCCGAAGCCGAGCCATTTCATGAGCAGCTTGTTTTTGCCGATGATCTTACCGCTTCCGTAAGAGGCCAGACATAGCAAAGCAAGCGGAATGGCCAGTACAAAGCCTTTGTACGCCCCGTGCAGGTTATATTTCGATTCGAGGATTTCAGATAAATAGAACAGTACCCCGAAGGTGGCGAACATGCAAATGCCGCCGATGGCGAAGATGGCGTACAGCCAGCGGCCCTTCTCATGCAATACACTCTTAATGCCGCCTAGGAATTCCTTAAGGCTGGTCTTCTCCGCTTCCTCCTCCGCCTTGGGCTTCTTAACGAGGAAGGTCACAAGAATACAAGAAAACAGACACAACACAGGAATGGCGATAAAAGGCGCATACCATAGCAGCGTCCCCAGATAAGCACCCAGGATCGGGCTTACCACTTTTCCGAAGGTATTGGAAGTCTCAATAATTCCGAGCCCTTTGCTCACCTCCTTCTCATCCTTGAACAGATCACCCACGAAGGGAATAACGATGGGAAAAGCGCCTGCGGCACCGATCCCCTGGACGAAACGTCCGGCAAGAATGATCCAATACGCGCTCACTCCTGTGAAGAACCAGGCAGCGGCGACACAACCGGCACCGCCCAGGGCGGCCAGGATCAGGCTGGGCAGAATTACTTTTTTGCGCCCGAAGCGGTCCGATAAATAGCCGGCGATCGGGATCATTAGGATGGCGATTAGGCCATAGACCGTGATGATCATGCTGACTTGAAACGCGCTCACCCCCAGCTCCTTGGAGATCTGGGGCAGAATCGGCAATAGCATCGAATTGCCCAGTGTCATAATTAGCGGAATGGAGGCAAGCGCGATTAATGCCCCTTTTGAACCTTTTCCCCCTTGGGATTCTTTTGACCCGTTCATGGACGAACCACCTTCTTTTATATTCGCATCCTGCTTATTGTCGGTCTAACGGCTGTATTTATACCCCAAGAACTCTGCCCTTTACAATCAGATACCAGCCGTAACACAACGAACAGGCCAGTACATAGGATACGAACGTCCAGCCCAGGTTCCAGCCGTGAGCATACCTTACTTTGCCGCTAATGACTAAACAGAACTCAAACAAGGTTTTGCCGATCGTGAAGAGCAGAATCAGCAGCAGCGGATTTAGGGAAGACCTCCTTACCGTATAGATGAGCAGACAGGAGACCACCGGAAATACCCCCAGATTATAAGGAAGATACGAAATAACACCAGGCCCGGTCGGGGTGATGCTCCACCACTTCATGTGGTACCCGATCTCATCGAAGGCAAAGGCGATTACACTGGCAATCGGTGCGATATGAAGGATAACTGCGCTGTCTTTTCTGAGAAAATAACTGCCAATCCTCCAGGGAATGATCCAGCCGATAATCACGTTGATAAGCATTGGGTTCGATTCCTCCATCCGGCTTCACATCTGCTTATTATGGCATAACGAGGTGCCCCTTATCCGTGTAAAACAATTCACAACAATGCGCTGTAATATCTCCGTTTCCGGCAGGACATGCTACTCCATGTTCAAATCCAACCGTAAAGGAGCTTACACTTATGACAGGAATTCTAGGCGGCAACCCCAAGGATGAACCGATGCATTATGGAGAGATCTTCACTCTATGGGAGACCTCAATGGCAGCGAAGGGCGCTTTATCTGGCTACAGAGCTCATATGTATCATGCCGGAGACAGCGATCTGAAGAAGATTCTGGCTGCCATGATCGACCAGGCGGAGCTGGAGATCAGCGAATGCGACTCGCTGCTGGCTGAGCAGGGCATTGCTGCTGCTCCGGCGCTCCCGAACCGGCCTGAAGCGAGACTGGAGGATATTCCGGTGGGCGCACGGTTCACGGACCCAGAGATTGCGGCCATGGTTGCAGCCAGTCTGGCGGTTGGGATGGTTGCCTGCAGCCAGGCTATGGGGCAGTCCATCCGTGAAGATATCGGCGCATTGTTCGCCAAATATCATCTGACCAAGGCAGCCATCGGCGTGAAGAACCTGCATCTGCTGAAGAAAAAAGGCTGGCTAATCCCCCCGCCGCTGCTCGTGAAGAGACCTGAAACGGTCCACGCGTAACGCAGCAGTCCCCGGATTGATAGAGAGAAGAGGCCCGCAGTCATGCCGCGGGCCTCTTGCCTTGTCATATTGCTCAAACCGTTCTAGTCCTCCACACATTTCTTCACTGCTTATCTACGCCGTGAATCCACTGTAATTGGGTATACGCCTTCATAGGAATGCCCGATGTATTAAATACATCCTTGTCATTCACATATTTATGTTCATAAGTCACCGAATACTGCTTCTCCTGCTTTCCATTGAATTCTGCGTAGGTTTCAAGCTTCACTGGCAGACCCAGATCTGTATCGAGCGTTGCATATTCATGGACAACCACTTTGCTGCCTTCCGGCTGCCGGTCATCCTCCAGCATGTCCTTGCCGGAGAGCTTCACCAGCTTAGTCCCGTCCTTGGCTGTTGTAACGCCTTCGTTCTTCCAGCCCGCCCGGGCGAATTCAGCTTGCCGTTCAGCGAAGGATTTCCAGGTGTCCACACTAAGGGCTTCCTCAGTCGTCAGTTTAACGAATTTCCCGCTTACCGCTTTCCCGCTCTTGTCTCTTGACACCTCTACCCATTTCGTTCCCTTCTCCTGCAGATAATGGCTGACCGGATGGATCGTGCCATCGTCTTCTTTGGCCATCATGTCGATTCTCTTGTCCTGCGTGAGCGGATCAATCCAAGTCTCTACTACGGCGTTGACGCTGCCATTGTCCAGATAGGAAATTTCCTTGGTGTATTCAATCCCCTGATGCGTCTGCGCTGCGGCGAGCCGGGGAGCGGTGATTGCTTTTTTGACAGGCTGAGCTTCGGTCACAGCGTGCATTGTCAGATCTGCTGAGGCTGCGAAGGCTCCTGTTGCTGTAACCGCCAGGGATGCCATAATCGTGGATGCAATCAATATTTTTTTCATAATTCTGATCTCCTTTGAGTGAATGTATCAGAAACGGCCGGCCGCCTCTGTAATCCAAGAATATCAGGCGTCTGCATCCAATCCTCATCATAAGCCCATCATTTTAGCATCATTTGCAAGGTATCAGGGTGAGGACAAAATGATCGTGAACTGCTTACCATCATTGGCCAGAAAAAAAGAATAGGAGACACTATGCGTACCATCGGTATACTTATGAATTGCCAAAGGCTCAACCTGCGAGTCAGGGGCCCTGGGTCTGATTAACTCACCGGCGGAAGCCTCTGCATCGGACGTTACAAGCGTTAGCCCTGTATAAGTCTGCCAATGCAGATAAGCATTGCCGATATCGATAGCCAGCGCCTCGGCGTCCGAATTGATGTTCAGCTCATATATTGTATGGGTCTCCGCGTCCATCGTAAAAGAAATCCGGTACGAGTTAACCGGCATGGTTATGGCATAGAACGTAACGACCCGCTCCGGCTTCGTCGTATCGTAGACCGTAAAGGAAGACCCCTCGTATCCGCTATTGCTCAGGCCATCCGCAAGCCCCGGCAGCACCTTCGCTTCGCTCAGCCTCTCTAGTTCAGCCAAGCACTCCGCACCAAGCTTCTTCATCTCTGCCCCGGATAACTGTGTATTCTGAACGACTACGATGTTCGGGGACCCCATACTCTTCTCATAGAGGAGATGCATCTTGTCTATCATGCTGTAGGACGCGGTCTGGCCGCCTCCTTGATCTTCAAGGGTTCGGATATGGATCTGTCCCAGCACCCGCTGATCATTGATCGTGGTGAACAGCAGCGGAAGCAGGGCAGAGCAGGCCATTAATAACAACGGCACAAGATACAGGCTCAGCCTTCTGAAGGCTCTCATCGGGCACCTCCCTTAAGCAGAATAGAGACGGAGGTTCCCTGACCAGGGACACTGTTAAAAACCATCTCAGCCTGATGAATATCGATAATCTGCGAAGATAGGGTCAGCCCCAGTCCCGCGCCCCCCTTGGCTCTGGACCGCGATTGATCCGCCATATAGAAGGCTTCTGTGATTCTGGACAGCTCTTCCGGCTCCATCCCTGTCCCGTTGTCCGCAATCGTGATCCTGTACCCGCCCTGATCAACCTTGCCTGTAAAAGAAATACGTCCGTCACGCTCGACCGATTTCCTTGCATTATCCAGCAGGTTAAGGCACACCGTCTTCATCAGATCCGGTTCGATCAACAATGGCGCCTCCTCGGCAGCCAAGGTCAATTCTATCCCCTCGCGGCCAAGTATAGGTGAGATTACCGTTTGCACGGATTCAAACAAGTGGGAGGCCGGGACTCTTTTCATCGTGAACTCCTGTTTCTTCAGCACGATCAGCTCCATTAAGGTAAGCGACAGGGCTTCCAGTCTTCTTCCTTCCTGAAAAATATGATTGGCATAACGGATCACCAGCTCCTGATCCATATTCCGCGAACGGAGCATATCGGCGTATCCGATGATAGAAGTCATGGGCGTCTTCAGCTCATGCGCGAAGCTGGCAATGAAATTCTCCTGCCGGTGTGCCGCCTCCTCCAGCTCCCCCATCATCCGTTCCAGACTCTTCGACATCCGGCCGAAGGCCTTGGAGAGCTGACCAATCTCGTCATTGCTGCTAGGGAAGGACGGAAGCTGGAAATCCCCCTCTGCAATCTTCAGGGTAGCCTTGGCCAGCGTATGGATCGGCCTTGTCAGCCAGTAAGCAACGAACGAGATCAGAAGGAAGCTGAGACCAATCATCCCGGCGATCAAGCCGTAGAATATCTGGTATTGATTCTCCCGGCTAGTGAAGATGGAGGTGATATCGCGGTAGGTCTCCAGATAATAAGTCTCCCCGCCGGATTCCAGCGAGCTGGCCACCCGGATGAAGTATTGCCGCTCGCCCGCAGGCACGACCTCATGCGCTTGGGTATTACGCTCCAGCTTGCGGAGCAGTTGATGGTCCATTGCCGGCGCCCCGGTTGAATACAGGGTTTCATAATTACTGTAGCTGATGCGGAACGGTACGATGCCGCTCGAAGTGCTTACGGTAATGGACTCCAATGCGCTTTTCATCCGGCTGTCCGGCTGCCCCCGTACTGCAAGCTTCAGGGCCGCCCGCAGAATATCGTTCTCACGGATGGAATAGCCGGTCTCCTGCTTCAAGGCAGACTGAAAGAGGGTGTTGATCATAATGGTGCTGCCCAGGCTGAACAGGAACAGCGCAATAATGCTTGTACTGAAAAAAAACTTCCAGAACAGCTTCATGGATTCACCACAAACCGGTAGCCTACCTTATAGACAGCAATGATTTTATCCTCCCAGCCTATTTTTTTGCGCATTCGCTGCACATGGAGGTCAACGGTCCGGCTGTCGCCCATATAATCGTCGCCCCATATTTTCTCATAGATCTGCTCCCGGAACAGGGCGATGTTCTTGCTCCTTACGAAGAGCAGCAGCAGCTCATACTCCTTCAAGGTCAGAGAGATCGTCTCCTCTCCTCTGTTCACAGTCCTCGATAAGGTGTCGATGGTGATATCGGCGATTTCGAGGTAGCGGTCACTTTTTTTGTTGCGGCGCAGCACGCTTTCGACACGGGCCAGCAGCTCAATGATCTCAAAGGGCTTCACCAGATAATCATCCGCTCCCAGCTTAAGCCCCTTCACCCTGTCCTCCACGCCCGCTCTTGCCGTAATGCAGATCACGGGAATATCCCGGGGCTGGATATACTCCAGCAGCTCATACCCGTTAATCACAGGCAGCATAATATCCAGCAGAATCAAGTCGAAGCTGCCGCTCTCGATCAACTCGGCCGCCGCAGCCCCGTCATAAGCACAGATGCAATGGTACCCGGCATCGGTCAGATTAATTCGGATCAGCTCGGAGATATTCTTCTCATCTTCCACAATAAGGATAGTAATCATTCATCGTTCCCCTAACGCCACAGAATAAGTATAGTTATACTTCAGAATTGTATCATAGTTGCATCACGTAGCCGCCGCACAGAGCAAGATAACCCCACAAAGCATATAAATTTAGCAAGAGGCCCGCGATTCTTCGCGGGCCTTCTTCGGGTCTGGTTGTCCTATTATCGCCTTCTGCGGAATATGCTAATTATAAAAAGGAGGAGGACAACATTAACATATTCATAGGTTATATGGTTCTCGGGCTATCCCTGTCAGCCCCCATCGGGCCTATTAATGCCGCCCAATTGGACAAGGGGCTGCGCGGAGGCTTCCTTCCAGCCTGGGCGGTGGGCCTCGGGGCGGTCTGTGCCGATGTAGTCTACATGCTGCTGGTGTATTTCGGCATGATTCACCTGCTGGATGCCCCGTTCGTGAAGGCCTTCCTGTGGCTGTTCGGCTTCTTCGTCCTGGTCTACAGCGGTATGGAGAGCATCAGGCATTCGGGGGAACTCTCAGCAACAGAGGTGCGTCGAAGCGGAGCTTCCTTATCCAAATCCTTCGTGTCCGGGTTCCTGATGTCGCTGTTCAATCCCCTCTCCATCCTGTTCTGGCTGGGCATCTACGGTTCCATCTTAGCCAAGGCGGTTAACGAGTACCCGATGCAGCAGCTCCTGATCTACAGCGGCGCCATTGTCCTTGGCATTCTGCTATGGGATGTGACTATGGCCGCTGCCTCCAGCATGTTCCGCAAATTCCTGACTCAGCGGGTGCTGAAGGCCATCTCTGTCTTGTCCGGTCTGTCACTGGTCGGCTTCGGCTTCTACTTCGGGATTCAGGCGGCCCGGCTGCTGTTCTTTCATTAGATTTTGTTCTTCCGCAGCCGGATGCCCTTAATCCGGAAGCCTGGTCCACCCGGCAGCGTGTGGAAGCTTCCCTTATGCGCATCTGGGCGCTGTTCTTTCCCTGCTGCCTCGTGCTTGCTGCGGTAATGCTGCACGATCCAGTCACTCAGCGCAATCAGCGCTACGATAAGCAGGCTGATATAGAAGCCAGGGCGGCTGAGCTTATGGAACAGCGTTCCGCTGACCGCAGCCAGAATCAGCACCAGCCCGCTCCAGCGCTTCACGCCGCTGAGAATGCTTGGCTTAAGCAGCTTGGCAGAGGAGAGCAGGATGAACGCCCAGTTATAGAGAATCATCAGCCCGGCGGCGGTGGTGATGTATTCGTACACTTTTCCCGGCAGCAGCAAGGCCATAATTACCGTACCCGTCAGACCACCCGCAATCAGGCACAGCGCCAGGAACGGATACTCGTCCTTCCACTTCTTCGAGAATACCTTGGGCGCATCCCCCTCCTGGGCCAGCGTAATCATCATCGAGGTAATCGCATACAGCGACGCAGTCATCGTGGAGAACCCAGCAATAATCAGCACGCCGTTGAACAGATGCGGCACGAAGGCTAGATGGTCGCTGCGCAGAGCCAGAACGAAGGGACTCTCCTTCGGGTTAAAAGCGCTAAGCGGTACCATAATGACCGCCAGTCCAATCGATAAAATATACACCGATGCCAGTCCCAGCAGCATTACCTTCCCCGCCTTCGGCGCTTCCTCCGGCTTCTGTAGCCGGTAAGACATAATCCCGAGCACCTCGATCCCGCCATAAGCATAGAAGGCAAAAATAAACGCAGACCATAACCCGATTCCCCCCGAAGGAAACAACGCCTTATAGCTCATTGGCACCTTCGGGGTGAACTTGCCGCCGCCAATCCAGCCCGCCAGCAGCGCGGCCGCAATCACCAGGAACATAAGAATAGCCGCCACCTTGATGACGGCCAGCACGTTCTCCACCCGGTCGAAGCCCTTGTTGCCGAAGAACACAATCCCCAGAGCGACCACCGCATACCCCGCTGCAAAAATCCACATCGGCACGCCCGGGAACCAGAACCGCGAGAAGATCGACAGCGCCGTAAGCTGGCTGCCCATAATCAGCAGCTCCGAGAACCAGTATAACCAGCCACTGCCGAACCCCGCCCAGCTGCCGAAGGCCTGCTTGGCATAGGAGCGGAAGGAGCCTTGCTCCGGCTGCGCCGCCGTCATCCGCGCCAGCGCATCGAAGACCGCATAGGTTCCAACCGCTGCAAGCAGGTAGACCAGCAACACCGCTGGTCCGCCCATCGAGATCGCCAGCCCCGAGCCGAGGAAATACCCGGTCCCTATCGTCCCCGCAATGCCCAGCAGACTGAGCTGCCACCACTTCAGTTTCTTGTCGTTCTCTGCCGAACCAGAAGTCTTCTTCATGAATTCCGTCCTTATCTTGTCAGTATTAGAGAGGTCTCTAAGACTCTATAATTCCCTCCGGCCGGAGATTCATGAATTTTTATTTCGGCATAGTTGACCGTAACCGGACTCAATGCTCTGTAGTGATGTGTAACGGGGCTGATAACCAATTTGTGAAGCTCGATCGTTAAGCGAATAATAATTATTTTTGGAGCCTGTAATAGAGTTATGGTTGGGGTTATCTTGAATTCCATACTTCAGCCCATGGTGCTCTGCGAAGTAATCCAGAATCTCGAACTTCAATGCAGGCTTCAGCGAATATACATCATAGGCATCATTCCGTATCTTTTCTTGCATACACAGCTTGATGAGCTGGACGAAATCTTCCGAATGCACATAATCTCTTACAATGTTGTCTGCTGAAGTCTGTAGAGTCTCTCCCGTCTTAAGGTGATGAATGATATCCGTCAGCAAATAACGGGATTCCAAATCAATGAACGCGCTGAAAAAACCGAAGATCCGTAAGTCCACAATACGGTACTGGCTCAGACTTCTGTGCTTAGCCTCCATGTTCAGCTTGGTGATTCCGTAAAATTCCTGAGCGGACAGATGGTTGGGATCAAGCTTAAGCCACTTCCCGTCTATAGCAGGCTGATCGAAGTCAGACCCGTACACCGCTCCGCTGCTCAGATTGATGTATACAGCCTCCGGGTTCTTGTGCAGATAGTCCAGAATCAGATTGTCGTATTGCTCGGTAATCTGAAAGACCTGGAACGGATGGCGTATGAGGTCACGCGGATCTCCGATACCTACCCCGTTAATAATCACATCGTAGGCCGCCAAATGAGCAAATTCATTATATTCACAGAGCGTGGCCCCTTCCTCAAGCTGGTTCTCCTCCAGGAAAAGAGCCATCCTGTCCCTGGACCGCGAGAATAGATACAACTCATACTCCTGCGTCGCTCCAAGACCGAGAATCAGATTTTTGGCGATATGACCAGTGGCTCCCAGAATGGCAACAGGCTTACGCTTATGGTTCATCATGACTGCAGCACCGAGATCTCCCGCAGCTTCAGCAGGCCATCCTCATAATAATCTTCATTTGCATAATAGTCCGTGTAATACCGCTCCAGGTTGGACACATCGCTGTGGAATTTATTTCTTACAATGGTTCCATACAACGGTAGAATCACATTATAAAAGCGTTTCTTTTTTTCCTCATGGATGGTCTCTCTCTTCAGAGTACGACCTTCATAATGGTGTAATGCATCCAGGAAATGTTTAATGCATACCTCACCTATGTTGTATCCCTCCGGAGCTATACCTGCATTAAGATGAAAATTATGATTGATCATACAAAATTTAGGATCAATCATTAGAATTTCATAGAACCAGTAGATTTGATTAATACTTGTATAAGCATATTTGCTTTTATCCTCAATTTGATCCCACACTGATCTTTTCATAGTATTCATAGAAATTTGCATTGCATTATTACTCGTATGAGCCAGGAATAAGTCACCGCCCTCTAAAGTATATACCCGGTTATCAGGAAGGAATGGCATCGTGTGAATCAGTGCACAATCCAAATGCTCCAGAAGAATTCCGATGAAATCAATCAGCGCTCCATTCAGCCAGTAATCATCATCTCCTTGTAGTTTAATGAAGCTGCCTTTAGCCAGCGTACTGACATAAGCGATGTTCAAGTCACCGCCGATATTCTGTTCATTGCGGCTATAATGAAAACTGGAGTACAGGTTAGCGTAGACACGGCCTACTTCCAGTGTATGATCTGTCGAGGCATTATCGGAAACCACTACTTCCACTAAATCCTCATTCGAGACCTGTTTATAGATGGATTGCAGATTATTACTAAGATGTTGGACGCGATTGTAGGTTGGAATCACGATCGACAGCAATGGATGTTCTATGCGGCGGGCAAGTGCGGACTCTCTCTCCGTATCACTGTTCACTTTAACCCACTCCAGTAACTCAGGAACGAATACTTGGGTAACAACAGCCGGATTACCCGAGACTCTGCAAAAGCTTGGAATATGATCCACCACAACACTGTTAGGCTCAATAATACTGAATTTCCCGATCTTGACCGCTCTGTTAATTACAACGTGCGCACCGATTATGCTTCCATCACCCACTATCAGTTCTCCACAGGTATTACTATTATTCGCGGGCTGTGCCCAGGCTGGATAACCCGGTTGATCCGCATCCGCTGTACTGTCCGTTAAGCTGACATTAGGTCCAATCTTCACATTCCGGCCGATGTGGACTTTATGGCTGCACTGCACATGTAAACCTGCCTCTATCCGGCTCCCATCCCTGATTGTAAGCTCTGGAGTGCTGCCCGAAGCCGATTCAAGAATGTTCCAGTAATACCCGCCCTGCACCGTTACATTTCTGCCTATTGAAATACAAGATGGATTCGATATGTAACCCGGCTCTTTGAGAAGTGATGGTGAATTAGTCAAGAGAACCCCTCCTTTTTAAGACACTTTACATATACGTACTCACTACCGGCACAAGTTATGAGTCCAACTGAACCGGCAGGGCAATAGCGAATTTCAATACATACTATAAAGCAGGCAGCTGTAATCACGGCTGCCTGCTTCTGCGTTACTCTGACCTGCTCCGTCCTTCTTCCAGTACCTGCTGTAATTGTCTTCTTGTGCCCAGCAAAACCTGATTACCCGGCAGGTAAGCCAAGGCCTGCTCATTATGCTGCCAGGCCTGCTGCCACTCTCTTGCGGCTGCGAAGCAGCGGCTGACCAAGACATGGGGCAGCCAGGTGTAATAAGCTTGGGAGACAGGACGTTCCCCCAGTCCTGCCGTCTGCCGGTTGATCGCCTGGAGATACCAGAAGATCGCGTTGTCCCACTCCCGGCGTTCCTCGAAGAACCCGGCAATACCACAGCAGACATCGGGCTGGGGCAGTCCATAGCCGAAAGAACGAAAGAGGCTGTTCAGCCTAAGCTCTGCTTCGCATTTCTGCCGGTAACACTCGGACAACCGCAGACAAGCTGTAATCTGTTCCCCTCTGAAGCCGCTTGGTTCACGCAACAACTGTTCATAAGAAGCCTCTGCTGCTTGATAATCCCGGGCGTTGAAGCATTCATTCGCATAGTGGAAGAGAAGCTTTCCTTCGGCCTTGCCTTCTTCAGTAATCCAGCGCTTCAGAATCTGCAGGTTGCGTTCCGTATGGATAGCCGACGGCCGATGGTCAATATAGATATCTGTATTCATGGCTGTGCCTGCTCCAATATCCAGCTCCTCATGGACCCGCCCTTGCCAACAGAAATGCCCGCGTCTGACAACCCGGGGGCGGATCTCAGAATGCACTGGCACTAAAGCAGAATCACCTTGGGCAGGCAGGGGAGATAGCCGGGTTCCCATTCGGATTACATCTACCCCCTCCTGTTCCTGCGCCAGCTGTTGCTTCAGCCGGGCCAGCTTCTCCGCTTCTGGAGCAGCCAACAGCTCATCCGCATCCATCCAGATCACATAGGGCATCGTCGCCTGTTCGAAGGAATAGTTGCGGGCGGCTGCGAAATCCTCATCCCACGGATATGTGAATACCTTCCCTGTATACCAGCCCGCAACAGTCATGGTCCTGTCCGTTGATCCCGTATCTACAATAATGATCTCATCCATCAATTCTCTGACCGAATCCAGACAGCGCCCCAGCACAGCTTCTTCATTCCTCACAATCATACATAGACTGAACAGCCCCTGCTGTTCTGCTTCCATCTCCCTAGCCTCCTGGCTCTAATCAGATATATAAAAAAGAAGCCATCCTGCAAAGGATGGTCTTAAGCTTGTAGAAAAGAAAAGTAAAACAGGTCCCTTCCACGATCAGGTTAGACGGTGAACAGACCATATAACGCCTGGAGTTGCAGCACCTAGATTCACATCAAGCGCTACTCCAGCCGATTGATAGACGAGGGTGATCACATCATTTGCCGCAAGTTCTACTTCTCCCGCCAAGGTGACAGTACCGCTTCTAAGGAGTGTTCTAAGGGTTAACGTTCCTGTAACAGCCACATCCAGTACCGGTAATAATCCGGTGACCAGATCAGTAGCTGGAGTTGGTGTAGTTCTTCGGACCACTAATGAAGGATTCACATCTGCACCTAATGCAGCAGGGATAGCTGCAGTAAAGGCAAAGTTGACAGTAGCCTCAATAGAATATCTACCCGCCTCTGGAACGGTATATTGACCCAAAACAGCATCAAATGCTGCATTGCCGTAATAAGGTGCCGTCTCTTCCCAACCTCCAACTGTGGCCGTGGTGCCTGTCACCAAGGTTGGCAGAAATACTGAGAATCCTTCAGTTGCCAAGATTGGACCTGTCATGCCCGTAGCTCCGGTAGCTCCAGTTTCCCCTGTAAGACCAGTTACTCCTGTAAGACCAGTTACTCCTGTAAGGCCGGTAACTCCTGTAAGGCCGGTAACTCCTGTGGCTCCCGTTTCCCCTGCTCCTGTAGCTCCTGTTAAGCCAGTCACTCCTGTAGCTCCTGTGTTTCCCGTGGCTCCGGTTTCCCCTGCTCCTGTAGCTCCGGTTAAGCCTGTCACTCCTGTGACTCCTGTAGCTCCTGTGACTCCCGGGTCTCCTCCCCCTGGGCCCGTTGGTCCTGTTCCACCTGTAGCTCCCGTGGCTCCGGTTTCTCCTGCTCCTGTAGCTCCTGTAGCTCCTGTTGCCCCAGTAGCTCCCGGGTCTCCTCCCCCTGGGCCCGTTGGTCCTGTTGCCCCAGTAGCTCCCGGATCTCCTCCCCCCGGGCCCGTTGGTCCTGTTACTCCTGTAGCTCCTGTAGCTCCCGGATCTCCTGCCCCCGGTCCTGTCGGCCCTGTTGGTCCTGCTGGTCCTGGCTGTCCATTTAATCCTGGAGACCCGGCCGGTCCTGTCGGTCCCGTCGGACCTGTCCCCCCTCCGGCCCCGCCGCCGGAATTCTCTCTAAGCAATTCTTCTGCTACCAGCCGGTGTGCTGTTACCAGTTGACCCGACCCGTTCTTGCCCCACACTGAGATTTGTACAGAATCAATCAGATTAGCTGAACTCGGCGATGTAATAAATATGAATTCAAAAGCATTCAAGTCAGCATAATAATTCTTCGTAATGACTTGATTCGCTGCAACATGGAGTAATTCACTTACGTACATCACTCTTATGCCGCCGTTCAGCTGATAACCCTGAATTGTTAAGGAGTATGCCGAGTCTGCGCTGCGGTTATCAATCTTAACGGTAACCTGTTGGGTCGGTCTCACCCCGTTGACCAGATTGTTCTCAATAGGTCCTGTTGATAAAAAGGCCATTATGTGATCACTTCCTGACAGATTTAGATTTCATTCCAGTATGCGCCAGGATTAGTGCGGTATCGGCAGATGAACTTTCCCCCTTCAGGCCTCCGCATTCATTCAGCAGCATACTTAATGATTAATATAGTAGTATTCAAGCTTACAGGTTTGGTGTGGACTTCGTGGATGGACTCCCTAGAACGGGCTTCATCTCCCTTCACCAAATCTCCTCTGCTCTGTGTATGCCACTATATGCATCAAGTCCGGAAGTTGTTCTTGTATTACGTTGGAATGTCTTCCTCATCCAGAAGGCCGATGCACATGATTTGTCTCAGCTCTTCCCTGTCCAAATAGGGATACATATCCTCAATCGGCCGGTTCACCACCAGCTTAGGATGGACATTCGTATCCTTATCCAGCTTCACTTCCAGAAATGCCGGTCCTTCCGTACTCAGGAACTGATCAAGCGGATGAGTATCAGCCATGGTAATCATATGATAGGCCGGAATTCTATAAGCACTAACAATATCCAAGAACGAAGGATTGGGATTCACCGTCGATTGTTGTCTGCCTGCGAGATATAAATCCTGGAACTGTCTTACCATCCCTAGTGAGCTATTATTCATAACCACGATCTTAATGGGCAGATTCAGCCGGACCACCGTGTCCAGCTCCTGTATATTAAGCTGGAACCCCCCGTCTCCTGCAATCACAAGCGTCTCCTCTCCTGAGGCCAGACAGGCACCGATGGCAGCAGGCAAGGCGAAGCCCATAGCCCCCATTCCGCCGGAATTCAACAGCCTTTGATTCGCGGACAGTCTGAAGGATTGCGATGCCCACATCTGATGCTGTCCTACATCCAGACATATCGCATGGAACTGCTCAGCTCTGGAGGATAACAGGCTCATGAACCGGTTCGGTTCAATCTCATCAGCCTGCGGAGTGAAGGAATAGGTGGGATATTGTGCCTTGAGCCGTGTAATATACGCTAGCCATGCTGTAATGTCCGGCTTGATATACCCGGTTAGGGAAGTATTCATCCGCTCCAGAAAAATATCCAGACGGGAGTGAATAGCCAGGCTTACGCCAACCTTACAGTTAAGCTCATTAGGATCAATATCCACGTGAATCTTGTCAGCACCGCGCCCGAAGGTATCCGGTCTGGTTCCAGTCTGTCTGCTATCCAGCCTTGAGCCGAGGATTAGCAGCAAGTCACAATTCGCCAGGATCAGATTGCTATAGCGGTTGCCGTATGACCCGATCAGACCGGAGTATTGCGGATGGTCATGCGGGAGGGCATCCACCCCCATCAGGGAGGTAACCACAGGGATTCCCGTAAGATCAGTGAACCGGGTTAATGCCGCCGCTGAGTTACCGGCCCTCACTCCGCCGCCAGCCAGAATCAGCGGCCTCTTGGCTGCCCTAAGCCGCGTCAAGACATCTGCAGCGACGGCGTCACTTATGTCCCCGGCATCTTGCATAAGTAGCCGGTACTCTTCGCTATCGTTGAAGCTGGGTAACCCGTCTGGCTCTACATCTGCCCGCTGAAGATTCATCGGAAGATCTAACAGCACCGGACCGGGCCGGCCGCTCTGCGCCAGCGCCACAGCCTTTTCCAGCTCATATCTGATCTGATCCGGCTCCGTCACCATAACTGCATATTTGGTTAACGGCTTCGCTACACTGACAATATCTGTTTCTTGGAACCCAATCTGCCTTACCGGAGTATCGAATTTGTACTCATACGTATTCACTTGTCCGGTGATGAACAAGCAAGGGACGGAGTCGAAATAACAACTCCCTATACCGGTCAGCAGATTCAAGGCCCCCGGCCCGCTCGTAGCCATCGCCACACCAAGCTTCCCATTCATTCTGGCATAAGCTTCTGCCGCGAAGGCGCCTGCTTGTTCATGACGCACAGAGACGCACTCGATGTCCTCCCTAACCGAGATGGAGTCAAGTAAATGGACAATTGCCCCGCCGATGAACTCGAAGACATGCGAGACACCTTGCTGCTTGAGATAATCAATGACATAATCGGATACCTTCAATGTATGCTCCCTCCTTCATATATCTTATCCGCCCGCAACAAGAGATTCTTCCGCTATGCTGGACAAGTATTGTCCGTAGGCCAGCTTACGCAGCGGCCGGGCCAGCTCCAGCAGTTGCTCTCTGGTGATGTAGCCTTTATTGAAGGCAATCTCTTCGATGCAGGCCACGTAGAGCCCTTGCCGCTTCTGAATGGTCTCGACCAGATTGGCTGCCTCCAGCAGGGAATCCGGCGTCCCGGTATCGAGCCAGGCCATCCCCCGGCCGAACAGCTCCACGTTCAGTTGCCCCCTGCTTAGATATTCCTGGTTGACATCCGTAATCTCAATCTCACCTCTCCGGGAGGGCTTAATCTGCCTGGCGATCTCCACAACCTGCTGGTCATAGAAGTACAAGCCCGGTACTGCATAATGGGAGCGGGGATACAGCGGCTTCTCTTCCAGTGCAACCGCCTTTCCTGTGTTATCGAATTCCACAACACCGTAGGCGGAAGGGTCTTGTACCCGGCATCCGAAGATCGTAGCACCTTCCCCCCGCCGGACAACCCTCTCCAGAATGGAGCTGAAGCTCTGTCCATAGAAGATGTTATCACCCAGAATCATGCATACATGATCCGTGCCGATGAACTCTTCCCCGATCAGGAACGCCTCGGCAAGCCCGCGGGGCTGCTCCTGCACTGCATATTGACAGGATAGTCCGAGCTGTTCGCCGCTCCCCAAAAGATCCTGAAATAGCCGGATGTCCCTTCCGGTGGAGATAACCAGAATCTCCCGGATACCTGCCAGCATCAGGACAGACAGCGGATAATAGATCATCGGCTTGTCATACACCGGCAGAATCTGCTTGGAGATCGATTTCGTCAGCGGATGCAGTCTCGTTCCCGAGCCACCCGCCAGAATGATGCCTTTCATCCGTCCACGCTCCCAGTTCTTATCATTTCTACCCTTATCCACTTGTTATAGAGTTGAAGATCAACACCCTGGTTTCTGGAACCGGAAGGGTTGATCTTCATTAACATTATTAAATCACTGTGCTATGCTTCTATTTGCTCTGTGTCTTGTATCGCCCGTTAGAAAGACTGTAAAATACCGCTGAAATATCAATGTTATCTGGATTATAATTAATAGTTCGGACCGAGAAATCCGCTATGCTAATTAAATAAAAGGTATTAAATCCCATAAAAACTAAATATTTGCTATCACTAGTAAAATTCGCAAAACCTATTAAGACATCATTCAAAGTTGTCGATGGAATCTGCTGTATCATCTGATCGCTGGTCGAGATCAGTCTAATCTGAAAAGACCCAGGAGGTGTTCCCAGTACACATATCCATCGTTCATCCGGTGACATAATGATCGAATACGAACTGAAGGGACCCGGCAAACTGTTTGTTAAGTTACCCTGTCTGTCGAAAATGCTAACATTCATCGGGATAAAGGCATTCTGATTTTCAGGAAAGCCATTGTCCAGGATATAGGTTTCGCCGGATTTTAGCTGCCGAATCCCCCATGTGCTGTTATTACTGTTCGATGGCTTTAAGCCGGTATTACTGAAATTCCCAATCTCTGCGTAGATGTAGAAAGTGTTTCTCATGGCCGGGGTCATCCGCACTTCCATACTATCAGATGTAACCACTAGCGGATTGGATAAAGCCGGCGTTTGTAACAACGCAACCGGATAAGCTCCGAATATATCCTCGGTAGTCTCCCCCGTTCCAATCTCATACGCATGAACCTGATTTCCGAGGGTGAAGAAAAAAGCGTACCGGCTGTCAGGAGAAACTGCTGAGTACTTCACAGAGGAGGTCATGGAGAGAATATTAATAGGACTCCCATTGGACAGATTAAAGACAATCGTCTGCGAAGTGTTAGTGGATATAAATAGATAGCGCTGATCAGGTGTCAACAGCAGATCAACTACAGATGCGTCCAGGTTTAAAACCATGGTCCAATCGACGGCACGGGACTGAATATTGAACCGGTACAATTTATCTTGTAGCCCATAGTAAATGTATTTGCTGTCCGCTGAGGCGGCAAAAGTCGCTATCCCTGCGTCAAAATTGATACTAGGATCCACGGGAATATACTGTACGGTACCCGATTGAGCCTCCACGACACAAACCCCACCATTAAACAGAAAGTAAGCCGTTGCCTCGCTGACAACATAAGGTGTCCCGCTGCCCATTACCTCTGCCGCCAGATACCGGTTCTCCATGATCAGCGAGAGGGCACTCGGTATACTAAAGTCGATTTGCACTTGAACAGAATAGACTCCCGGTCCGGCTTCGGGGATATGCGTCAGGCTGAACGGGAATTGTACACTGGCTCTTTTGCCGGGATCAGCTTCACCGCTGCCGTAGCCTTGGACGATGGACCGGAATTCAAATGAGCGGATCACTGCATTATTGTAGAGAACATTGATTGAAAGAGGAATTCGAACAGCTTCTGCCAGCGGGAGATAGGAGACGCGGAGCTCCCCTTGCAGTTGTACGCGTTGTCCGGCCTTCGTCTGCAATGTATCCAGGGTAAGAACCGTTTGTAGCTCAGAGGTCAATACCTGTGAATCAGCACGATATTGATATAAGGGAGAGGGCACGGATTCTCCTGTCGATCCGGTTGCGCCGGTAGAACCTGCCGGTCCCGTCGGGCCTTTGCTGCCGGTCCCTGTCGGTCCCAGTGCGCCCCGCAGACCTTCCGCTCCTTGTAAGCCTGGTGATCCTTTGACACTATACCCTGTAGTCCCTGTTACGGCTATTCCGGTTGCACCGGCAGGGCCAATTCCGGTGAGCCCTGTCATCCCGGTCGGACCAGTCGGGCCGTAGCCTGCTGGGCCTGTGAAACTTGCGGGAAGCCCCGGTTCGCCTGTATCTCCTGTCGGACCGGTCGCTCCGTATCCTGTTGCCCCTGTCACGCCCTTGTTGCCGTAATCACCGCCGCCGCCTCTCGTACCTTGGGTGCCCGTCGTTCCAGTCGGGCCGGTCGGACCGGTATGCCCAGTGGCGGCTCTAACGGCATGAACAGCAGCTATCCCTGCTACGGCTCTGCCTATAGATGGATCGGCCTTGACGTTAATGTAGCTGACGACCCGGGCCCGTATAGTGTACGCATACGTTCCCGGATTCGCCGAATGATTGACCGTAACTTGTAAGGTTCTGGCAGTCTCTTCCGTTCCGGTATGGGACAGCGTGACCAGTTGAGTCTGCAGCACACTTCCAGAGAGCATCGTCAACAGTTCAATCCGCAGCAAGGATGGACCGGAAGACACTGCCTGGAAGACAACAGGAATCTGGAACGTTACATGCGCCTGAGGCTGCACTGCAACTATGTCAAGGGTCTCCGCCAGGTGAATAGCCGGTCCCGGTGTTCCCAGGGGAAGAGTGGTTAGATTCGACATCACTTCACCGCCTTTGATATTCTCTGCAACATCAGATGCTGTCAGGTATTACCGTTGAAGATAAGGTGCTTTGATTAATATAGACATTCCCTTGGTCTTGTTGATCACCAACAACCAGTATTGATAACGATATAGTCGTTGCTGGGCCATCATACATAACGTAGATTGGTAAAACCTGTGCAGTTCGAAATAAATCCGTTTGTTTCTGCCAATAATCTGTATACAGATACAATGTGTTCTGGGCAGTATCCGTAAGTGTAATTGTCATTTCCAATCCATTATTCTCTATAATTGAGTTACTCCAATATTGGATTTCTACCATCCCCTCTATTTGGCAACGGCTGCCTCCAGGATCTACCGGGAGAGATGCAATCAATACATTTGTATTGAAATTCACCGTAATAAAAGGACTGCTCCTTGTGTAAGTTAATATTGGAATATATGCATCACTTACTCCCGCTCCAGTTGGGCCTTGGGCACCTTCTGGTCCAGGTTCTCCCTGCTCACTGCCCTCTCCGGGCGGACCCGTGAAGCCTGTGGGCCCAGTTCCACCATCGGGCCCAGTCTCCCCTGTTATTCCAGGACCGGTGGCTCCGACGTCCCCCATACCTGTAACTCCTGTTGCTCCTGTGACTCCTATTCCGGTGGCTCCGGTGGCTCCGGTAGGTCCATTGAGTGCTCCTATATAGGCTGTTGCCCCTGTGGGTCCGGTAGGACCTGTCAGGCCGGTTGGGCCTGTATTCGAGGAGCCATCCTCTCCCATTCTCCCGTCGCCACCAGACAGACCGGTACGTCCGGTGAGGCCAGTGGGTCCTGTTGGGCCTGGAGGACCTATAGGACCGTTAAATATAACAGGCCCTGGTCCCGTCTGGACCAGAGGGGAGCCGACCCGAATATCCGAAGCGATGTTCTGATAATGCAGCAGTTTCATTCTCAGCTCGTATTGGTGAATACCTGCAGGCAGTTCATCGGTGAATCTGACGGTGGCTTCAGTCTGAACAAGGCCGGCTGCCAAGGCTGTTGATTCTATCGATACACCCCGCGTTTCAACAAGTGCATTAGCCCTCCATAGTTCAACATTTAAATGCAAATGATAATAACCAGGGGACAGCATATCTAGAAGCATTGGAATCGACATCTGCACTTGCGCAGATGCATACGGCTGTTCCACATCCGTCCGGATATCCGTAAGCACAAGCTCATTGCCGCTTTCAAGAGGAAGCGACGAATAGATGGCCATGTATATTCAACTCCTTTATTACTCAGATGCTGTTCTTTTGTACGATTCTTGAACAGATAGTTCAGTTCCCTCTTAGGAATACCTTCGCAGTTGCATTGAAGGATTCATAGCTGATAGTTGTGTTGGGAGTTATCGTACTAGCTGTAGCCGACAATGTGTAGCTGTGAAGGCCTAATGGCGGATTATCATCAATGGCGTAGAAGAACAGCGATTGTTCGGAAGGAATGGAATTAGCTGATGGATCATTCGAATAATTATAGAACAACATCCAATTAAACAAAGCGCCTTCAGGAAGGTTGACTCCATCACGTTGTATCACATAAACAATATTATTGCTGTATTCGTAATCAGGGGGATTCCCGTAGCTGATCTGTAGAGTGCCAGCTACAACTACACATTGATCAGTCGAGGTAATCAGTACTGGCGGAAGTTGGCCTACAAGTTCACTCTCTTCTGGACTGCCCGACAGCAGAGCATCACTCACAACTACCGGCAATGCACGGCTGGGTCCGGTTACACCTGTGGGGCCAGTTGTCCCTGTTCTTCCGGTAAATCCTGAACCAGGGCCTGTGTACCCGGTCTCCCCCCTTGCTCCAGTCGTTCCTGTCGGGCCCTGCAGTCCATATCCGGTCATACCCGTGGCTCCGATTCCTGTCATTCCGGTTGGACCGGCAGGTCCCACCCCGGTAGTTCCCGTAGGGCCCGTTGGTCCGGTTGCGCTTCCCGATCCGGTTGCCACAACCACGCCCGTAGCTCCAGTAGGTCCCTTAGGTCCCTTCGTTCCCATGATGCCAGGGCCGGTTGTACCGGTCGGACCGGTGCTCCCAGTCAGACCTTTAGGCCCCCGTGTACCACGTGGACCTTGCGGACCCGTTGATCCGGTCGGACCGATATCATCCTCGTCAGCCGCGACTCCTTGTACAGAGACTGTAGGGAGACCTGCCAGCGGATTCGCCGCAATATTCTGTGAAGACAGAACCCGCAGCTCCACTTCAAAGGATTGCCCCCCTTGACCGAAGCTCCCTGTAATACTTGCATTCACATCCGCAATTAGCGCTTCCCCTGCGTTGCCGCTGCCGATATAAGGCTCGGTCAGAGTCTGAAGCATCGTTCCATCTTTCAGAACAGATAGCCCGATGATCAGATGATAGTTGCCGGACAATGCCGGCTTGAACGATAGAGGCACACTGAAATTTATTTGGAAGGAGGGATGACTCTCTTCCAGCAATACCGGACTTCCCAGCCGGATTGCCGGTCCCGGACTTCCCAGTTGCACCGGAATCAATGATGACATGTGAACACAACCCTTCTATCCACTTTATAATTCACCTTGTCCATTTGGTGTAAAATGGATCAATCCCCACCGGTTCCCTAACCGTAGGGATTGATCTGAGCATTACTCGGGCAGCATGATCCACATTTTACTTACTTTGCGTTTTGTACGCTCCACTGGATAGGGTGTAGATCAGCGGCTGATTAGCAGGTTCTGGCGGAAGGTCAAAGGTTCTGACTGAACGATCCTCCAAGCTTATCGTGTAAATATGTTGAGTTCCTATAACAACTAGAAAACGGCTGTTTCTTGTGAAGTTGACTCCTCCCCGGAAGTTTTGATCCGTTAGTAAGGGGAGTGTACCTCCAAATAAATTATCGGTATCAAGTAAAAAGAGCCCATCTTCACTTTGGATGCAGACAAACTGCTCATCCGGTGATAGAACCAAGGAATATACTAGTGTGTGAAGTGCTGCGTAAGAAGGAATATCGCTGTCAGAGGGACCAAGAAGACTGGCTTTAGAAATTTGCGGCAAGGTATTTGGATCTGCCCCGTTATCTATTGTTATAAATTTTCCGTTCTGCAACTGCACAATTCCCCATGCGCCGTTGCTACCAATTAATGTCTTGAGACCTTTGTTACTGAAGTTGCCAACCTCTGCGTAGGCATAAAAGACATCTGGCAGACCTGGAGTAAACCGTACCTCAGTACTGTCAGGTGACACTACCAGCGGGTTGGAGTAGCCTGGATACAACTGAGGCTGAATAGTATACAATCCATTGAAGATATTCCGCTCCAGTGTTCCCAGGGCAATGTTATAGGCATGAACTTCACCCGTATAGATATAGAAGAAAGCATAGCGGCTGTCTGGAGAAGCAGCGGAGAAGAGAACATTCGATTCCAGAGGCAGCGTTCGGACGGTAACCCTGTTCACCAGATCATAGATCTGCACCTGAGGACTGGCTTCATCCGAGATGAATAGATATCTCTGGTCAGGCGTCAACAAGAGATCTGTTGCCTGCATATCCTGATTCAGATCGATTCCCCAGTTCACCACTTGAGCCTCTGTATCGAACTGGTACAACCTGTCTTGTACCGCATAGTAAATCTCACTGCCTGCTGAAGCGGCATAAGCTGCGTTCCCGTGGTACTGGATATTGGGGTCCATCGGAACCGATTGGGTGGGACCAACCAATGCATTGATAGTCTGTACCCCGCCCGCAGCCAGAAAATAAGCGGATTCTTCATGGAAAAACGAGGTATCGCCATCGGTCACCTCTGCCACAAGATACCGGTTCTCCACCGTCATCGACAAATCATCTTGCACTTGCAGTTCAGTTGAGTTCTGCTTTAAATTCACAGTATATACTCCTGTACCGGGTCCAGGGTTATGCGTCAGGCTAAAAGGAATCTGAATGCTCGCCCGTTCTCCGGGATCAGCTGTGCTCCCATAACCCTGGACAATAGTCTGGAAGTTAAACAAACGAAAAATGGACATACCGTTTCCAGAGTTATAAGCAAAACCAACAGTAATAGAAATTCTTGAACCTGTTGAGCGCGGGAGATACGTGATACGGAAATTCCCCTTTAATAGAACGCGTTGTCCAGCCTCGGTATGCACCGAGTCTAGTTCGATAAAACTTTGCGTGGAGTAACTCAACGCCACCGGATCGGTACGATATTGATATTGAACAGGAGGTAGCGGTTCGCCAGTTGAGCCGGTTGCACCTGTCGGGCCAGCCGGCCCCCTTGGGCCCGGGCCCATGGTCCCTGTCGGTCCCGGTGCTCCTTGCAGACCTTGCTCTCCTGGCGCCCCCCTCTCTCCCTTCACACTCGTACCTGTCGTTCCTGTCACAGCATTACCGGTTGCACCTGTCAGGCCTACTACGGTCAAGCCCGTCGCCCCGGTTGGACCAGTGGGCCCAGTGCCGATTCCGCCAGTGACGCTTGCGGGAGGGCCTGGTACACCTGTATCTCCTGTAGGACCGGTCGCTCCATATCCTGTAGCTCCTGTCACGCCCTTGTTACCGTAACCGCCGCCCTGACCCCTCTGACCTTGCGTACCGGTCGTTCCAGTAGGACCCGTCGGACCGGTAATACCCGTGGCGGCCCGAATTGCCTGAACAGAAGCTATCCCTGCAACGGCTCTGCCTATAGAAGGATCGGACTTGATGTTAATATAACCGACTACCCGAGCTCGTATAGTGTAGGCATACGTTCCCGGATAAGCCGGATGGTTGACCGTAACTTGTATCGTTCTTGCAGTCTCCTCAGTTCCATTATGGGACAACGTAACCAATTGAGTCTGCAGCACACTGCCGGAGAGCATCGTTTCCAGTTCAATCCGCAGCATGGATTCGCCTGGAGAACTGCTCTGGAACACAACAGGAATATGAAAGGTCACATGTGCCTGAGGCAGAGCTGCAGTGATTTCGAGCGTCTCCGCCAGGTGAACAGCCGGGCCCGGCGCCCCCAATGGGAGAGTAGTTAGATTCGACATTATTTCACCGCCTTAGATATTTTCCGCAATACTAATTGTCATTTGGAATAACCGTGGAAGTTAGGACAACAGGGAGTATATTGATACTCCATTGGTCCTGAACATCGCCAGTAATCACTTCAGTTAGTGTCAAGGTAGTCTGGGGGCCATCATACATAACAGTAAAGGGGAAAGCCTGCGCGAATGTAAAAGTATCAGAACCTGGACTCGGCCAATAATCAGTATACTCATACAATTTGTTATTAGCAGTATCAGTAAGTGTGATGGTTAAACGTATTCCAGCAGTATTTGAAAAATCATTTTGCTTTAAAATAACTATGTTTACAATTCCTTCCACTTGGCAACGCCCGTTTCCGGGATTAACCGGGAGTGTGGCGAGCACTTGAGGGGAATTCACATACCCTACATAATGGTCTGATACTTTGTAAATTAATGTTGGAATGGATGCTCCATTCACCAGGGCACCTGTAGGTCCCCTGGCACCTTCGGGCCCAGTTTCCCCCGCTTCACCGCCTGATCCAGGCGGACCGGTGACGCCCGTGGGTCCTGTCAGACCCTCTGGTCCGGTGTCACCTGTAATTGCCGGACCGGTCGCTCCGGTACTTCCCACACCAGTAAGTCCGGTTGCCCCTGTAATCCCTACTCCGGTGGCTCCTGTTGCACCGGTGGGTCCAGCGAATCTTCCTACATATCCGGTTGTCCCTGTTGGACCCGTTGGTCCCGTTAGCCCGGTCGGGCCTGTAAGCGAGACGCCATCCTCTCCCATTCTCCCGTCGCCACCAGATAGACCGGTACGTCCGGTTAGACCAGTGGGGCCTGTTGGACCTTGAGGACCTATAGGACCGTTTAATATGACGGGTCCCGGACCGGTCTGTAACCGGGGGGAGCCCACCCGGATATCAGAAGCGATATTCTGATAATGGAGCAGCTTCATTCTTAGCTCGAATTGATGAATGCCTGCGGACAGTACATCACTGAACCTGACCGTGGCTTCAGTCTGAACCAGTCCTGCAGACAGTGCTGTGGATTCTATGGATACATCACGCATCTCAACAAGCGCGTTAGCCCTCCATAGTTCAACATTTAAGTGCAGATGATAATAACCAGTGGACAGAATATCCAGCAGCAATGGAATCGACAACTGCAATTCCGCAGATGTATACGGCTGTTCCACGTCTGTCCGGATATCGGTAAGCACCAGCATACTGCCGGCTCCAAGGGGGAGCGATGAATAGATGTTCATATTTATATCAACTCCTTTATTTCTCAGATGCTGTTCTTCTGTTACAGTTTCATATCGGGGCAGTCTCAGTTCCCTCTTCGAAATACCTTCGCAGTTGCATTGAATGTTTTGTACGCAATTGTTGTATTGTCAGACAGCGTATTGATCTGAACAAACAACGTATAGTTGTGAAGACCCAGCGGCGGGTTCTCATCAACCGCATAGAAGAATAGATTTTCTTCGGAGGTAAAGGAACCAATCGTGGGAATAAGCGAATATTTGTAACCTTTGGCCCAAAGGAAGGAACCGTTGGTTTCAAGTTGCTGACCATCTCGATACACTCTATATGAAAGCGTGTTGTGGTAACGGTCGTCAGGAGGATTCCCGTACCCGAAATGAAGAGTACCCTCTATTACAATACATTGATCTGTTGAGTTGATCTGTATTGCAGGAAGTTGGCCCACTATTTCACCTTCGATGGGACTGTTCACCTGCAGAATATTGCTCACAACGATTGGTAACGCCCTGCCAGGTCCGGTTATACCAGTGGGTCCTGTCAGCCCCGTATCTCCGGTAATATTTAATCCGGTCCCTGGATTCCCAGTCACGCCAGTGGGTCCGGTAATTCCTGCCGGTCCTGGCACCCCATATCCGGTCATACCAGTGGGTCCGATTCCGGTCATTCCGGTTGGACCGGCGGGTCCTATCCCGTCAGGTCCTGTATGGCCCGTTGCGCCTGTCGCGCTCCCCGCTCCGGTTACCACCACTTCACCCGTAGCCCCTGTGCGTCCCTTTGGTCCCTTCGTTCCCATGATGCCAGGACCCGTTATACCGGTCGGACCGGTGTTTCCCGTTGGACCTTTCGTACCTTTCGTACCATACGGACCTTGTGGACCGGTTGGTCCTGTTGGACCGATATCATCAGCAGCAACTATATCATTTTGCACAGAGACTGCCGGGAGGCCAACCAGCGGATTCGCTGCGATATTCTGGGAAGACAGAACCCGGAGCTCCAGCTCAAAGTGTTGCACCCCTTGGCCGAAGCTTCCTGAAATATTTACATTCAGATCAGCAATAAGAGCTTCCCCGCTGTTACTGCTGCCGATATAAGGCTCAGTAAGGGTATGAATGATATTGCCGTCTTTCAAAACAGATAACCCGATGATCAGGTGATAATTGCCGGACACTTCCGGCTTGAACGACAGAGGCACACTGAAATCGATTTGGAAGTAGGGATGACTTTCTTCCAGCAATACCGGACTTGACAGCCTGATTGCCGGTCCCGGACTTCCCAGTTGCACCGGAATTAATGATGACATGTGGACACAACCCTTCTTTCACTTTCATATTTGCTTGCCATTTGCGAACGGCAGAACTATTCAATCAACACCCCAATACCAGTGTATGCTGCCTATAGTTTGTCCAAGTCCATGTTATGCAGAATACTTCATGGACCTCTGAGGTCTGGCAGCACTTAATATCCTATGCTGATGAATCTATGGGGGTCTGGATTATTCGGTCAATAGCTCTAAAAAGGCGGATTACTGATTAATTATCAATTTCCACACGCAGGAAAGCGCCAGAATTAAATTCTGGCGCTTCTCACTACAAATAGAATGATTTAATTAATCCTGATCAATTGAATGTTGGCAAAGAAGACGCCCTCACCTATAACGTCATTAGTATTATTAACTAACGCCACACCCTGTTCGGCTGTTGTCCCTATGATACCGGCTCCCGCTACGGTTGCAACTGCCGTATTGTTTAGTGTTGAGGACGCTATAGAACCAGTAACACCTTCTATGAGAGCTCCAGACGCCAGATCTACGGTCCACAATTGAAATTCCATGGTGTCCAGGCTATTATTCTGAGCATTGACATAGTATTGGACCAGAACTGTTGAATCAGCAGGCAAAGTGAAAAACTGATTTGTATCATTTATAGTAATAGCACCGCTTTCCGGTCCGGTTACGCTCCAGGTCACCATTTCATCAAATCCAACTTGAAACTCAGTAGAGACAGCAGAGAAGAAATCTGCGAAGAAAGCAACCCCCGTTAAGCCAGTCATCCCGGTCATACCAGTCATCCCGGTTTGGCCCGTTACACCAGTCAGCCCGGTAACTCCCGTTAAGCCGGTCAACCCTGTAGCTCCCGTTAAGCCAGTGGCACCCGTTATACCGGTTATGCCAGTCTCTCCAGTTAATCCGGTCAGTCCAGTTAATCCCGTAGCTCCGATAGCACCCGTCTCCCCGGTTAGCCCTGTTAATCCGGTCAGTCCGGTTAGTCCGGTCAGCCCTGTAGCTCCCGTTAAGCCAGTCTCTCCTGTCGGACCCGTTATGCCGGTCACTCCGGTCAGTCCCGTCATTCCCGTAGCTCCGGTCTCTCCGGTCTGGCCTGTAATTCCTGCCGGACCTGCGATACCTTGAATTCCCTGTTCTCCTTGAGGTCCTGGAGGCCCGCCCGGATTCCCCGTAGCCCCCGTTGCACCCGTAGGCCCTACCATTATTGAAGCATTAAGCACCGTCTCCAGCTTGTTGGTAAGAATGAACTCCTTCTTGACAATGTCCCGCATCATATTTCTCACACTTTCGTTCATAGCAAGCACATCGCCTATTGTTGCATCAGGAGCTGTAACTCCAGGTAAGGTACCCAGGATATATTGCAGCTTCTCCCCTTCTGCATTGATAATATGGCTGAGTCCCAATTCTTCCATTGCAATGGAGGACAGCAGCAGGTTAACGGCATCATCCCTCGCAATGCTTATAGTGGGGGTGATATTAGGCAGATTCGCCTGAGACATGTAATCAACTCCTCTATGATTAGTAGGTTACAACAATTTAAGAATGGATATCGAGGCATTAACATCTGTAATTGTACCGGCACCACTATTAATCATAACTAGTGTATTAACTGCTTCAGCAGTAACGGTGGGAAATACACTCCCCCCCAATACCAGATTTGAAGTGGGAGCAACTGCTGTATGATAGGATATTGCGTCACTTGCCGGAAGGGTAGCCCCATTAAGCGTAAGGGCAACGCTAAAATTCTCCCCTGTCGGAGTAGAAGCATTAGCTGAATAATGAACGTAGTAGGTTGCCGGTTCCTCCACGCCTAAAACAACGTTATTTTGCAGATTGAAACCGCCTATGCTACGGTTGATGCTGGAGCCTGTGGCATACGCATCGGCATCAAAGACTATTGGACCTCCTGGACCTATCGGACCTCCTGTTGTAAGAGTAGATAACCACCGGTCGATAGGCGGCTCTCCTGTTTCTCCGCTTGCTCCGGTCAAACCGGTTACTCCTGTAACTCCTGTTAGACCTGTCAGGCCAGTAGCGCCAGTCGCTCCCGTTTCCCCTGTAACTCCGGTTTCCCCTGTAACTCCTGTCAGACCCGTCAGGCCAGTAGCACCTGTCGCTCCCGTTTCCCCTGTAACTCCGGTTTCCCCTGTAACTCCTGTCAGACCCGTTAAGCCGATCGCACCCGTCTCCCCTGTAAGGCCGGTAGCCCCGGTCAATGCAGTCAACCCAGTGGCCCCTGTAATACCTGTAGCTCCCGTTACTCCTGTAGGTCCTGATATGCCTGTGAAGCCGCTAACGCCCGTGGTACCGGTCGGGCCATCGTCTCCAGTCTCTCCTATTTCACCTGGCAGACCTCTTGGACCTACCGGTCCCTCGTCTGGACCTGTTACTCCTGTGGCTCCGGTACCACCATAATCAACCGGTGCTGCAAGCAGACTCTCTAACTGGCTGGTCTGCAGCCAGGCGCTTTTCACCGTCTCCCCCAGCAAACTACGGACGCTATCAGTGATGTCCTGAAGATTAGAGATGTTCACCACAGGAGCAGTTACTCCAGGCAGAGTGCCAAGCGCGTATTGCATCTTCTCCCCTTCTGCATTAATCACATGGCTAAGCCCTAACTCTTCCATGGCGATGGCTGACAGCATCATATTAATGGCATCGCTACGAGAGAGTGTAATGGTAGGTGTAATGTTAGGCAGATTAGCTTGAGACAAATCAATCCTCTCCTTTCCTGTTTAGAATAGTCCATCATATGCTGTTCGCTTCGATTGGTTCGGCAATTCGTCCAGGCTATGTAAGAAAAACTGATATGTGTTACAGTTCTTATTATGGAAACAAAATCACCCTTACGGGTGAATGAGATTACCTGCGTGCCACTTATCCACAACAGAAGAAGATCATAATTTCCTATACAATGAGAAAAGACCAGCCCGAATCAGGCTGGTCTTCGTGAAAGTCACATTCATTAATCACTCATTAGAGGAAGCTCAACTCAACTGAACGATAGTAACCTTAGCAGGGAAGAAACCATAAATGACTTCATCCATATTAACAGTCACAGCAGTCCCTTCATATACAAGTGCAAGTTGGATTGCTACTGGTTCATCCGCTTCTAAAATATATGTTCCATTAAGATTAGAAGGAACAGTGTTTATTGGAGCGGTAACGATTGATGTAGATTCTGGTGTACCATTATTAATCAATTCCAGACCTGCTGGTCTTGTATCAGAGGATAGGATAGTGGCTTGATACATTATCAAATAGTTTCCGGATTCTACTACAAACTCATTAGTATCAGTAATTCCCGGTCCTATAGAAGTACCACTGCTTGATGTATAAACGATGCTAAAGTGTGGAATAGGGAAATGATCACTTGTTGCCACCGTATTTCCCTCTGTCAGAACAAACTGAGCGTAATTCTGGGACAGAACACCAGTAGGACCTACAAGACCAATACCTGTTGGTCCGGTTGCTCCCGTTAACCCAGTGACACCAGTCGCCCCTGTTGCCCCTGTAAGACCCGTCGCTCCGGTATCTCCCGTAAGACCTGTTGCTCCTGTTTCTCCCGTGGGACCAGTTGCTCCCGTTAACCCAGTGACACCAGTCGCTCCTGTTGCCCCTGCTAATCCTGTAACCCCTGTTACACCAGTATTACCATCCTCACCTTTTGAACCTGGGCCTCCATTTATTCCATCTTTACCCGCTTTCCCTGTTGTGCCCGTCACTCCGGTCATACCTGTTGGACCTGTTGGACCAGTCGCGCCTGTATGACCAGTCGCACCTGTTTCAACAACACTTAATCCAGTAACTCCTGTTGGACCAGTCACACCTGTAACTCCAGTGGCTCCCGTCTCACCTGTAAGACCCGTTGCCCCACTCTCTCCAGTAAGTCCTGTGAGTCCTATTGCTCCGCTCTCTCCTGTAAGCCCCGTCGCTCCCGTTTCACCCGTAAGCCCCGTTGCTCCAGTCTCTCCCGTAAGACCTGTCGCTCCACTCTCACCTGTAAGACCCGTCACCCCAGTCGCTCCTGTGAGTCCGGTCGCTCCGGTCTCTCCCGTCAGACCCGTTGCTCCCGTTTCACCCGTGAGCCCCGTTGCTCCAGTTTCACCCGTAAGCCCCGTTGCACCGGTCTCTCCTGTAAATCCCGTCAGCCCCGTCGCTCCACTCTCTCCTGTGAGTCCCGTTGCTCCACTCTCACCAGTCAGCCCCGTTGCTCCCGTTTCCCCGGTGAGCCCCGTTTCTCCTGTAAGACCTGTCGCTCCACTCTCGCCTGTAAGACCCGTCGTTCCGGTCTCTCCCGTCAGCCCTGTCGCTCCACTCTCTCCTGTAAGACCCGTCGCTCCGGTCTCTCCCGTCAGCCCTGTCGCTCCACTCTCGCCTGTAAGACCCGTCGCTCCGGTCTCTCCCGTGAGTCCAGTTGCTCCAGTCTCTCCTGTAAGTCCTGTTGCTCCAGTCTCTCCTGTAAGTCCTGTTGCCCCGATCTCACCAGTCAGACCTGTCGCTCCGGTCTCTCCCGTGAGTCCAGTTGCTCCGGTCTCTCCCGTGAGTCCTGTTGCCCCGATCTCTCCTGTAAGACCCGTTGCACCGGTCTCTCCTGTAAGTCCCGTTTCTCCTGTGAGCCCTGTCGCTCCAGTCTCACCGGTCAGCCCCGTTGCTCCAGTCTCTCCGGTGAGTCCCGTCGCTCCAGTCTCACCAGTCAGCCCTGTCGCTCCGGTCTCTCCCGTGAGTCCCGTCGCTCCAGTAGCACCAGTAAGCCCAGTCGCTCCCGTTTCTCCGGTGAGCCCCGTCGCTCCGGTCTCTCCCGTGAGTCCTGTCGTCCCAGTCTCTCCGGTCAGCCCCGTCGCTCCAGTCTCTCCTGTGAGCCCCGTCGCCCCAGTCTCTCCCGTCAGCCCCGTTGCACCGGTCTCACCTGTCAGACCTGTTGCTCCGCTCTCTCCTGTAAGTCCCGTCGCTCCAGTCTCACCAGTCAGCCCCGTCGCTCCGGTCTCTCCTGTCAGCCCCGTCGCTCCAGTCTCTCCGGTGAGTCCCGTCGCTCCAGTCTCACCAGTCAGCCCTGTTGCTCCCGTCTCACCTGTAAGACCTGTCGCTCCCGTTTCTCCGGTCAGCCCTGTTGCTCCGGTCTCTCCGGTCTCTCCCGTGAGTCCTGTCGCCCCAGTCTCTCCAGTCAGCCCCGTCGCTCCAGTCTCTCCTGTGAGCCCTGTTGCTCCGGTCTCTCCTGTGAGCCCTGTTGCACCAGTCTCACCTGTAAGCCCCGTTGCTCCCGTTTCTCCGGTCAGCCCCGTTGCTCCGGTCTCTCCCGTCAGCCCCGTCGCTCCAGTCTCACCTGTAAGACCTGTCGCCCCCGTTTCTCCCGTGAGCCCTGTCGCTCCAGTCTCACCCGTAAGACCCGTCGCTCCAGTCTCTCCGGTGAGTCCTGTCGCTCCAGTCTCACCCGTCAGCCCTGTCGCTCCAGTCTCACCTGTCAGCCCCGTTGCTCCAGTCTCTCCTGTGAGCCCCGTCGCCCCGGTCTCTCCTGTAAGTCCCGTCGCTCCAGTCTCACCAGTCAGCCCAGTCGCTCCCGTTTCTCCGGTGAGTCCCGTCGCTCCAGTCTCTCCTGTGAGCCCCGTCGCCCCGGTCTCTCCAGTAAGTCCCGTCGCTCCAGTCTCACCAGTCAGCCCAGTCGCTCCCGTTTCTCCGGTGAGTCCTGTCGCTCCCGTTTCTCCGGTCAGCCCTGTTGCTCCGGTCTCTCCTGTGAGCCCTGTTGCACCAGTCTCACCTGTAAGCCCCGTTGCTCCGGTCTCTCCTGTGAGCCCCGTCGCCCCCGTTTCTCCCGTGAGCCCTGTCGCTCCAGTCTCACCAGTCAGACCTGTCGCACCAGTCTCTCCCGTGAGTCCCGTCGCTCCGGTCTCTCCTGTAAGCCCCGTTGCTCCGGTCTCTCCCGTCAGCCCCGTCGCTCCAGTCTCACCTGTAAGACCTGTCGCCCCCGTTTCTCCCGTGAGCCCTGTCGCTCCAGTCTCACCCGTAAGACCCGTCGCTCCAGTCTCTCCGGTGAGTCCTGTCGCTCCAGTCTCACCCGTCAGCCCTGTCGCTCCAGTCTCACCTGTCAGCCCCGTTGCTCCAGTCTCTCCTGTGAGCCCCGTCGCCCCGGTCTCTCCTGTAAGTCCCGTCGCTCCAGTCTCACCAGTCAGCCCAGTCGCTCCCGTTTCTCCGGTGAGTCCCGTCGCTCCAGTCGCTCCTGTGAGCCCCGTCGCCCCGGTCTCTCCAGTAAGTCCCGTCGCTCCAGTCTCACCAGTCAGCCCAGTCGCTCCCGTTTCTCCGGTGAGTCCTGTCGCTCCCGTTTCTCCGGTCAGTCCTGTTGCTCCGGTCTCTCCTGTGAGCCCTGTTGCACCAGTCTCACCTGTAAGCCCCGTTGCTCCGGTCTCTCCTGTGAGCCCCGTCGCCCCCGTTTCTCCCGTGAGCCCTGTCGCTCCAGTCTCACCAGTCAGACCTGTCGCACCAGTCTCTCCCGTGAGTCCCGTCGCTCCGGTCTCTCCTGTAAGCCCCGTCGCCCCGGTCTCTCCCGTGAGTCCCGTCGCTCCGGTCTCTCCCGTAAGACCTGTCGCTCCCGTCTCTCCCGTGAGTCCCGTCGCTCCGGTCTCTCCGGTGAGTCCTGTCGCTCCGGTCTCTCCCGTCAGCCCCGTCGCTCCAGTCTCTCCTGTAAGCCCCGTCGCTCCGGTCTCACCAGTCAGCCCCGTCGCTCCGGTCTCACCTGTAAGACCTGTCGCCCCGCTCTCTCCTGTAAGCCCCGTCGCTCCAGTCTCTCCCGTAAGTCCCGTTGCACCAGTCTCACCTGTAAGACCTGTCGCTCCCGTTTCTCCGGTGAGTCCCGTCGCTCCAGTCTCTCCGGTCAATCCCGTCGCTCCGGTCTCTCCTGTAAGCCCCGTTGCTCCGGTTTCTCCCGTGAGTCCTGTCGCTCCCGTTTCTCCCGTCAGTCCCGTCGCTCCAGTCTCTCCCGTGAGCCCCGTCGCCCCGGTCTCTCCGGTGAGTCCTGTCGCTCCCGTTTCTCCCGTCAGCCCCGTCGCCCCGGTCTCTCCGGTGAGTCCTGTCGCTCCCGTCTCTCCTGTAAGACCCGTCGCTCCGGTCTCTCCGGTGAGTCCTGTCGCTCCCGTCTCTCCTGTGAGCCCTGTCGCCCCGGTCTCTCCTGTAAGTCCCGTCGCTCCAGTCTCACCCGTAAGCCCCGTCGCTCCAGTCTCACCAGTCAGCCCTGTTGCTCCCGTCTCACCTGTAAGACCTGTCGCTCCCGTTTCTCCGGTCAGCCCTGTTGCTCCGGTCTCTCCAGTCTCTCCGGTCAGCCCCGTCGCTCCAGTCTCTCCTGTGAGCCCTGTTGCTCCGGTCTCTCCTGTGAGCCCTGTTGCTCCGGTCCCTCCTGTGAGCCCTGTTGCACCAGTCTCACCTGTAAGCCCCGTTGCTCCGGTCAGCCCCGTTGCTCCGGTCAGCCCCGTTGCTCCGGTCTCTCCCGTCAGCCCCGTCGCTCCAGTCTCACCTGTGAGTCCTGTCGCACCAGTCTCTCCTGTGAGCCCTGTTGCACCAGTCTCACCTGTAAGCCCCGTTGCTCCCGTTTCTCCTGTGAGCCCCGTTGCTCCGGTCTCTCCCGTCAGCCCCGTCGCTCCAGTCTCACCTGTGAGTCCTGTCGCACCAGTCTCTCCCGTGAGCCCCGTCGCTCCAGTCTCACCAGTCAGCCCTGTCGCTCCCGTCTCTCCCGTCAGCCCTGTCGCTCCAGTCTCACCAGTCAGCCCAGTCGCTCCCGTTTCTCCGGTGAGTCCCGTCGCTCCCGTCTCTCCGGTCAATCCCGTCGATCCGGTCTCTCCTGTAAGCCCCGTCGCTCCCGTTTCTCCGGTGAGTCCCGTCGCTCCCGTCTCTCCGGTCAATCCCGTCGATCCGGTCTCTCCTGTAAGCCCCGTCGCTCCCGTCTCTCCTGTAAGTCCCGTTGCTCCAGTCTCACCAGTCAGCCCCGTCGCCCCAGTCTCTCCCGTGAGCCCCGTTGCTCCCGTCTCTCCTGTAAGTCCCGTTGCTCCAGTCTCACCAGTCAGCCCCGTCGCCCCAGTCTCTCCCGTGAGCCCCGTTGCTCCGGTTTCACCAGTCAGTCCCGTTTCTCCTGTGAGCCCTGTTGCACCAGTCTCTCCCGTGAGCCCTGTCGCTCCCGTCTCTCCTGTAAGTCCCGTTGCTCCAGTCTCACCAGTCAGCCCCGTCGCTCCGGTCTCTCCTGTGAGCCCTGTCGCTCCCGTCTCTCCTGTAAGTCCCGTTGCTCCAGTCTCACCAGTCAGCCCCGTCGCTCCCGTCTCTCCCGTGAGCCCCGTCGCCCCGGTCTCTCCGGTGAGTCCTGTCGCTCCCGTTTCTCCCGTCAGTCCCGTCGCTCCAGTCTCTCCTGTAAGCCCTGTCGCTCCCGTCTCTCCCGTAAGACCCGTTGCTCCCGTCTCTCCGGTCAGTCCCGTTGCTCCGGTCTCTCCGGTGAGTCCTGTCGCTCCCGTTTCTCCCGTCAGTCCCGTCGCTCCAGTCTCTCCCGTGAGTCCTGTCGCTCCCGTTTCTCCGGTGAGTCCCGTCGCTCCGGTTTCTCCCGTGAGTCCTGTCGCTCCAGTCTCTCCGGTCAGCCCCGTCGCACCAGTCTCACCCGTAAGACCCGTCGCCCCGGTCTCTCCCGTCAGCCCCGTCGCTCCAGTCTCTCCCGTAAGTCCCGTCGCTCCAGTCTCACCAGTCAGCCCTGTTGCTCCCGTCTCACCTGTAAGACCTGTCGCTCCCGTTTCTCCGGTCAGCCCTGTTGCTCCGGTCTCTCCGGTCTCTCCCGTGAGTCCTGTCGCCCCAGTCTCTCCAGTCAGCCCCGTCGCTCCAGTCTCTCCTGTGAGCCCTGTTGCTCCGGTCTCTCCTGTGAGCCCTGTTGCACCAGTCTCACCTGTAAGCCCCGTTGCTCCCGTTTCTCCGGTCAGCCCCGTTGCTCCGGTCTCTCCCGTCAGCCCCGTCGCTCCAGTCTCACCTGTAAGACCTGTCGCCCCCGTTTCTCCCGTGAGCCCTGTCGCTCCAGTCTCACCCGTAAGACCCGTCGCTCCAGTCTCTCCCGTGAGTCCTGTCGCTCCCGTTTCTCCCGTAAGACCCGTCGCTCCGGTCTCTCCTGTGAGCCCTGTTGCACCAGTCTCTCCCGTGAGCCCTGTCGCCCCAGTCTCTCCGGTGAGTCCTGTCGCTCCCGTTTCTCCCGTAAGACCCGTCGCTCCGCTTTCTCCCGTAAGCCCTGTCGCACCAGTCTCTCCGGTGAGCCCCGTCGCTCCGGTCTCTCCCGTGAGTCCTGTCGCCCCAGTCTCTCCAGTCAGCCCCGTCGCTCCAGTTTCTCCTGTGAGCCCTGTTGCTCCGGTCTCTCCTGTGAGCCCTGTTGCACCAGTCTCACCTGTAAGCCCCGTTGCTCCCGTTTCTCCGGTCAGCCCCGTTGCTCCGGTCTCTCCCGTCAGCCCCGTCGCTCCAGTCTCACCTGTAAGACCTGTCGCCCCCGTTTCTCCCGTGAGCCCTGTCGCTCCAGTCTCACCCGTAAGACCCGTCGCTCCAGTCTCTCCGGTGAGTCCTGTCGCTCCCGTCTCACCAGTCAGCCCCGTTGCTCCCGTCTCACCAGTCAGCCCCGTTGCTCCCGTCTCACCAGTCAGCCCCGTTGCTCCCGTGAGTCCTGTCGCTCCCGTTTCTCCCGTAAGACCCGTCGCTCCGGTCTCTCCTGTGAGCCCTGTTGCACCAGTCTCACCTGTAAGCCCCGTTGCTCCCGTTTCTCCGGTCAGCCCCGTTGCTCCGGTCTCTCCCGTCAGCCCCGTCGCTCCAGTCTCACCTGTAAGACCTGTCGCCCCCGTTTCTCCCGTGAGCCCTGTCGCTCCAGTCTCACCCGTAAGACCCGTCGCTCCAGTCTCTCCGGTGAGTCCTGTCGCTCCCGTCTCACCAGTCAGCCCCGTTGCTCCCGTCTCACCAGTCAGCCCCGTTGCTCCCGTCTCACCAGTCAGCCCCGTTGCTCCCGTGAGTCCTGTCGCTCCCGTTTCTCCCGTAAGACCCGTCGCTCCAGTCTCACCAGTCAGCCCTGTTGCTCCCGTCTCACCTGTAAGACCTGTCGCTCCGGTCTCTCCTGTAAGCCCCGTCGCCCCGGTCTCTCCCGTGAGTCCCGTCGCTCCAGTCTCACCAGTCAGCCCCGTCGCTCCAGTCTCTCCCGTGAGTCCTGTCGCTCCCGTTTCTCCCGTAAGACCCGTCGCTCCAGTCTCACCAGTCAGCCCTGTTGCTCCCGTCTCACCTGTAAGACCTGTCGCTCCAGTCTCTCCTGTGAGTCCTGTCGCTCCCGTTTCTCCGGTCAGCCCCGTCGCTCCAGTCTCACCTGTAAGCCCCGTTGCACCAGTCTCACCTGTAAGCCCCGTTGCACCAGTCTCTCCCGTAAGCCCCGTCGCTCCCGTCTCACCCGTAAGCCCTGTCGCTCCCGTCTCACCCGTAAGCCCCGTCGCTCCCGTCTCACCCGTAAGCCCCGTTGCTCCCGTCTCTCCGGTCAGCCCCGTCGCACCGCTCTCTCCTGTAAGCCCAGTCGCCCCAGTTTCTCCTGTAAGACCTGTTGCTCCGCTCTCTCCTGTAAGCCCAGTCGCCCCAGTCTCTCCCGTGAGTCCCGTCGCCCCAGTCTCTCCAGTAAGACCTGTTGCTCCGCTCTCTCCTGTAAGACCAGTCGCCCCAGTCTCACCCGTGAGCCCCGTCGCCCCACTCTCTCCCGTGAGTCCCGTCGCACCAGTCTCTCCTGTAAGTCCCGTTTCTCCTGTGAGCCCTGTCGCTCCCGATTCTCCCGTGAGTCCCGTCGCCCCAGTCTCTCCAGTGAGTCCCGTCGCCCCAGTCTCTCCTGTGAGTCCAGTTGCTCCACTCTCTCCCGTAAGACCCGTCGCTCCCGTCTCTCCAGTAAGTCCTGTCGCTCCAGTCGCTCCCGTAAGACCTGTCGCCCCAGTCGCTCCCGTAAGCCCCGTTGCACCGCTCTCTCCCGTGAGCCCTGTCAGACCGGTTTTACCTGTGAAGCCTGTCGATCCAACGTTACCTCTTGTACCTTGGCTTCCGCTCGCGCCTCTAAGGCCGGTTGTGCCCGTTGGTCCGGTTGGTCCTGTTACTCCGGTTGGTCCTGTACCCATTAGTTGTCAACTCCTTGCTGTCATGGATTTCCAATGATTTCAAAAAAAATATTCTTAACCTTATTTCTAATTCCCAAGAATAGTAAGAAACGGGTACACACCCTTAGATAAGGATGGTATCCGTTTCAGATTTCATTTTACTTGAGAGGAAAGTACATTCCGCAATTAGATTATGGCCATAATAGTCACAGAAGCAGCTACAAAACCATTCGGAGAATTAATAATATCCGTTGATATTCTTGTACCAGTTTCAATGAGTACTACCTGCATGTTTTTACCTCCGTCTAAAGCATCTATAATTACCACCATAGTCACCGGAGTGACAGGTCTGGGGCTTCCTGGAACTTCAGCTCCTGAATAAACTATATGAAAAGGATCAACAGAACCATCTATTGATATTCCAATACCCGGCGACACACTAGATGTATATTGAACAGAGGCTTGAACGGAGACATGATACATATGCCCTCCAGGCAATACAAAAGTATCGCCGCCCTGCAACCCAATTGACTCTGCAGGATCAGTTACCAGCGCATTAAAAAATCCAATAGGGGTATTGGGGGTACTTGCAACAGAGTAACCATTAACTACATATGTTCCAAAAATAGAAGTGATTGAACCGGTAAGCCCGGTCATCCCCGTTTGTCCTGTTACTCCAGTTAAACCAGTTAATCCCGTAACTCCAGTAAAACCGGTTAATCCGGTTAATCCCGTGTTCCCTGCTCCTGTTGCTCCAGTCATTCCCGTGTTCCCTGCTCCTGTTGCTCCGGTCATTCCCGTGTTCCCTGCTCCTGTTGCTCCGGTCATCCCGGTTACTCCCGTGTTCCCTGCTCCTGTTGCTCCAGTCATTCCCGTGTTCCCTGCTCCTGTTGCTCCGGTCATTCCCGTGTTCCCTGCTCCTGTTGCTCCGGTCATTCCCGTGTTCCCTGCTCCTGTTGCTCCGGTCATTCCCGTGTTCCCTGCTCCTGTTGCTCCGGTCATTCCCGTGTTCCCTGCTCCTGTTGCTCCGGTCATTCCCGTGTTCCCTGCTCCTGTTGCTCCGGTCATTCCCGTGTTCCCTGCTCCTGTTGCTCCGGTATGACCCGTAAACCCTGTTACTCCTGTACTTCCATCGCTACCTTTTGAACCCGGGCCTCCATTTATTCCATTCTTACCTGCTTGACCTGTAGTCCCTGTTGGTCCTGTTGGTCCTGTAAATCCAGTTGCCATAATCTGTAATCCCCTTTCGATATTATTAATTTAATTTTCCTAGTATTGCTCCGGCGGATATCTTCAGGTATTGCTATAAGCTCTCCAATGATCGGATTACAGCCAAGAACAGCCTCCCGTACCGCAAGACGATTCCTCTCTACCTCCCAGTGTTCCTGTTCTACTTCACCAGCCTGCAAGCATAGATTAAGAGAGAACATGGAATACGGACTGGCTTGTGAAGTCTTCATTGCAGATAGTGCTTCCCTGTCCTCTTCCCTCACTTCTTCGTAGGGATTCAGCCATAGTACGTGGGGGGAGGTAAGGACCCCTTCCAATCTTCCCCATAACTGTGACTGTTCTTCATCAGAGGGGAGAGGAAGGACATGTGCACTCAGTACACTGGCAAGCTTATCAGCGTCTGCGCCTATTCCACCGTCGAGCACGATCCATTGATCGGCGAACGGCTGCCACTTGGCCGCCCATTCCCGCAGAGCAGAGAACGGACCATCTCCCTTGCAGAGCATTACGATTACTGACCAGGCATTAGCAGGAGTCGTATTACAACGAAGGGAATTTTTCCGATGAGAAGGTACAGAGAAGCTGCGCACACCCGAAGGATCCTCTTCCACCGCTTGCAGCTCATCTTCCAGATGAGCTAGCTTCTCCGCCGCTTCCTTGAATGAGGGGGAATACTCCAGCGCTCTGCGGTACCAGACTCTGGATTCACCAGACATCCCCCTTAGCTCATAACAGTTCCCGATATAGTAACAGGGGTAAAAGGTTCCAGCACCCTTGAGAACCATATAATGAAGAGCATTCTCTCCAAGCGTCAGACAATGCTCGAAAGCGGAGATCGCAGCCTCTACCTGGTCGGTATGCATAAGAATGCAGCCCTTATACAGATGCAGGTCCACATAATCCGGGTAGAGACTGATGGCCTTGTCAATGCCGGGCCAGCCTTCCCTGAAGCTGCCCATCGCCAACAAACAGCCATACTTGAGCTTGTAAAAAAGCGATGGCGGCAATCTTCTCTGCCCCAGCGAAGCAGCAATGGCCTGATTAACCTGCTCGAAGGCAAGTGCATACTTCCCCACCCGCTGATACTCACTTGCTATATGGTAAAGACTCCACGGATCGGGGTTCGGATTGTCTGTTACAGCTTCCTGCAGCAGCTTCAAATTGCGTTCATGTTTCGATTTAAGAGTAGTCACGGATTGGAGATATCCATAATGAAATAGCCGGACCGGAAGCTGGAACGGAGTGCTGGTATCCTCCCGGGTATAGGTGTCGGGCCAGCTCAATTGTTCATGAATGCCTCCAGTGAAATGAAACCCCTCCCCGTTACGGAACAAGCGGCACTGAGCCAGCCGGTAAGCTTCATCCGCCTGAGGCCTGAACGGACCATTGAAATGGATCGTTTCCACAGAGGCCAGCTTGTGTTCCTGAAGAGTGCTCACCATTCGAAGCTTCAGCGCATCATTCACAGCGAGCTCTTCGTCAGCATCCATCCATAGTATCCATTCCCCTGTTGCATGAATGAGGCTATAATTGCGGGCTTCCCCGAAGCTCTCCTTCCAGGGAAATTGAAGAATGGTTGCGCCGAAGCTGCGGGCAATGTCCATCGTCCTGTCACGGGAGCCCGTATCCACAATAATGATCTCATCTACCCCTGCGCGTACGCTTGACAGACAGCGTGCAATCCAGGGCTCTTCATCCTTGACGATCATGCACAGGGAGATTAGTGGGACGGTCGCCCTCGCTGTGTTCTGCCATAACGGACTGCCTCCTTCCATAATGGATTTACCGGACTATGCGGACGAATCCGGTCAGGTGATTATACACATTGATTGACATCACCTCTTAACCTTATGACGGTTTCTGCCCGCATAGAACATTGTCGGATAAAGTCGGACAATCTAAATATGAAATCCTTGGGCGTTACCGGCATCAATCGCCGGGAATGTATTCCTTCCGTTTTTCCTGGTCCGATGCTGGAAGCAAATGCTTCAGATGATCTGCAGCATCTTTACGGGCAACCAGAATGCCCCCGGGACCTGCCGCTACGATCACATCATCCAGCCCGACAAGGATGACCGGAATATCCAGCTCGTTGACAATCTGGCAATTCAAGGAATCCGCACTGATGTGGCCCCATCCCAGAACCGAGGAGGCCAATTCTTCAGAGAGCGTGTTCCAGGTTCCCAAGTCCTTCCATCCGTCGTGATAGGGCACACAGATCAGACGGTTGTTGCCTTCCAACACCTCTACATCGAAGCTGCTCTTGGGAAGGCGGTGGTATTGCCTCTGCAGCTCTGCATAATCCCTGGGGAAGCCTGCTGCTTCCAGCCGGTTGAGCTGATCGCATAACCGGAAAGCGAAGATGCCGCAATTCCACATCGCCCGCTGCTCTAGCAGTGCCTCTGCCGCCTGCCTGTCTGGCTTCTCCACGAAGCAATCAACCTGCACATAGGCCGGATTTTCCAGCTTCCCTGGTGTAGCAGCGGCGGGAAGCGCCGGAACAATATACCCGTATTTTCCTGACGGACCATCCGGATTTGCTCCAAGCAAGGCGATTTCCGCACCGGATTGCCGGAGTGCCTGATCCAGCTCTGTCAACTTGAAGAAGAAATCGTCGTTGACGTAAGCATCCACGGGCAGCACAATGACCGTCTCCTCAGGGGAAATCTTCTCCACCGAGTAGAGATAGGCCGAAGCGAGGCTCACTGCCGGAAAGGTATCTCTGCGCCGTGGTTCAATGATGACCTTCGGAGCCGTTCGGAGCTGCTTGCGGATTAGCGTCTCTTGTCCGCTTGACGTTGCAATATAGACTTCATGACCGAGTCCCGCAGCCGATAACTGCCGCCAGATCCGCTGAAGCATGGACTCTCGTCCGCCTCCCGGAGCAGGCAGCACCTGAAGGAACTGCTTGCTCCGGATACTGCTGGAGAGCGGCCATAGCCTTGTGCCGGAACCGCCGGATAGAAGCACCAGCTTCATGGTTCATTCCTCCCTTCCTTTACTGGAAGTCGTCTGCAGTAAGATTGACTGCATTGAACTGCTCTTCGGTATCGCAAAAGGTCAGTTTTCCGTTCTTTGTACGAGTATCCAGATATTGAGGGACTCCTGCTTTTCTCAAGCCGTCGCTCATGATGACATATTCGTAGCGGTCGGTGCCATCGTCATACCGAACATGCTCCAGAATTTCACGACGCATCAGATAGGTGCAATGAATGACGTCAACCTGTACCAGACCTTTCACGGTCTGATATAAGTAATTGAAATACATGTCGTTGCTCTTGAAGTAACCATCTTCGTGCACCATATTATGATAGTTGGAATACAGACTGAGCGGAGCCTCAGCCACAGAAAGCAGTGGCCCGACAACTGGAAGATTCGTAGATAGCAGGCTCTCCAGCGTATCTGGAGCAATGAAATTGTCGCAATCTGCAACAAAATAATGAGTATCTCTCGATTTAGCCCATTCGATCGACTCTTGACGCACTCTGCCAATCACCCTTAGGCGGACAAAATTCCATTCATGCGGAGCATAATTCTGTACAGGTTCTTCCACATCGCTGGTATCGAAATGAACCTCATGGTATCTTTCGCCCACCCGCTCTACCCATTCTCTAAGAATCTCTTCAGTCCGGTCATTATTGTTGTTGGTCCGAATATACAGATTGATCCTTGAAGCCGGATAGGTCTGCCGCTCTATAAGTTCCAGATAGAGCGGCAGCACATGTGCCTTGTCCTTAGCTAATATAGCAACCGTTACCAGATCGCGTTCCATGATATCCCTCCAAGTTAAGAATGTTCTTTGCCGCCTTATATTTCTATTGCCTGGACGCAGCAGTCTCACGATCTGCGGCTGTTAACCGGGTGCTGATGGTAGCACGGCTGACTATTCCGAAGAATGGACTCTGCCTTGGCTGTTCAATATCCTCAGGATAGAGCTTGCTGCTATCCTGTCTGATCATATAACGGGCACCTTCCGCACAGCGGAGGGATACCACTTGATATTGGTGGAATAAGGACAGCTTAAGCCCAATGAATCTCCGGCGCTCATCCGCACTCAGCACATCACCTTCCTGAAGCCAGAGAATGTAATGTTCCGTTGTCATATGGATGACCCATTCCCGTAACTTTCGCATATCCACTTCCCCTTTCACGGTGTAGATCTGCCGTGTATAAGGGGCAGCGGTTTGCGCAATGCGTTCATTGCCGGAAGGGTCCACGACAATTATTTGTTCCGTTACCTCTGCAAACGAAGCGAGCGTCTCTTCCAGTGCAGCTTCATTGCCAGATGCAATAATTCCTGCGCATACGCGCACTGGCGGAGTATAGATCAAGCTGTGGATATCCGCGCCCCATTTCTGAAATGCCTTCTGTTTGTTCCGTTCCAGAAGTGTCTTGAGATCAAAGGAAGGGGTCTGCCCCATGCTGGCATGACCGATATGGTGGATGAATGAATCCAAGGCAATCAACAGCTTGTAGCCATACTGAATCGCCCTCAGGCACAGATCGTCATCCTCGTAATTCCCCAGGCCGTATCGTTCATCGAACCAGCCGATCTCATCCAGAACACTGCGCTTGACCAACAGACAGAAGCCGATCAGGCGGCGGACTTCCTGCACCTGACCACGCTTCGTTTCACAGTACTCTGCCGCGAATGTCTCCATATCCTTAAGTTCACTGTAAGTCACCGGAATACGCTGATGTCCGCTGATATAATTCGTAACAGGTCCTGACATGCCGACCCTGCTGTCACTGTTCAGGGCATGAAGCATGGGAGCCAACCACCCCGGAGGAACAACAGTATCATTATTGATGAACAGTATCGCTTCGCCTTCCGACACCTCTACCCCTTGATTGCACCCTTTGGCAAACCCCAGGTTCTTCTTGTTCTCGATCAGCTTCAGTTCAGGATAGTGAGTCTTCAGGAATGGCACGGTCTCGTCACTTGAGCCATTGTCAACAATGATAATCTCGTGCTCTTCAGGTGTATTTCGCTTGATGCTCTCCAGACATTGAACCGTTAAAGTTAACTGATTAAGGGTGAGAATGATAATGCTCGTCTTCACTGGACCAACTCCTTTTGTTCTTCAGGTGCAGGGCAATTAAACTCGACATGATTGTCTCCGAGCAGGTTCGTATAATAATCGCGGTTGTATATCGCACTGGGATTAGCCGGATAGTGTGCGAAAGAAACTTCATTGCAGTAGTCGGCGTACCGGTGGTCCCCAAGCTTATCGTAGCAGACACAGAGCTGCAGATTCGGGAGCCATGTACCGGCGGAATAAGCCTCTGTTCCCGGTTCACTGACCTTAGGGAGGGACACCGCAATCTTGAACCAGTACACCGCCTGTTCGTATTGCTGTAATTCCATGAAGTAAAAACCTATCTTACAGCAGGTTTCCGGACGCGGGAGATCATAGTCGAAGGTGCGGCACATGGACAGCAGCTGCTCCTGCTTCTGTCCCAGCGCCGCATGACTGTCCGACAACCTCAGACAGGCCTGAATATTATCCTCTACCCAGCCTTCGCCGTCTGACAAGAAGCGCTCATAGTTCTCCACCGCCTCAGGATAGAAACCATGATCGTATAACTCATTAGAGTAGTAGATCCGGTCTCTGGCGGTAAAAGGTCTGCCCTCGGCTATCATTTTGCGGAAGATATCAAGGTTACGCTGTGTGTATTCCTTGTCTTTCTTATGCGTAACGCATACATCGCTCTCAAGTACAGGCGGTGTGACCTCTATATATTCATGAACAGCTCCTATCCACCTGAACCCGCAATCACGTCTAATTAGACGGTTACGCCTGAAGCTGTAGAGCGACTTCCCATGCTCATCCGTTATGAGAATATAAGACATGGATACTGCATGATATTCGGAAGTCATCGTGGCTTTCAGAGCCTTGAACCGCTCCCTGTCAATCTCCTCAATGACATCATCTGCATCCAGCCACAGTATATATTCACTGGTCGCTTGAGCGAATGCATGATTGCGGGCGGCTGCGAAATCATCGATCCATTCAAAATCATAGATATTTGCGCCATACTCGGCTGCAATCTCTTTGGTACGGTCTGTTGAGCCGGTGTCCACGATGACGAGTTCATCCATAAGATCCGCGACGGATGACAGGCATCGCCCCAGGCTATTCTCTTCATTGCGTACAATCATACACAAGCTGATCGTCGGCAAGTCTTCTCCTCCTTATTGCAGATTCTGAATATCCGGACTTACCGGATTTCTCGTATATATATATGCCGGTCATGGCGGATCATTCGGCCAGATTTGCCCGCATGAATTCCATTCCGGTTCATAAGCTAGTACAGACACCCCTGCAAAGGATCTTGTGACCAAGATTGAAGGAGGAGCATATGCATACGATCCCCCCCTCGCTATACTATCGCTTTTACCGTTATGGCCGCGGCTGCAGGATTGCCTCAGACGGTGTGTTATCGTTGCCAGAGCAGACGGCAATCGGCACTGGCGTAATGGTGCGGGAGGGCTACCGGTGGGAGATTCCCTCTCCCTCCAAGGACGGCTCACCCCGCATCTTAATCGGAGACCGCTGTGAATGCAGCCGGTTCCTGACGATCATCGCATCGGGCAAGGTGGAACTGAAGGCGGATGCAATCACAGGTCCGCATGTGTATATTAATGACGCCAGGCAAGATTGGGAGAAGGGAGGTAATCCTTCTGACACGTTAATAATCGGTGAAGGCTCATGGATCGGAGCACACTCCTCTATTCTGGGCCCTGTGAAGATTGGTAAAGGCTGTGTAGTCGGTGCCGGCAGCGTAGTTCTTCGGGATGTGCCGGATTACTGTGTCGTTGCCGGCAACCCTGCTGAATTTCGCCGCATCTATGAGCCGTCCAGCGGAGAGTGGATCAGGGTAGATAGCGAAGCGGAGGCCCGAAGGGTATTGGAACGCAGAAGCAGGGAACCTCTGCTATCCATTTGCATACCCGGACGGAATCAGGCTGTAGAGCTAAAACGCTGTCTGGAGTCGATTTATGCACAGATGGATGATGATGGATTAATCGAGGTCTGCGTCCTGGACGATGCTTCGTCCGAGGAGACCGCAGAGGTGGGGCACCACTATGGACAACTGCACCGCAGCTTCCGGTATCACCGCGACCCAGATCTTGCAGCAGGAGGCTCTGTTGCAAGTCAAGCTGCTGATAGGGGGCGCGGGAAATTCATTATGCTGCATGAGCCGGGAGACTCCTTCATGCCTAACACTCTTCTTCCATTTCTGAACGTGCTGCATACTCATCCTGAGTGTGCGATCATCCTGATTCAGCCCACACTCATCCGCAGCAATCCACAGACCGAACGGCTGGAGGGACTATCCGAATTTTTCAGACTTACAGCGTCATCTTCCTCCCCTCCTCTCCCTGTTGTTCTGAACCGAAAGGATTGGGAGCGTACTGCCGATTCTGTACAAGCCACAAATTTTCTGGACCCATGGGTATCCCGGCAACATGCATTATTGCAATTGAATCCGCAGTTCTGCCTGTGCCGGTATACCATGACCGAAGCCGGGCGGCACATCGGATCAGCTCCGTAATTACGGCTATTGCCAAAAAAAATGATCTTTGACCATTCACCGAATATATATAGACTATGAACAGGCAGAGATCTTAAGGCGTAAACTTCGGGTCCATGAAGTCCGGTAAATGACAGGGATGCCTGGTACTGAGGACAAAGGAGAGGATGTCAGCGACATGGATGAACGTAAAATTTGTTTTATCATGTGTGTGAATAATGAGGAATTAGCGGAACGCAGCCAAAAAAATCTTAAGCAATTACTCAAACCGGATGGATTCACCGTAGATCTGCAAATCGTCAGGAATGCCTCCGGCCTGGCAGCGGGGTACGATCAGGCCATGCGCCAGTCAGATGCCAAGTATAAGGTGTATATTCATCAGGATGTCCATATCCTAAATCCCCAATTTCTTGAAGACATCGTCCGGCTGTTCTCCCGTTATCCATCACTCGGCATGTTAGGAACCGTTGGCGCTAAGACGCTTCCGTCTTCCGGTATATGGCAGGACGCATCACAGAAGTTCGGTAAAGTGATTGATAGCCATACAGGCGCACTTCAGCCTCTTGAATTGATGCAGCCAGTGGACGAATATGAAACGGTGGAGACGCTCAGCGGACTGCTGATGGCAACACAGTACGACCTTCCCTGGCGCAAGGATTTGTTCACCGGTTGGCACTTCTATGACGCTTCACACAGTCAGGAATTCATCAGCAGCGGCTATGAAGTAGGGGTTCCCAAGCAGCCTCTGCCCTGGTGTCTGCATAACTGCGGTATCCCGGACCGAACCACTGCTATTGAGAAGGCCCGGCACATTTTCCTTGAATATTACGGCTACGGCAAACACCATGGCCAGCACCGGTTCCACCGGCTCGGCAGCGGATGCAGCATTCATCCATCCTGCGAATTGTCGGGTACGGTCGGAATTGCTCTGGGCAATGAAGTCAAGCTGCAGGCAGATTGCTGTCTTACGCTCCCTTACAATAATATTGTCAGCGAACCGCGCATCCAGATTGGTGCCGGAAGCGAGATCGGACGCCGGTGCAGCCTGTCGGCAGTCAACCGGTTAGTTATTGGCGCCAAGGTAGCCATATCAACTAATGTGCATATATCCGATCACAATCCTGCTTATGAGAATATTCATCTGCCCGTCATGAAGCAGGGGGTGAGCTCCTGGAGTCATACTGTGACCATCGGCTCCGGAAGCTGGATTGGAGCGAACACCATCATTGCCGGTCAGGTATCCATCGGTAAGGGCTGTGTCATAGGCGCGGGGTCAGTCGTTGTATCCGGCACGGTAATTCCTGACTACTGTGTAGCTGCGGGTACACCTGCCAGAGTAATCAAGCAATTTGATCCCGACTCCCGGAAGTGGCTGAAGACTAATGGATCGCCCAGCGAGGAAGCTGAGCGTCACGCTATAGAGACTGTTTCGCAACCGCTTATAAGTATTTGTATCCCTGCCTATAACTGCGAACAAGAGCTCGATCTTTGCCTGAAGAGTATTTACAGCCAGAATGCCAGACAGGAGGATTTCGAAGTCATTGTATCGGATGATGGCTCCACAGATCACACGGAAGAACTGGTGCGGAAGTATCAGGCCCGTTATCCCAACCTTCACTACTACCGCAATGAACTTAATGAAGGAACTGACCGCAATACCCTGAAATGTGCAGGCTATGCCAAGGGTGAATTCATCAAGCTTCACGGCGGCGATGATTACTGGCTCCCCGGTTCGCTCGAAGCCTTGTATAACCTGATCGAACAGAACCGGGACTGCAGCCTGTTCTTCCTTGATATCCTTAGTAACACAGGAGTGATGAACCGGGGATCAGGAATCAGCAAGTATGTTGAACAGGTCTCGATCTACAGTACATTTCTGTCGGGAATCATTATGCGCCGGAAGGAATTTGAACAGATTGCCGCGCCTGGGCGGTTCATCGATTCGAATCTTATCCAGGTCTATCTGGAGCTCTCTATTCTAGAGATTACTCCGGATTATTGTGTGTATCACCGTAAGCTACTGACCAGCAGCGACAAGATTGCAGGAGGTTACAGCTTCGCACAGACATTCATTCAATCATACCTGGGAATACTTCATTATTTCCTGGACAACGGATTAGATGCAGCCGTATTGGCAGCCGAGAAGAAGCAAATCTCCCATACCTTCTTGCTCTGGTGGTACAACTACATGCTGGAGAAGAATCTTCAGCAGCTGCAGCCCGAAGATTTCCCGCAGATTTTTGTTGCAGCCTACCAGGATGAATCCTATTATCCAGAGCTGCATGAACGGCTGCACAAAATTCAGGTCAAGCATCTAAATATATGAGGCAATATAGCCGCCGGGCAGGCCGCAGCAGCAGGCTTGTCCGGTCCATGACAAGGAGGCATCAGAGTATGGAAGGTATCAGCCCGGAATTTCAACAACGCTTCAGCACTTTCGGACCCGGAAGTCTGATCGTGCTGAAGACCGATATCAACTGTCCGGAGAAAGTCGCTATCGGCCGCAATGTGCTTATTCAGGAGAATAGCTGGTTCACGGTAGTTCACCCCGGTAAGGAAGAACCGCCAGCCATTTCGATCGGAGACGGCTGCAGCTGCAGCCGCAATCTGATCATTACCGCTGCGAACAATGTGACTCTGGAAGATAATGTTATCGTCGGGCCAGATGTCTATATTGCAGACACTAACCATCAGTACCGCCAGATCGGCATTCCCATCCGCGACCAGTGGATCACCACTGCCAGCCATCAGGTCAGGATCGGTGCAGGCAGCGAGCTTGGTGCCCACTGCGTCGTTGTGGGTAACGTAACGATTGGCAAGGGCTGCCGGGTCACACCTAACAGTGTGGTAACCCGGGATTTGCCGGATTACTGCATCGCGGCGGGCAATCCCGCCAGAGTGGTGAATGCCTATGATCCCGAAGCAGGAGTATGGCAGCTGCCTGGCGAGGGCAGATGTTGATCGTAGAATAAGAAGTATATTACAGGGAGTACTTCAGGTTGGACGAGATTCTGATCCCTTGATAGTCAACGGACGGCTGGCTATTCATAGATTGCATACTCTTCGGCTGCTGCCGTTCCACCGACTTCTTCGGCTGCTGCCGTTCCGCCGTCTTCTTCGGCTGCTGCCGCTCCGACGCTTTCTTCGGCTGCTGCCACTCCGCCGCCTTCTTCGGCTGCTGCCACTCCGCTGCCTTCTTCGGCTGCTGCGGCTCCACTACCCCCTTCGGCTGCTGCGGCTGAATAGCAGGCTTCAGCTGTTGCCGCTGCTGCCGCTTGCGTTCGCTGGCTGCGCGCACTCCTACTGTCCGTCCTCGCTTCTTGTGGGACGTCCGCTTGCGCGTGGCCTGCGCGGAGCGCCGCTGGATGAACCGGACGGACTTACCCGTATTATAGAGATACTTGCCCCCGGATACATAGGCATCTGCAGGACGGATGGTCTGCTTGATAACGGTGGATACCTGCTCCCGATGCTCCGGTTCTTGCCTCTCAGCCTCCCGGCCTGTGGACTGAGCTCGTTCAAGCAGCCGTTCTGTCTCGCGCATGAACAGCGCCAGCTCGTCATCCGCATTGACCGAGAGCCGCAGACAAGCCTGCTTCAGCTGCTCCATCTGTCCCATTGTTTTATGAATCGCCTCTACCAATAGCTCATCCTCCGATTTCCGGGCTTCAGCCTTCATACCCGTTCACCTCTCGCACCAGCCGTCTGCTGGTTTCCAGTGTCCGGCAGATCATGGCCTGATGCTGGGCCAGGGCCGTGATGATTCTGGCCACCGCCGCCTGCAGGGCGTCAAGCCCCCCCATCTCTGGTTCTTCTTCCCAGCTGTATTCATCATCATACATATATTCCAGCTTGCGGATTTCAACCGCGATCAGAGCCGAGACCGCTTCTTCCTCCAGCGCCGCAGCCAGAATAATCGCTTTGATCAACCGTTCCCGCTGTAGCATCGCTTCATCCCCCCCGCTGCCTGCTTTGATTTAGTTACTGTTATATATATGTGCTTTTGACTTGTCCCTATCACCATTTGTCCCAGGTATATCGGATTTGGCGGATTTCAGAGAATAACAGGAATAGGACAATCTGTGCCTGAAGTATACATAGCTATGACTAGATAATTAAGCGCAAAGCAACCTTTCACGTTTTGGAGGAGATCTGCATGTCAATGCCCCACATCCCCAATATAACTCCCGATATCTCGCTTACGCGGGAGGAAAGCATCTCTCTCCTGCTCACCTCTATTGCGATCAACGAGATGTCTTTGTCTCACATTATTAATGCAGAAGCGGAAGCGATGCAGGCCTTCGTGCTTTCTAATCCCGGAAACATGAATTTCCTCAACATGATCCAGTTGAATAACACAACCGCCAGACTGCTCGAAGAGATTACCAAGGGCCAGTGGCTTAGTCTCAGTAAGATGGACCGGATTCTGCGTTTGCTGAGTGACTCTGGTGCCTTATCCGCACGATTGCTGGAAGAAGAACTAACTACTGAAATTGAGGAAGATGAGGAATAACAGGCAACTGCCATTCTTCAGCCAGACGGACATAACAACATATTGAGGGTGGCGGCACAGCCGGGAGGAACTTGGTGCTATGTACAGGGCAATGTCCTGTTCGCTGCTTGCTGAAACCCTCTGTCTAGGCATATAAGTTGCAACTGGTACCTTCCGCGTAAAAATGGACAAGCCCAAATCATATAAGCTCCGCCTACTGCAACTTCAAGTGATTCAGATGATCCGCTATCCGGAGCAGCTCATTGGCCAGTGAAGAAAGGGAAGCCACAAGCTGCTGCTGTCTGTCCTGCTCCGGGGCCTCGGTCATACGGTTTTCCGTTCGCTCTGGTACGGGAAGCTCTTGTTCACTTTTGCTGTACATCGGGAAGCCCTCCTCGATCAGCAGGCGTACAATGGTGCTTAGATGATAGCGTTCCATACGCAGCTCACTGATTCTTTTTAACAGTTTCAGAGTTTCATAGGGATAGAGCACCTGATCTCCTTGCCGGGTCCCCGGTACGAAGTAAGAGAAATATTCCAGCCATCTCTTCACAGTAGTCGGAGGCAATTTCGATAAATTAATGATTTCCAGTTGGGTGTAATGGCGTACCATAACATCGCTCCTCTATTTTAGGTGGACTTATTTACTTTAATGGTATTCATGTGCCTCGTAATAAATGTGTAAAAATACCTATTTCTCTAATTATCGTCCCGCAAAATAAATAGACAGGCCCGTTCCGGAGAACGTTGCCTGTCTATTAAGCTGCCCTGGAAGCGGCAGATTACCTGCTTAAGAAACTTTAAATAATTCGCTGAAGGATTCACCTAGGAGTTCTTTATAATATTTCCGGTTATGCAGCATACTTGGATGTGTAGGATAATAGAATAGAGCTGACTCATTATGATAATTAGCCTTGAGGTACTGACCCATCCGGTCGTAGCATACGCATAATTGCAGATGCGGCACCCAAGTGGTAGAGGTCATATCCTGTAGTCCCAGAGTAGATCTTCGCGGCAGCGAAATCGCCTGTTCGAACCAGTAGATCGCCCGCTGGAACTCTCCGGCTTCCACGAATTCACTACCCAGACGGCAGCAGAATTCCGAACGGGGGATATCATAATTCAGGGTACGGTACAGCGCGTTCATCTTTCCGGCCTTATTGTTAAGATTCCCATGGCATTCCGCCATTTTCAGGCAGGCCTGATAGTTATCCTCCACCCAGCCCTGGCCGGTCTGCAGGAATTTCTCGTAATATTCCAGCGCTTCTTCGTGTATGGCATGATCCCGGAGCTCATTGGCGAAATAGTAGAGATCGCGCGGCGAGAACTCCTCGCCACTGGCCTGGCGTCCACGGTAGATGCGCAGGTTGCGGTCCGTATGGACCTTATCCTTCTTGTGAGTAATGCAGACATCGCTGTCAAAAGTATTGCCGGCAACCGCCAGATACTCATGCACCGGCCCGACCCACTGAAAGCCGCAGTCCCGGCGGACCAGCCGGTTACGTCTAAGGCTTGAGGTCACTTTGCCTTCACTGTCGAAGGCCAGATTGTAGGGCATGGTCACAGACTGGTACTGCGGCGACAATGTCTCCTTCAGCTTCTTGAAGCGCACCCGGTCGATTTCCTCAATGGTATCGTCCGCATCCAGCCAGAGAATATACTCCTTCGTCGCCTTGCTGAAGGCTTCGTTACGGGCCGCCGCGAAATTGTCAATCCATTCAAAATCATAGATCACTGCCCCATACTCCGCAGCAATCTCTTTGGTCCGGTCCGTGGAGCCGGTATCGACAATAACGATTTCGTCCGCAATATCCTTCACGCAATCCAGGCAACGGCCCAAGCCGTTCTCTTCATTGCGCACAATCATACATAGACTGATAGTAATCATTAGTGCCCTCCTATAGGTTCTGTGTCATGTATTCGCGAATCTGCTGCTCGCTGATGTTCCCCATATCCTGCCCTGCATCCAGCGCTCTGTGCCAATCCACTGTCTTCTGCAGAGCCTGCTCCACACTCCAGCGGGAGCGCCAGCCCAGCAGGCGGCGGGCCCTGGTGCTGTCAAGCTGCAGTTCGCCCGCCTCATGCAGCCCGGAGATACCGGCGATATCAATGCCTGCTCCCTCTCCCCAGAGTGCTGCGAGCCGGACGGCCACCTTCTCGACACTGTGGACGCTCTGCTCCTCCGGGCCGAAATTCCAGGCGGCGGCATACTCCGCCCCCACCTGCACCAGCTTCTCGGCCAGCAGCAGATAGCCGCTAAGCGGCTCCAGCACATGCTGCCAAGGCCGCGTCGCCGCCGGGCTGCGCAGCAGCGGCCTTAAGCCAGCGGCGAATGACCGCAGGCAGTCCGGCACCAGCCGGTCCTGGGAATCATCGCCGCCTCCGACAACATTGCCAGCCCTGGCGGTAGCGACAGCAACACCATGCTCGGCATAGCGAGCCGGATGGAAATAGCTGTTGCGGTAAGCCTGCGTCACCAGCTCGGAACAGGCCTTGCTGGAAGAATAAGGATCGTAACCGCCCAGCGGATCCGTCTCCCGGTAGCCCCAGATCCATTCGCGGTTGTCATAGCATTTATCTGTCGTAACGTTAACGACAGCTCTGACCGGTGTTCCTGAATCTACCGCACTTGCGACTGCCTCCAGCAGGTTCACCGTTCCCATCACATTTACCTCGAAAGTATCGGCAGGGAACTGGTAAGAGGTACGAACCAGCGGCTGGGCAGCCAGATGGAAGATTACCTCCGGGGCCGCTTCCCGCAGCGCCGCATCCAGGCGCTGCCGGTTCCGCACATCCCCCCAGACCGTATGGACCTCCGGCGCAGCTCCAATCAGCGGGAAGAGCTTATGCTCATCCCGGTCCCAAGCATAGCCGCTCACGCTTGCGCCCAGCATCGTCAGCCAGCGGGTGAGCCAGCTTCCCTTGAAGCCGGTATGTCCGGTCACGAAGACACGCCGCCCCTTCCAGAATTCCGCCGTGGTCATTTCGTTCTTATCCACGGGAGCCCTCCCTCCCGCCACAGCTCCTCCAAGTAACGCTTATCACGGAGCGTATCCATCGGCTGCCAGAAGCCATGGTGCTTGTAAGCCCTCAGCTCATCCCGCGCGGCCAGCTCCCGGAGCGGCTCTTGCTCCCAGACGGTGCTGTCGCCCCCGATCAGGGAGAATACCTCAGGCTGAAGGACGAAGAAGCCGCCATTCACCCAGCCCTCATCACCTTTGGGCTTCTCTACGAAGCCGGTTACCCTGACATCCTCCTTAATATCCAGCGCTCCGAAACGGCCTATCGGTTGTACAGCCGTAACCGTCGCTAATTTTCCGTGGGACCGGTGGAAGTCCAGCAACTCCGGTACATTGACATCCGCAATACCGTCTCCATAAGTCAGCATGAACGGCTCATTGCCGGTGTATTTGTGGACTTGCCGGATTCTTCCGCCAGTCATCGCCTCTCTGCCTGTATCCGCGAGTGTTACCTTCCAGTTCCGCAGCTGGCGGTTATGGCGGGTCATCTGATTGCCGTTGCCGAAATCAAACGAGACATCGGAGCTCTGCAGGTAGAAATCGGCAAAATATTTCTTGATGACATGGCCCAAATACCCCAAACAAATGACAAAATCATCGAAGCCATACGAAGCATAATGCTCCATAATATGCACCAGTAGCGGCTTATCGCCGATCTCAATCATCGGCTTGGGCTTCACATCGGTCTCCTCGCTGATGCGGGTCCCGTAGCCTCCGGCCAGAATGACTACCTTCATCTTCTTACCTCCTTACCTTTCAGCAAGCCCAGCAACACCTCGGCAGTATAATCCAGCATCTCCGTAGTAAGTCCCGGATAGATTCCTACCCAGAACGTATCGTTCATGATCCTGTCCGTCTGAATGAGCGGCGCGGCCATCCGGTGTGCCACACCGGAGTACGCAGGCTGCTTGAGCAGGTTACCGGCGAACAAGAGCCGGGTACCGATACGCGCTTCCTCCAACTTGCGCACGATTTCATTGCGTGAGAGGGGAGCATCCTCCCTCACAGTCAGTGGAAAGCCGAACCAGCTCGGATCACTGCGCGGCGTCGCTTGCGGAAGAATAAGCCATTCCTCCGCCGGCTTCAGCGCTGCCTTCAGATAGTCAAAGTTACGTCTGCGCGCAGCATGGAACCCTTCCAGCTTCTCCAGCTGGGAGACCCCAATGGCCGCCTGCATATCGGTAGCCTTCAGATTATAGCCGATGTGGCTATACGTATATTTGTGGTCGTATCCGGCAGGCAGCTCGCCCTTGGTCCAGTCAAACCGCTTGCCGCAGGTATTGTCGGCTCCCGGCTGGCACCAGCAGTCCCTGCCCCAGTCACGGAGTGATTCGACAATTTTCTTCAAGCGGGCACCCGAAGTCAGCACTGCTCCTCCCTCACCCATGGTCATATGGTGGGCAGGAAAGAAGCTGACGGTTGCCAAATCGCCGAAGGAACCGGCTGGCCTACCTTCATACATGGACCCGACAGCATCGCAGGTATCCTCAATCAGCCACAGTCCATGCCGGTCCGTAAATGCCTTAACGCTGGCCAGATCGAAGGGATTGCCGAGTGTATGCGCCAGCATGACCGCTCTGGTACGCGGACTCAGCGCCTCATCAAGCTGTGCCGTATTTATATTGTAGGTAGGCAGCTCCACATCCACGAATACCGGAATCAGACCATGCTGAATCAACGGATTGACCGTGGTCGGGAAGCCTGCGGCTACGGTAATTACCTCATCGCCCGGCCGCAGCCGCCGTTCACCGAGCAGCGGCGAAGTAAGTGCTGCGACGGCAAGCAGATTCGCACTAGAGCCGGAATTGACCAATAGTGTATGCTTTTTCCCCATGATTTGGGAGAAACGACTCTCGAACTCAGCGGTATACCTGCCTGCGGTTAAATGGAAATCCAGGGAAGCGTCAACTAGATTGATTAACTCCTCCCCGTCGAATACCTTACCGCTGACAGGTACATAATCCCGGCCTGCCACGAATGACCGGCCCGGCCAACGGCTGCCGTAGAACTGGCCCGTCAATTCAAGTATTTGCTCGCGCAAGGTTGAAGCTTCAGTAGGCAATGCCTCTCCTCCTTTACAAGGGTGACTTGTTTGGTTTTATGGATTTATTGGACTCGGTACATCATCTATATGCAATGGGAACGAAAAATACGTTTCAAAAAATAATGGAATTTAAATTCCATTTTTGTTCAGTTCTTGTCTATGAGGGTTCTCTATAATGGGCTTGACTTGACACGAAACCTTTATGGAGGGATGCATACATGGGAAGACTCAGAGCCGCCAACGAAAGAAAATGCACGAAAGAGGACTGTAACAGACGGCATTATGCGAAAGGGTTATGCAAGCAGCATTATTGGCCGGCCTGGAAAGCAGGACAAAAGAACGAAACGGAATCCGAGCCCCGGCGCCAGAATCTTTCGTGAATCTTTCGCATAGACCTCTGTTAATTGTTCAATAATATATTTAATTTTTATGCAGGTGCTTCCTCTCCTCTGTCGAAATCTTTAATTTATGATGAATAAAAATTCCAGATATTACTTAAAACATCTGACCTTAGTGGTTATATATATCTCTCTGCTGCTAGGTATGCAAAGGGTATGGCAGCAGATTTTTGCATTGCCGGAGCAGCCCAGTGCGGATGCAGGCGTGCTTGATCTACGCGGCTGGACCTTCAAGCATGCCCACTCGCTTGTCCTTGACGGGACATGGGACTTCTACCCGAACCGTCTGGTCAGCGAAAGTGATATCCGCTCCGGCACCGCCGGAGACGCTGTCCCAGTAAAGGTACCCGGCAACTGGAAGGGAGCGATGTCCGGTTCCCCCCTAGGCTATGGTACCTATGCCCTGCATATTCTGGTCGATCAGCCGCTGGATGAGCCTTACACCTTCTGGGTCCAGCAGATCCAGGCGTCTTCAAAAATCGAGATTAACGGCCGCACCCTTCAGGCTATGGGTCAACCCGCAGCAACTAAGGAACTATACCGTCCTATGGCCGTTCCCTATTATGTTCACTATCTTCCGCCGGAAGGAACGAAGGACCTGCTCGTCCTGATCCAGACTGCCAATTATGAGCATGGGGAGAAGGCGGGCATCTCCTATTCCATCCGTTTCGGCGCCCAGTCCTCGGTTCAGAAGGAACGCTGGTACTCTACCTCGTTTCAGCTGGCAACCATCATCATCCTTCTTCTCCATGCGCTATACGTCTGCATTCTGTACCTGTTTGACAAAGAACAACCGGCCCTCCTGTTATTTGCGCTTATGCTGATCATTCTGGCCGTCTCCATCTCAGCGGATAATGACGTCCTGCTGTTCATTGTGCTGCCGCTCAACTACACCTGGGGAATCAAGGTCAAGCTGCTGTCTTATGTATGGATGGTTTTTTTCATGCTGCTGCTGACCTACAAATTCTACAGCGCACAGGCTGTCGGCCGGGGCTTCAAGGTGTATAGCTTGCTTCTTCTTCTCTATACCCTGTGCCTATGCATACTTCCGATTCATATCGTTCTGTCCAATGCTACTATTTATTTCAGCCTTCTGTATATGCTCCCCCCCTGCTGGATGTTTGTGCTGTTCGGAATTATGGTCTATAAGCAAAAAAAGGATGTCGGATTCCTTACCTTCATCGGCTCCTCCATTGTATCGGGGGTAATCTGGGGAACAACAGTGAATAGTTACCGGAAGAATCTGCCCTTCTACTCTGTAGATATTCTGGCTGCGATCGTCGGATTCTCCGCTTATGCCCTGAAGCAATATACCCGGCGCTCCAATGAGAACAAGCTGCTCTACGAACAGCTGTTGCAGGCGGACAAGCAGAAGGACCGGTTCCTGATCAATACCTCGCATGAGCTGCGGACTCCGCTGCACGGCATGATGAGCATTGCCCAGTCGGAATACGACAAGAAGCGGGCAGCCTCTCCGGAAGAAGACGCGGGAGATCTGGAATTGCTGGTGCGGATCGGGCGGCAAATGTCCCAGCTGCTGGATGATCTGCTGGATCTCACTTTGCTCCGGGAGAACCGGATGGTCCTTCATCCTGCACCGCTGTCCGTCCATACAATCGCCGCCGGAGTGGTGGACATGCTCCGCTACTTAACAGACGGTAAGAACCTGACGCTTCATGTAAGCGTATCCGCTTCACTGCCGCGCGTGTGGGCCGATGAGAAGCGGCTGATTCAAATCCTCTTCAACTTGATACATAATGCAGTAAAATGGACAGAGAACGGCGGCATTCTTGTGACTGCCGAAGAAGCGGACGGGCAGCTGCTGGTTAGCGTGGCCGACACGGGTGCGGGGATGGAGGAAGAAGCCCTCGCGCGCATCTTTCTCCCCTATGAACAGGCAGGCGGACAGGACCGGGGGGGACTGGGTCTGGGCCTCGGCATAACCCGGCAGCTGGTGGAGCTGCACGGGGGCAGCCTGACCGTGGAGTCCAGCCTTGGGGAAGGCTCAGTCTTCCGCTTCACCCTGCCGCTGGCGCACGAAGCCTTCTTCATAGATGAGCGGTTCGGCAGGGTAGAAGCAGTGGAAGCACCGGATGCCGCGAACACCGGACGGAGTATCCGTCTGCGCCATAAGGACGATGAGCCGTTCCTGGCGGGGGTGCCGCCGCCCCCGTCCGGCTTGGGTACAGATGAAGCTGTCCTAAGGATATTGGCCGTTGACGATGATCCTGTTAATCTCCGGGTGCTCTCGACTATTTTGCATGAAGATATCTATCAGCTGACCTCTGTGTTAAGCGGGCAGGAAGCCCTGATGCGGCTGGAGGAGGAATCCTGGGATTTGCTCATTACCGATGTGATGATGCCCGGGATGTCCGGCTATGAGCTGACCCGCCGGGTAAGGGAGCGGTATCCGGTGTCAGAGCTGCCGGTGCTGCTGCTGACGGCGCGGGCTATGCGCGAGGAGATCTACTACGGATTTCAGCAGGGGGCTAATGATTATGTGACCAAGCCGGTAGACAGCCTGGAACTCAAATACCGGGTTACCGGACTGGCACGGCTGAAGCAGACCATCGACCACAGCCTGCGGCTGGAGGGGGCTTACCTTCAGGCGCAGATCCGCCCACACTTCCTGTTCAACGCCCTGAATTCCATCGCCACGCTCAGTACCATCGATATCTGCCAGATGCAGCAGCTCATTGAGGCCTTCTCCTCCTATCTGCGCTCAAGCTTCGACCTGATGAATACCGGCAGACTGGTTCTTTTGAAGCAGGAGCTATCGTTAGTAGAAGCCTACTTATACATCGAGCAGGTGCGGTTCGGCGAACGGCTGGAGGTCAAATGGCAGCGGAATTATACCGGACTGCTGCGGGTTCCCCCGCTGATTCTGCAGCCGCTGGTAGAGAATGCCGTCCGTCACGGGCTGCTCAGTCTTATAGAGGGAGGCACGCTGACTATCCGCATTGAAAAGGAGGGGGAGCAGGTCCGGCTTACGGTGCAGGACAATGGCAAAGGCATGGAGCAGGGGCAAATTGAACGCCTGCTGATGAAGCACAAGGACAAGAACTCCGGTATCGGGATATGGAACACGAACCGGAGGCTGATTGAACGCTACGGGCAAGGCTTGTTCATTCAGAGCCGCCCCGGCTTTGGAACCACCGTCTCCTTTATGATTCCTCTCCGGCCTATGGAGTGAATCCATCCTCCATCTGCTATATCCTGTACAAGGAGGTGCTACAATGCTTCGGGTAGTGCTGATCGATGATGAACGACTCGCCCTGATTCAGCTGGAATCCACGCTCAGGGCGCTGGGATCGACCATTGTAACGGCAACCTATACCAATCCCCTGCTGGCTATGAGCGAAGCGGCCGGCTGGGAGGCAGATATTATTTTTCTTGATATTGATATGCCGGGGCTGAACGGCGTGGAGGCTGCGAGGCAGCTCGAAGAGTGCTGTCCCGGCTCAGCCATCGTATTCGTCTCCGCCCATAACAGCTTCGCGCTGGAAGCCTTCGAGGTTAGCGCGCAGGATTATCTGCTCAAGCCGGTCTCCAGGGAACGGCTGAGCCGGACCCTCCAGCGAATCAGGAGCCGGAAGGTCAACCAGGATGACACGGACAAGCCAGGCTTGCTGCTGATACGCTGCTTCAATGCTATCCAATTCGAACGGGGAGGCATCCCTATCCGGGATTTCCGCTGGCGCACATCCAAAGCCCAGGAGCTGTTCGCCTTCCTGCTATACCACCACGACCGGATCGTTGTGAAGGACAAGCTGATCGAGCTGCTCTGGCCCGAGGCCTCATTCAAGCGTGCCTCTACCCATCTGTATACGGCCATCTACCAGATCAGGCAATCTCTGAAAAGGGCGGACATCGGCCTTGTGATCAGCAATGCGAGCGTGGGTGAAGGGTATATGCTGGAGAGCGGCGATGCGCAGATCGATGCGGTACTGTGGGAGGAAGGGGTCGTCTCCCTGGACCCGGTCGATGATTATAACGTAGCGGAGCATGAAGAGCTGCTAAAACTCTATACCGGTGATTACTTGGGAGATTATGAGTACCTGTGGGCCGAGAGTGAACGGCAGCGGCTAAGGAACCTCTCCTTACAGCATGCCACAGAGCTGGCCGATTATTATACCGTCAAGGATAATATCACCAAGGCCGTCAACACCTATCAGCGGATTGTGGAGCTGCATCCCTACCACGAGCCGGGTTACCTGGCGCTCATGGAATTCTATAACCGGCTGGGTGAGCTGAGCTTCGTACAGGAGCAATATGAGAAGCTGCGCAGCCTGCTCTGGCGGGATCTGAAGCTCACTCCGTCCGCGAAGGTTGAGCGCTGGTATGCGAATTGGAAGCGTCTATATACTTGATTCCATGCCGGAACTTCGGCGATAACAGAATCCATACAAAAACGGTATGCCGCCCCCCGGTCAGGGGTTAGGCATACCGTTTCTTGTTGCACCCGCAGCTTTCATTATAGCGGCAGGACCTGCGCATCCGCGCTGTCCCGTCCTTTCAGTGAAAAGCTGCAGGACATGCGAATCCGCTGACATAACCGGTGTACACTGGTTCTCGTGCAGTAGCTACCCATGTCAGACGGACCTCACTCTTTCAATGTACCCATTACGGGGAACTTAAAACGCTCTGGCGAAGGTTCAGAAATTCATATAGACCACTGCGTAATCAGGAAAATCCTCCATCCATTTCACAATAGTCTTCGGCAGCTTGCTGGTGCCGGGAACATTCGTATAGAACCGCACGAAGGTCTCAGGAATCTCCTCTGAATCAGAGGCTTCATCCGAATCAAGCGCAGCCGCCCAGAAATGGCCCTGCTTATCATACATGATGATGGCTTCCGTAAGGGTGAACAGCCCTCTGACGCCGCCCTCTACCACTTTTGCCCCTTTACCGTCCAGATCCTTCGGCTCATCCAGCAGCTGCATACTGTACAGGAACAGATCATAATCTTCCCCTACCAGCTTACGGAAGGCCTTATCATCTGCGGCCGTCTTGAAGACACCCGTGTCACGCAGTGTGTAGACCGTCTCTTGCGAATCTCTTGTATATTGGCCGGTGTAGGTTACATTCGCCCCGGCAGAATACACCGGCGAAGGGCTGGTGACATATAGATTGCCGTTCAGCAGATAGAAAAAGACTACGGAACCGTCCTCTTCCTTGTAGACGGCCATCCGTTTGCGGACCACTGCCGACTCTTCATACAGCTGGCCGGAATGGGCGCCATCGTAGGCATCCATCGAGAAGACCAGCTTATCGCTCTTCACATTGCTGAATTCAACATAAGATCCGAAGAAGGGCGAATACGTCTCCATATACCACTCCCCGCTCCAGTCCGCTGCTGCCGGAACCTTGGCGCTGGCTGCGGCGGCAGCTGTCAATGCTTCTACCGGAAGCTGGCGGGTGCCGTCCGGGTTGCTCCATACTCCGGCGAAGCCGGTGCCGGGGATCCACCAGCCCTCGAAATGGCCGGTTTCCTTGCCCTTTGCATCGTATTCATACATATTTGCGTATTTGCCGCTGACTGTACCGGTGAGTCTAATTGTCTTCTTGTATTTATCATAATAATAACTTCCGGTCAGCTTCCCGCCGCTCTCCACCTTAATGGACATATGAATCGGCAGATTCCCGTTGATGGCGCCGGTCAGCGGCACCAGTCCGTTCGTGGCCGGACTCTGGGCGGGTGAAGCGGCAGCGGCCACCGTCCCGGCTGACGCAGCCTTCGCCTGTACGGAAGCAGCCTTTGCCCCCGGCGGCACCAGAATGGCAGGCAGCAGCAGCGCGGCCGCCAGCAGGATACTGATTTTACGGATAATTCTCACTATAACCCCTCCCTTTCACAACCATCTATAACAGCTATGTTACACTGTATGCCATCAATTACCCTTTTACAAGCAGGTAAAGCACAGGAAATAGAACCATTCACAGAAAAAATTCCCGTCAATAGAATCCATGGTGTGCAGTACTAGCATCAGGGTAATTCTATATACAAAGGAGATGATCCGCTATGCCAGAACATAACTATATAGGCCGGGAGCAGGATGAATCTATAATGAAGCTCAGTTTCCAGCCGGATGGCCTGCTGCCGAACAACCCGGAGCTTCCGGTCCTGCTGTATAAGGGTGTTCTCCGGGACCACCCGGAAGACACCGAACAGATCTTCAATAACAATGGCTGGCTGAACAGCTGGGTGAACGGCGTCTTCCCCTACCACCATTATCACAGCAACGCACATGAGGTGCTGGGCGTTATCTCCGGCAGCGCCAGCCTCCAGCTTGGCGGAGATGCCGGATACACCGCCAGCGTGGAGGCCGGTGACGTTGTGGTGCTGCCTGCCGGGACGGCACACAAGAAGCTCACGGCTTCGCCGGACTTCCGCATCGCCGGCGCTTATCCCGGCGGCATGGACTATAACACCCGCCGGGCGGACCCGGATGACTTCGCTGCGGCGCTCCCCGAGATCCGCGAAGTTCCGCTGCCGGAGCGTGATCCCGTATACGGCGAGGCTGGGCCGCTGTTGCGGCTGTGGAAGTAGATTACATTACACGCTTAAACAGCGGAGCGGGCGGAACGACCCGCGTAAAAGCGTAGCGCTCGCCCTGGTCTCCGGATTTTCACCGATTCGCTTTTGCAGTCCAGGGATTAACTTATGCGTTTGACCCTCCTGATTCGCTCCTTCCCCTGGACAATGCTATATAATGTTGTGTACAAATATCTGCTTAGGCATGGAGCCGGAATGAAGGGGGACCCTTGGATGTATCGGGTAGCGATATGTGAGGATGAAGAACAGCAGCGGGAGCTGGTGAAGAGGATTCTGGTCGGCTTATCCGTCAAGACAGATACCGAATTTGAAATTGAGCTGTTTCCTTCGGGAGAGGACTTAATCTCCCACTATGAACAGGGCGGAGCCCCCTTCCATATCCTGATTCTGGATGTGGAGATGGGCGGTATGAACGGGATTCAGGCGGCGCGCCGCTTGAGAAGCCAGAAGCATTTTGACGAACAGATTATATTCCTGACCAGCTATCCTGAATATATGGTGGAGAGCTTCGACGTGATTACCTTCCAGTATCTGATCAAGCCGGTCGCCCCGCAGCTCCTGGAGGAGAAGATCCTGAAGCTGTGTGATTACTTCCAGGCCCAGACTAAGAAATTCATGGTCATCAAGTCCGGGTATGAGGAAGTCGTCTTGCGACATGATGATATTATCGGGATTGAGGCGGCCAAGAGCCTGACAGTCAAGAGCAAGCTGAATGTGATTACCACCACGGAGATCTATGAGACCAGAGGGATTATTGCAGAGTACGCTTCAGCCCTACGCGACAGCCATTTCCTGCAGATCCACCGTTCGATTATTATCAACCTGCTGCATGTCCATAAGTTCGCGGGCGGCTCCGTGCTGATGTCAGGCGGGCAGGAGTTCCCCATCGGCCGGTCTAAAATCAAAGAGGTTAAGGACTTCTACACCAAATTCATGATCATGAAGGGCAGCTCCTATGACTCACTATAATCTGACTCTCGTCGTCTGTGTGGTACTGGTGATGTGCTTTCAGACCCAATTCTTCTTTGCCTCCGTGTTTGATAAGTCCGCCAGAAAGCCTAACCGGATCATATATTTCCTCATCTACGGGGTACTCTGCTTTCTCTACCTGGTCACCCCGCTGTCCCCTATATTCTCCTCCGGCGTAGCCTTGCTGATGATCTTCAGTATGGCGCAAGCCTATAAGGTGGAGATGAAGACCCAGGTGATCTTTTCCATGCTGTACGCTGTGCTGATGACGGTGGTCAGCTTTATCTCGCTGTATATTTTCTCAATGATAGATTCGGTAGACTACACCAGCATGGACACGGGTACGGGGATTGACCGGCAGGCCTTCATCAAGGGACTGATCCTAAGCTGCATTATTATGTTCCCGGTGATTCAGATCATCCGGCTGATCTCCAAGCGGCGAAGCGTCTCCCTGCCCTACCGGTATTATGTGATGTTCCTGATTGTCCCGCTCATCAGCACCTATCAGATCAACATCCTTACCGTTAACAGCACGAAGGATTTCTATTATTTTTTTGCGATTCTCGGCTTCCTGTTCTTGAATGTGATGATCGTCTATATCTTCGATACCATCACCGACAAGTTCCAGTTCATGCATGAGAACGCCCAGCTTCAGCACCAGATGAACTATCAGGACGCCAACTATGAGAAGACGGTACACAGCTTCAAGTCGATCAAAAGAATCATCCACGACACCCATCAGCAGTTTCTCTACATTGAAGAGTGTATCCGGCGGGATGATCCGGCGGCGGCTCTGGAGCATATCAAGCTCACGCTGAATAAAGTGGAGGATGCCTACCAGCGGGTCAACACCGGCCATCTGGTGGTGGATGCGCTGGTCACGAACACGCTGAATATCGGACAAGCGAACGGCATCCGAATCGACACCCGCCTTAAGCTGTTGTCCCGTGAGCTTCACATCGACCGTTATGACCTGTGCGTTGTGCTGGGCAACATGCTGGACAATGCCATTGAAGCCTCCAAAAAAGTACGGCTCGCCGAGGACCGCTACATTCTGATCCAGATGCACTCCAGTGAATCCGCCCTGTTCATCCATATCCTAAATCACACAGCTCCGGAGACCGCCCCATTGCAGAGCCGGAAGCCCGACCCGGAATACCACGGCATCGGCCTGACCAATATCTCCAGAATCTGCGAGAAGTACGGCGGGAATATGACGATTGAAGCCGGGCATCGGGAATTCAACAATATGGTGGTCCTCCCCTTCTCACGCGAATCATTTATATAAAATGCACTTTAGGGATCGTTATTAGCGTTTCAGGGTTGTTCAAGCCACGTTCCTCTCTTCTGCCTGTATGATAACTTCAGGAAGATTACCTAAGAGACACAAGAGGAGGAATTCAAGATGAACAAGTTAACTTCAGTCGTACTGGCTGCCATGTTAGTGATTCCTGCGGCCCCGGCTGCCGCGCGGGAGAAGGAGAGCCCGGTGCAGACAACAGCCCGCCTGCTGGGCTCGAAGATCGTATCCGATTACGGGGTAAGCGGCATGCAATATGCGATCAGGGATAGAGGTGCGATTACGGTATCCGGCGGCTTCGGTGTATCCGATAAGGCAGCCGGGACGCCGATCACCAAGGATACGATGTTCGGCATCGGCTCGGTCAGCAAAATGCATGTCTCCGCAGCCACGATGATGCTCGCAGAAGATAAGATCATTGACATTGATCAGCCGCTGACCACGTATCTGCCGCAGTTCAAGATGGCCGATGAGCGGTACAAGCAGATTACCCCGCGCATGTTAATGAACCACTCCTCGGGCCTGTACGGCAGCCACTACGGGAACAGCATTCTGATGGACGATGCCGATACACAGAATCATGATGAGCTGCTGACCAGGCTTCAGTCCGAACGCCTGAAATCCGATCCCGGCGCATATTCCGTATACTGCAATGACGGCTTTCAATTACTGGAGCTGATGATTGAGCAGGTGACGGGCAATAGCTATACAGAGTTCCTGGATCAGCACATGAGCAGCCCGCTGAAGCTAAGCTCCACCAAGACGCCGCTGGATACCTTTAACCGGCAGCGGCTCGCCAAGACCTACTTCCCTGGTCTAACGCAGGCATTGCCTAGCGAGAACGCCAATATCCTCGGAGCGGGTGGCCTCTATTCCACAGCCGAAGATCTGACCACATTCGCCGAGATGCTGAACGGAAAGCATCCAGACGTTCTGTCGAAAGCCTCCGCTACAGCGATGCAGCAGCCCGAATACAAGAACGGGATCTGGGTACCTGAGGAGAGAAACAGCTTCAATTACGGTCTGGGCTGGGATGCCGTAGTTCTGGCGCCGTTCAGTGATTACGGAATCACAGCCTTATCCAAAGGCGGAGATACCATCATGTATCACGCTGACCTGATTACCCTGCCGGAATCCGATATATCCATCGCGGTGCTCTCGTCAGGCGGAAGCTCAATCTATAACACCATTTTCGCCACCAATGTGCTGCTGGCCTACCTGAAGGACACCGGGAAGATTAACAAGATTCTGCCGGATGCTGCCTTCAAGCCTCCTGTTAAAGCGGCTATGCCTGCTGAGATGCAGTCCTTTGCGGGATTATATGGCACTGTCGGCGCAACCACAGCCATAACCATTAAGGACGGAGCGATTGATCTGCCTGCGCTTGAAGGGGGACTCATTCCTGCACAGAAGTATATCTATACCGGCAAGGGGCAGTTCACGAGCCCGGACGGCAGCGCCGCCATAAGCTTCGATAAACAGAAGAACGGCAAAACCTATTTGAAGCTGAATACCCACCTGAGCATCCCTGGTGTTGGTCAAATGCTAATGGTCACATATGAATATCAGAAGCTTGCGGTAAGTCCGCTGAATGCTTCTACGAAGCAGGCCTGGGCGCAAAGAGACGGGAAGCATTACTACGCTGTGGATGAGAAAATCAATTCCTTCTTCTACCTCTCCCCTTCCATCTTGACGAAGACTATTGAGGTTGAACAAGGCTATGCCACCGGGACGCGGATTGTGGACGAGAACACCGCCGTCAATGCGGCTGAAATTCCAGTGATGAACGGAAGAGATGCCTTCGATCTGACCTTCTCCAAGCAGAACGGTGCCGAATATTTAACCATTGACGGCAATGATTATATTAGCGAGAACGCCGTGAAGCCGATCTACGGAGGCCCTGCCTCTACCAGCACCGTTCCTGCGGGCGGCGAGAGTGTATGGTTCAAGATTGATAAGAAGGCTGCCGGCAAAACCATGACCGTTACCGCTCCCCCAAGCGGCGGTTTCGTTGTCTATGATGCCGACGGGATGATTGTAAGCCACTTCAAGGTAAGCAAAGACCCTTCGGTCCGGTTGCCGGAAGGAGGAATGGCCGTATTCGGCGGGCAAGCGGGCGATGTGTTCAGGATTGAGCTGCGATAACGCTTTCATATTTTATACACAGTTTCTCCCACTCTCTCAAACTTGCTTAATGGGTGACAGGTATGTTTTAATGTTATCAAATTGAATAATACTCTTATCCAGAGTTCGGTGGAGGGCTTCGCCCGATGATACCGCTGTGCCCGGCATGCTATAAGCATTAAGGCACAGCACTAGAGGCATCCCGGATGCCTTGCACAGATGAGAGGGTGCTGACAGTTGATGAGACTGCCCCCTTTAATTAGGGGGCTTTTTGTTTGAGAAGGGAGAGAAACGCATGACAGAGTGGATTACGGAATTTATACTCTTTTTCAAAGATTTGTCCTATGCAGGTATCGTCATCGCCTTGTCGTTTGAATTCGTACCTGCTGAAATCGTGCTGCCGCTTGCCGGATATTGGGTGTATCTTGGGGACATGAAGCTCCTGCTTACGATCCTGGCTGGTACTGTCGGGGGCACCTTCGGCCCGCTAACACTGTATGCCTTGGGCCGGTATGGCGGCAGGCCGATGGTCGATAAGTACGGCAAGTATCTGTTCATCCGCCCGCATCATCTGGAGGCCTCCGACCGTTTTTTTGAGAAATACGGCAGCGGTGTGGCCTTCTACGGACGCTTCATCCCCGGTGTAAGAACGCTGATCTCCATCCCTTGCGGAATCGCCAAAATGAATGTGTTCAAGTTCAGTCTGTACACCTTCCTGGCCATGCTTCCGATCACCTCGGTCTATGTCTATCTGGGCTTCAAGCTGGGCTCGCAGTGGGAGCATGTGGACGAGATCGTCAAGCCTTACCTTATTCCGGCGGCAACCCTGTTCCTGCTCGGCTTCGGACTGTACGTCTTGTCCAAGCGGCTAAGAAGAAGACAGGCTTAACGAATTTGCAGTTGATATTCAGGAGGAACTCATGGAGAATTGGTTCGAATGGCTGAAATACTTATTGCTGGGTCTCGTGCAGGGAGTGACGGAGCCGATTCCCGTCTCTTCCAGCGGGCACCTGATCATCGTACAACGACTGCTCGGCATGAAGCAGAATGGGCTATCCTTTGAAATCTTAACGAATACGGCATCCCTGATCGCCATCTGTTTTATTTTCCGCAAAGATATTCTGGATCTGATTACAGGTGCCTTCCATTATATGCGCACGCGCAATGCCAAGTACCGGTCGGAGTTCATGTTCTGCCTCTATATTGTGATAGGTACGATTCCTGCAGCCGTGGCTGCTGTGTTCTTCAAGGATACGATCGAACGCGTCTTCACCTCCGTACATACCGTATCCATCAGCTTACTTGTTACCGGGGTGGCCCTCTGGCTGATCCGCAATCTCCGCGGGCAAAAAAGAGACGGCAATCTTACCGTGCGGGATGCCATTCTTGTCGGACTGGCTCAGGCAGTGGCCCTGATTCCCGGTATCAGCCGTTCCGGTTCAACCGTGATCGCCTCGATCGCCGTCGGGATGAAGCAGGAGACCGCACTCAAGTTCTCCTTCATGCTGTACATTCCTATTAGTATCGGCGGTCTGATCCTGGGTGCATCCGACATCGTGCATGATCCTAACCGCTCCGCGCTGGCAATTCCCTTTATGATTGCCTTCCTCACCACACTGGTCGCCACTTATTACGCGATGCGCTGGTTCATCGGCATTATGGCGAAGGGGAACCTGATCTACTTTTCGTACTACTGCTTCGTGGTGGGCACGCTACTGCTGATCTTCCAGTAACAGAAACGGATGCCCTTACTATTCGCTCCAAGGCAACAGACGGGGATGCTCGTCAAGGATGGACTGATACTGCTCCTTCCAGCCGTACTTGCCATTCGGGTCCAGTTGCATATAACGCATATACTTCTCCAGCCGAAATTCCTGCTTCGACCAGCCGAGATGCTTAATCCGCAGGTTGCTCAATTGATGAGGCAATTCCCAAATATTCTCTGGCAACCGCCCGGAGTGTTGCGGGAGATCATTCCAGAGATAGGTAAAGTCTTCGCGGTAGCGGACCAGGAACGGCCGGTATCTCATGTGGGCCCGCCAGTACTTATCCTCGCGGTAATGGTTGTCATCCCATAGATCGTAGAGGCGGAAGCAGAATAAGTCGCAGTTCTCCGTTCTCAGCAGGGAGTCCACTTCTTCGGCAAAGCTGGGTTCAAAGATCTCATCCCCATCCAGATTAAGAATCCATTCCGGCTGGGTCGCAACCACCGCCTCCCACTGCTGCTTGCGCAGCTCGGATTCATTGTTGAAGCGGGAGACCGGATTATAAATCAACTTAAGCGGAATTCCCCCCAGAACCTCCTTAACTAATTCTGCTGTTTCATCTGTGCTGCCATCATCGATAATAACGGCCTCATCGATATATTTGCGGTGCTCTTCCAGAATCTTCCGCAGGAACCTTGAGGCTTCATTCTTGACGATCATCGTGAGAGTCAGCTTGTGCCGGCGTTGTGCCGCTGCCGGGGTGACAACATGTTCCGCATCAGCAGCTTGCAGCTTAATTAGATTAGCTTCTGCATCTGTTAGTTTTACGAACTCCTCCACTTTGTCAAGATCACTGTCTCTGTAGATATGCAGCGCCGGATAATGAGTATCCACGAAGAGGGGAATATCAAGTGCTGCTGCACGGATACAGAAATGGCGATCCTCTCCCCAATAGGAGAGGTTTCGGACCTTCTTGTAACTAATACCGGACTTGATGGCCTCGATGCTGATCAGAGTACAGGCACCAAGTCCGCCGACTTCATAGGTTCCCGGTTGCCTCATCTTAAGCAGAAAAGCATGCAGGCGGCGCTTGATCTCCTCAGGTGAAAGCTTTTCTCCCGGCAACGCTTCCCATTGGTTGTATTCGTCATGCATCCACACCTGCGGCTGTTCCAGCTTGCCCGGCTGCCACTGGGTCCAGAACACTTCAGCGATAATGTCCTTGCCTGAATTGATCAGCTGTTCCAGCGTACTTGGATGAAGAATAAGATCGGAATCCACCAGAAACAGATAATCATAGCCGAAAGCTTCCGCGCGCCGGATCATCTTATTTTTGAACTCGGCCACCTTCCAGACAAGGCTGATACGCCAGGCATGGGTATTATCATCGCGTATATAGTCATCATGGTAGCCAGAGGATTCCAGGAAGACTGTTCTCCCGCTTTGGGCGAACTGCTGCAGGAGTTCACTGGAAGCTGTATCCCGATTATCATCAATCAGATAGTAATGCAGCTCAATATTGTTAAGGTTGAGCCGCTGCAGCGACTTCAGAAAATGCTCCAGAATCTCCGGTTTCTGATGGATCGGGCTCCCAAGTAGCACTCGTTTTATCTTCTGATTCATATGAGCCCACTCCAGAATAAAGTTATCATGACTAGAACACCCCTTTGATTTGAAAATAATTGATATAACACAATATATATTAAGTGAGTTATCTAGATAAGCCTATTTTCCTGAAATTACAACCTTCTAGCCCGCCGGGCAAAACGACAAACACCCCTTAGAATCAATTGATCCTAAGGGGTGTTTGTCATTCAGCCTATTTATTTATTGCCCATCAGTATCTTCGCATAAGGCGAATCGATCGGGATCATGATGACCGGCTCATTCTTCAGCGTGGTCACATAACTCTGCAGCGTGCGGTAGAAGCTATAGAACTCAGGAGATTTGCCATAGGCCAGGTTATAGATCTTGGCAGCTTCCCCTTCGCCTGCGGCGATAATCTTCTTGGAGTCGGCTTCAGCCTGGGCCATCAGCTCCCGGGAGGCGCGGTCCGCCTTGGAGGTGATCTTCCGGGATTCCTCGTCCCCTTCGGACAGATAACGTGCAGCAATGGATTGACGGTCCGAGATCATCCGGTTGTACACGCTCTGCTTGTTCTCTTCCGGCAGGTCGGTACGCTTGATCCGTACGTCAATGACTTCAATTCCGTAATTATCCCGGGTCAAAGCCGCTACTACATCCTTAGTAATCTCATCATTAATATTGCCCCGTCCGGTATCCTCACTGATGATATTCTCATAGTTGACCTCCGACAGTTTGCGGCGCACCGAGTTGTAGACAGCTTCATCGATACGCTGGACCCCACCGCTGACCGATTGAACGGTTCTCAGGAACTGCGAGGCGTTGGTGATTCTCCAGACCGTATAATTATCAACCACAATCGGCTTCTGGTCCTTGGTCAGAATGCTGGTCGGCGAGCTCTCGTACGTCATCTGATACTTGGGCAGCTCCGAGACATTTTCGATAAAAGGAAGCTTGAACTTAAGCCCCGGCTCCTCCACCGCACGCATTGCTTCACCGAAACGGAGAACGACCTTATATTCCCCTTCCTTCACGATGTACATAGAGCCAGCCAGCAGAATAATCAGAACGATAGATGATATCAATAAGATGATCGGGTTTCTTTTCACTTGGCATCTCCTCCTTGCGGTGCGGCTGAAGGCGCCGGATTCACAGCGGCAGGAGCAGAGGGGCTATCCTTGGTGCTGCGCATCAGCTCATTCAGCGGCAGATAGTTCACAGTGTCACTGTTTGAGTTCGTAATGAAGATTCTGGCGTTAGGCAGGATCGTCTCCAGTGTCTCCAGGACCAGCCGGCTCTCGGTGACGCTCTGATTATTGGCATATTCGGCAAAAATCGCATTGAACCGCGCCACATCCCCCTGCGCATTCAGGATACGCGACTTCTTCTCGCCTTCGGCCCGCTCCAGCAGGGCCTGTGCTTCACCGCGCGCCTTCGGAATGATATCGTTCTCGTACTTCTTGGCGTTGTTGATCTTCGTATTCTTCTCTTCACGGGCATTCGTGACCTCGCGGAAGGCTTCCTCCACCTGGCCGCTTGGCGGCTCAATATCCTGGAACTTGATATCGATGATCTGAATGCCGGTGTTGTATTTCTTCTGCAGATCCACCAGCAGCACGCGGACTTTATCCTGAATGACCGTCTTCCCGTCGGTAATCGCATAGTCCAGCTTCTCGGAACCAATGACCGCACGGATCGAGGAGCTGGCCGAGTTGCGCAGGAATTTGTCCGGGTCATCAATGTTATACAGGTAATCACGGATATTGCTGATCTTCCACTGGACTACCGCATCGGCAGAGACAATATTCTCATCACCCGTAATCATCATAGCTTCATCATCCACCGGAACTGCTCCATCCGACTCTTGGCGGTACCCGATATGAATCCGCTGGGTCAGCTCGGCAGGCACGGTAATTACATCCTGGATGGGATAGGGCCATTTGAAATGGAGCCCGGCTGAGCTCTCACTCGTATACTTGCCGAAGGTCAGAATAGCCGCACGTTCCTGCTCCTGCACAGTATAAAATGAGGTGGCGCCGATATACAGCAACACAGCCGCAGCGGCTACCCCCACCCCTATCCTCTTGTACATGCCCGGCTTCAACTTCGGCAGCTTGAACCCTGGGATATTATCGCCATTCTGGTTCATGAAATTCAAGATGCATCGCTCCTTTTGGCGTATTTTAGTCTTATTAAAGGTTTATATACGTGAATAAATCAAAAAAGTCGCAACTATTTCAGCTTTGTTCAAGCTTTCTGCATTTTGCTGCGTTTCTCTCTGTCAATTGCCACTATTTCACGGTTTGGACTCATATCCCCTACCGGACATATGCTACAGAATTTGGTGAATACAATCAGTTAATCATATCAGACCAACACACCCGGTTCCTTGATCAGGACAGTAACCTGCAGGTACTATTTACTCCGTAGCAAACACTAGTACTCAAATGTTGATGCAATTTATGGAGCACAGTACGGACTAGGGCTGAAGCTTTATTGTACAGCAATGATTTGAGGTCATTTTCCTCCACTGCCCTTCGTTTTCACCGAAGGGCGCACACCAAAAGACGTTCCCGGCAGGTCGGGAACGTCTTTTGGTAACTCATATCCTAAGCGTAACGGACTCAGGAGTACTTATCTCTGCTGAAACTCCACGTTGGGACAAGTTACGGACCCCACAGTCCTTATCGCCCGCTCTTTCACCCAAAAACGTCTCTCAGACAGACTCTAAGGTCCCCTCGGTCCGTTAAGCCGCAAAAAGTGGCGTTTTCTTAAAAATAACGGCGCTCAGGTCCGTTAGAAGCCGATTTGGTTACTTCCGCTCCGGTAGGAGCCTACTCGGCTCTTGCAATGGTGCTTATCTTAATTACCCGACTTGTTACGGAAATAATTCTGCAGGAATTCCTTGGCCCGCTCGGACTTCGGATGATTGAACACCTCGTCCGGCGTCCCCTCCTCGACGATTTTCCCTTTGTCCAGGAAAAGCACCTTATTCGCTACTTCATAGACGAAGCTCATCTCATGCGAGACGAGAATCATCGTCTGACCTGTGGCGGCGGTCTTCTTGATCGTCTGCAGCACCTCGCCCACCAGCTCAGGATCAAGCGCAGAGGTGGGCTCGTCCAGGAGCAGCAGCTTCGGATTCATCGCCAGGGCGCGGGCAATGCCCACCCGCTGCTGCTGGCCGCCGGACAGATGCTTCGGATAATAATGCGCCCGCTCAGTAAGACCTACCTGCTCCAGCTGCTCCTGTGCAATCTGTGCGGCCTCGCGGTCGTTCATCCGCTTCACAATTTTCAGGCCTTCCTTGACATTATCCAGCGCCGTGCGGTGCTGGAACAGATTGAATTGCTGGAAGACCATCGCCGTCTGCTTCCGCAGCTCCAGCCGCTGCTTGTTCGTGATCGTGCTGAAATCGACCTTGAAGCCTTCGAGATCAAGCATCCCCTGATCCGCCTGCTCCAGGCAGTTGAGCGCACGCAGGAAGGTGGACTTGCCTGCACCGGATGAACCGATGATCGCTACAACATCGCCCTTCTCAATCTCCACCGACAAATCATCCAGAATCAGATTGCCGTGAAAGGACTTGGATAAATGGCTTACCTTAATCATCAGATCTCTCTCCTTCCCCAAGAGAACCAGCCGCGGTTCATGGCCCCGGCAGCGGAGTCCGGAATGGAGAATCTTTTCTCCAGGAATCTCAGAATCTGCTCAATCAGAATCGTCATGACCCAATAGATGATCGCCAGCGCGAGATACACCTCGAAGAAGCGGAAGTTGCTGCCGGAGATGATTTTACCCTTGGCTGTCATTTCGATTACACCCGCCACAAAGGCCAGGGAGGTCCCCTTCAGCAGTCCGATCAGTGCATTGCCCAGCGGCGGAATAGCCACCACCAGCGCCTGCGGAACGATGACTCTTCTGAGCACCTGAAGATACGTCATCCCCAGGGATTCAGCGGCCTCGATCTGGCCCTTGTTGACCGATTGCAGCGCAGCGCGGATCGTCTCCGAGTTGTACGCCGCTTCATTGAATGCGAAGGTGACCAGCACGAAGATCATCGCCGGAATGGCATTGATATTATAATCCGTCCCGTACTGCTGATTAATGAATTTGAGTAACAACGGAATTCCGTTATAGGTCAGATACAGCTGCACAATGATCGGCGTTCCCCGAATGAACGAGATGAAGACTGTGACTAGCTGGCTTAGCACGGGAATTCGGCGCATACGGATAATGGCGAACAACAGAGCAAACACAAGGCCGACGATCATCGAGATGACCGTAATCTGCAGACTCACAGGAAGGACCTCTAACAGACGAGGTATCGCTGTGAACACCGCGTTAATATCAAAAATCTCTCCCATGCAGACTACTTCCTTCCACGTTCAATTTACAGGGCGACGCTCTAACACGGTCTGACAGTCAACCGTCTGCCCTCATAGATAATTTCAGTATGATACCGTTCGTTGCTTACCGCATTAAGCCGCTCCACCAGGGAAGCCGCAGCTTCATCCGAAGCCAGGACCGGAAGCCCGCGCTTCGTCACCGTCTCATGAGTGAGTCTAAGATCAATCGGAATCAGCTCGTAGTCGAACCGCTTGTCCTCCACACTAAGATCGAACATGACCAGGAAGTTCTCGGAGAACTTGCGGTCGCTATAGAACCCCTGCCAATTCCCTTCGCTGTCCTTGGTTCTGTTCTTATGCAGGGTAGATGGAGCTTCATTCTCGGCATACCCGTAGGCGGTGAACATCTCGGGAGATACAATCGACTCTCCGGCTTCGAACTCCATGAACAGACTGCCTATGTTATAAAAAATAGGCTGGCCCTTATACAGCTCCACCCCTCTGGTGAAGTGGGCACCATGTCCGAAGACACAGCTCGCCCCGGCATCCACCGCCCCCCGCGCGAAGGTCTCAATGAACTCTGCGGGATAATCGGAGTACCAGTTCTCATTCTCCCCTTCATGCGTGTGCAGGCTGACAAAGACATAATCACTGCGCTCCGCAGCATCCTGGATGCTGCGGTAGATTTCCTGCTGATCCTGCTCATGCGCTACCGTTTTGACACGGGACTGTTCTCCCTTTTCGAAGGTTAAATAGCCTTCAAAAAATGAACCGAATTCATAGTAATTCTCCGATTTGCTCTTGAAGGTCTCAATCCGCTTGCCTTCCTCCATGCTGGAAGCGATGCCGATGCGCTCACTGATCTCCTTCAAGGTGCTGAAGTCCTGATCGTTCACGACATACGTACGCGACCAGCGGAGCGGGTTGACCCCCGGACGGGCTGGAACGCCGTTCCCCGGATTTGAGGCAGCGAATACTTCGCTTCTCGTCACATCGATAGTGATGATGGCGATCCGGCCATCTGCCGTATCCACGAACACCGGTTTACGCGCTTCATGCAGGCTCATGCCCACTCCAAGCGGGGTCAGACCGCGGGCTTCCGCCTCTTCGATCGTATCTACAAGGCCCTGGGTCCCGTAGTCCCCCGTATGATTATTCGCAAAGCTCACATAACGGATATTGAGCTTCCCGAATTCATCCAGCGCCTTGGGGCGTACACTGGTCTGGTAGCCGCGGCCTGCCGCCGGAGCGGTATTCAGGCGCGGGGTCACGAACTCTGCATTGGTAAAAGCTTCATCGGCCCCTTGCAGCAAAGCAAGCAGCTCCGGGTCCATCGTCTTATCTAAATTACTGCTGGAGAATAATGCATCTCCCGAGACTAGAAATTTCATGCGATCACCTTCCTTCGGTTACTCCATTAGCTCTTTTTTAGGCAAATAGTCGCCGCCAAGCTGCTCTTGGCTAATTTTCAACAGAGTACCATCCGCATACATTTCCTTGATTCTCTTGTTAACGGTATCCAACAGGGTGCTGTCCGCAGACTTTGAGAGCAGGATATAAGATCCTGGATCACTGTTCTCTGTAGAGAACGCAACGACCTTCAGATTGGTGAAGCCATGCTCCTTGATGGCCTTCTCGGCAGAGACACGGGAAATGATGCGCACATCGTATTTGCCGGCTTCAATACCTTCGAACTGCTTCACGAAATTCTCGTCAGTGTAGATAATCTCTGCTTTGGCATCCGGGTTCGCTTCATTATAATTCTCCAGCAGTGTGGCACCGGAGTTGCCTACTTCTGTTACGGCTTTATAGCCCTTCAGGTCTTCTACCGCCTTAAGGGTGTTATCGTCCTTGCGGACTACGAATACATTCGCATTCTCGATAATCGGGAGAGAGAAATTGTATTTGCCGCGTCTCTCGGGGTTGGAGCTGAAATTGTTCGCCCCCAGCTGGAAACGGCCATTATCCAGGCCAGTCAGAATCCCTTCGAATTCAATCGCCTGAACCTCTAGCTTATATTCCGGAAGGTCCTTGAAGATCGCCTTCATTACTTCCACATCGTAACCTGTCAACTGTCCGTCTTTCTCGTAGCTAAAAGGGTTACTTACCCCGCTCGTTGCCGCAACGATGGTCTTCGTACCGGCTCCCGCGCCGTTTGTCTCTGCGGAGCCTGCGTCATTCTTAGTTCCATTACCGCAGCCTGCAATGACCAACCCGAGCAACACCATCAGAACGCCTGGCACAAATTTCTTCTTCATTATAACTTCCCCCTCGTCTAGTAAAAGATCTCTCTTGTTGTCTACGATGTCCAACTTATCATAGTCATTTAGTCTGGAATTATTATGTCACGGGGTATACACGGTGTCAAGGTGAACGGGTAAAGGATTTGACGAATGGTGGCGAATAAAGTCGATTGGAGGCTAAGCCTCCAGCATAATATATGTATCCCCCAGGCGGCTGGGGAGTATTCCCCAGATGTTTCTCACAAATGAAACACGTAGTAGTCATGCGTATCGCCTCTTTCTATTCGGATAGTTAGCTGACTGCTCGCGTTTAAAACATCCACAACGTCCAGCAAATCCGGTATTTTTCGGTACACTCATCATACTTTAGGAATCGGCCCCATATGCATTAAAAGACAGCTTAACGGGTACGAAGCCAGACCTGAAGGATGGAAGGAGAATCTGCCTTGACCTTAAATATACCGCTTGAATTCGCTGAGCGATTTGCTCAGCTTGGAAGCAACACTTACATCGGGCAAGGGGGCGTAATTGAGTCTCCAGAGCTAATATCTATAGGCAATAATGTTTCTGTTGAAGCTCCGCACTATATCAAGACAGCAGCCATAGACCAACAGCTTCCTCATGAGGGTCCAGTTATCTGTATAGGAGACGGATGTCAGATCAACAGAGGGGTACAGATCACAGCATCCCCCAAGATTATCTTAGAGCCAAATCTTCTTATCTATTCCAATGTTCAAATGGAAGGTGAAATCGCCATTGGCGAAGGCTCCTGGATCGGAGCAAATTGCCGCCTGTCAGGGAATATACGTATTGGAGCTGGGAGCGTAGTTAAGGCAAACAGTACGGTCTTGGACAATGTTCCCGACTACTGCGTGGTTTCAGGTAATCCCGCATCGATTGTGCAGGTCTATGAGACTGCCTCCGGCAGTTGGGTGGATGTGTCTGATCATGACCAAGCCCAGGCCGTTCTTACTGCCCGAAGCCGTCTCCCCCTGTTATCTATCTGCATCCCGACTTACAACCGTGCGCCTTATCTGGACACCTGCCTTCATTCAATTTACTCACAGATCGGGAATAACGAACTGATCGAAGTAGTGGTATCCGATAATGCCTCTACAGATGCCACACCAGATGTCATAGACAAGTATATGTCCCTTTACTCCAATATGAGAGCAGTTCGAAATGACACTAATGTTGGTGCAGACCCTAATATTTATTTTGTTACAACATTGGGAAGAGGAAAATTTGTGAAAATGCATGGAGATGATGATTATTTTCTCCCCGGCAAGATCATGCCCCTCCTTCATGTACTGGACAGTCATCCGGAATGCGGAGTCATTCATATTAGTATAATAAACGGAAATGGGCCTCCCCGCTTAGACTCTGGGATTAGCAATTTCCTGGCCGCCACCACTCTTTATGGAGCGTTTATCAGTTCAGTTGTATTAAGGCGTGAGGATTTGGAGAAGATCGAGAATCCCACCCTATTTATGGCTTCTAAATTCAATCAATTATATCTGCAATATTCCATATTAAAGGATAACCCGAACTTCTGCATCATGTACGATAGTATGTTCAGTTATGGCGGTGCTTACAATCCTAAATACAGTTTTGCTGAAGTGTTCTTCAACGGTTATCCATCTATCCTAAGCCACTTCTTGAGCTCTGGCTTAACTGCTGAAGATATTGCCAGAGAGAAAAGACAAACTCTCTATCATTACACCATACCATGGCTACGGAATAATAAAGCAACTGTGACCACTGATGAATTTGAAGGAATCTATACAAAATACTATCACGAAGAACCCTATTATGAGGATGGCTTAGCCATCATGGAAGCAATACGCCAATCATAACTCATATTTCAGAAAGGAAGTTCATATGTCACACTCCTTAGAGTCTGAAACAGTATCCAGCTTCTATTACTATGGCAACAATACAGAGATCGCTGCCAACGGACAACTCAAGCATCCCGAACTCATTCTGATTGGTGATAGGGTAACCATTAAGGGAGATTACTCCATACAGCCTGAAGCACAAGCTTCTTTGCCTCTACCCAAAATTATTATCGGGGATGATTGTAAATGTGAACAAGGGCTCACTCTTCATGCCATCAACCGTATTGAGATTAAATCTAATGTGACGATAGGCTCTAATGTTAGTATATCGGATGCCAGACAGGAGTACCGCCAGATTGGAATCCCGGTAAAGGCACAAGGATGGATGGACGGCGCCGGAGAGGTTATCATCGGGGAAGGAACGCAAATTGGAGAGGGAACGGTTATTGCAGGTAATATCCGAATAGGCAAGCATAGCGTGATCTATCCGGGAAGTGTCATTGAACAAGATCTTCCGGATTATTGTGTGGCAGGAGGGTCCCCCGCACAGATTCAGCAGCATGAACCAATTGTACACCCTATCTCACCGGATGCTACTCCGCTTCTCTCCATTTGTATTCCAACCTATAACCGCGCAGCCAACCTTGATCTATGCCTTTCCTCTATATTCAGCCAATTACAGGACGATAGCCGGGTTGAAGTCATTGTCTGTGACAATGCCTCTACAGACGCCACCCCTCAGGTGATCGCACGTTATGCCAGCCGCTATCCAAGACTGAAATCATTCAGAAACAGTTCGAATATCGGGGGGGACCGCAATATATATCTTGTAGCTCAATTAGCGAAGGGGACGTTTCTAAAATGGCAGGGCGATGATGATTATTGTGTGGAGCATTCCATCCCCTCCCTGCTTGAGGTCATCCATAATCATACAGAGTGCGGAATTATATATTTGAATGTTCATAATCATGATGGCCAGGTTTATACTGCAAAAGGCGCATCGGCTTATCTTCGAGCCTCAGGTATTATGTGTACTTTTATTTCCGGCATCATTTTGAGAAGAGAGGATTTTGAACAAATCGAAGAACCCTTCCGGTATATCGATTCATCGCTGAATCAAGCTTACATGCAATATGAGATATTAACCAGAAATCCTCACTTTTGCGTGGTTAACCGGAGAGTGTTCGATTTTTCCGGGAATCCTCCTGCAGGATACAATTTCGGTGAAGTCGTTTTTAGTAATTATCAGACAATTTTGAGTCATTTTATTGGCAAAGGTTTGACCGCAGAGGACGTCCGGGAAGAGAAACGAAATTCTCTCTTTAATTACATTCTCGGTTGGTATTGGGGAATCATGCGTGATCACGCCCCTGTTTTTACCGATGATTTTGAGGATCTCTTTAGAAAATTTTATGGAGATGAGTCCTATTTCGAAGATGTCCTGCTGCAAATTGCAAGTATAAAAGCTCTGGCACAAAGCTAAGGAGGGATTTAGTATGCATAAACCGGATACACTTCAGGCAAACCATAAGCCAGATTCACAGGAATCTCAGATGTCCAATTTAATGAATTACGCCAACTTTCTATATAACCAGAAAAATTATGAGAACGCTGCTGTGTTCTATGAAAAGTTTCTTTTGGAAGCAAAGACGATAAATGAAGAAACCTATGAAGCCTACGGGAGACTCTCGGATTGTTACGTTGCTGCCGGGGATGTGAATAAAGCCTTGTTAGCAGCTTTCCAATCCTTTGCTTCTGGAGTTCCCCACCCCGTAATCTGTTACAAAATCGGTACTTCATTCATGCAGAAAGGTCAAGTGAACCTAGCAATTTTTTGGTTTGATATGGCTACAAAAGAAACGATAGTAAATGGGCACATTAACTATGATGCCTCTTTTGCAAACTGGCTACCCCATTTACAATTGTGTGTATGCTATGAATTGCTCGGTGAACATGAGAAAGCCTATCATCATCACAAATTAGCTCAAAAATATTATCCCGATCATCCAAGTATAGTGTACAATCAAAAGTATTTTGAATCGTTGTTCTACAGAATTGCTCCCTCCTCGTCAAGTGTTCTAAAAGAGGCTGAAGTATTGGGGCGAAACGACACAGATTCCATAGATATCAACTCCGAAATACTGAATACAGAACAAAACGATGTAGTTTTCACAGGAGAACGGGTTGTCATTAACGATGCCGTCAAGAAGAATCATGGAGATGTACTTGAGGAGCACCTGAACAGATACAGATTAGCCCAAAAGTTCGTCAAGGATAAACGGGTGCTGGATGCGGCCTGCGGGGCAGGGTATGGCAGTAAAATGCTGCAGGTGGCCGGAGCAAGTCATGTCCTTGGCGTAGATATTGATGAAGCCAGCTTGGCCAATGCGCGTAAAACATATGGTCATGATCAGATTGATTATGCTTACGGTAATGTAAATAAGCTTGAACTTGAAGATAACAGCTTTGATGTCGTTGTTTCCTTTGAGACTATTGAGCATATCGATGACGGCAGCGTATGGATTAAAGAATCTGCCAGGCTTTTAAAAGATGATGGTATCTTCATTGTCTCCACGCCTAACCGTAGTATTGCAAACCCTGCCGCCTACTTTGTGGAGCAGCCAAGAAATCATTATCACAAATATGAATATACGATTACTGAGCTTGTGGGGGAGTTACTGAAAGAATATGATATCCTGGAGTTGTACGGGCAAACCTTCGTCTCGGATTATTCAGCCTTCCAAGCCCAAGTTGTCAGAAATGCGAGAGCGATGCCTCCTACAACCACGCCTTATGACAATCCCGTCATTAACGGATACGAGCTAATGGATCTCGGAAGAGTTAAAGATATAAATCCCTTGTATGTGGTGGTCGTGTGCAGAAAAAAACGAGACCTTCCTGTAGACAAATAAATAGGATGGAATTCGAACAGGACCGGCCCATTGAGGCTGGTCCTGTCTTTGTTTGATGAAATCATTACCTCTTGCAGACTGTTAGGTAGCAGTAGCAGGCAAGTTGGGGGTACCCCGGTGGTGTCATTATTGTCTACAATAACCTCTTCACCAGGAAGGGTCGGCGGGGTACCGCTGCCCAGATCAAAAGAAGCCTTGAACGCCTTGCCCTTGGCCGCGCTGACATTCACCGTTAACTGGATGGTCGGGCTGAGCTGTGTCACCGTAATTCCGGCATCTGCCGTATATCCGCTTGCTGAACGGTCCAGTTCTACCTCAATTACGCCGGTTCCCGCTTGGGTCGGATCGCTTACGGACAGCTCCAAGGTATCCCCGGCTTCCCGGGTCATCACCGCCGCTTTTTTGTTAACGGTGATCAGGTCGGCGGAGTTTGCCCCATCCTCCCAGAAATTCGCTGCGGTGATGCCGAGTTTTGTTTCTTTTACCGCCTGAACACTGGATGAATTCGCAAGCACTTGAATGTCTGGAGCAGCAGCATAAGCGGCTACTTGGGCGGCTGTCTTGCCCGGCAGCAGAACATATTGAACTTCCGCGCCATTCGGATTGACGCCATGCTCCAGCCATAAGGTCATATAATTGCGGGTGATCGGCGTGGAAGGTGTGACCGGACGGGGGTTGATCTGCTTCCAGTTGCCAGTTCTGGCTTCTATCTTAGCGGCAAGCGATACCGTCTGTGGAAAATAATACCCCGTATCCGCACCGGCGGTACTTCCCGACAAATGAGCCCACTCCACCTGATCCAGGGTCGATGCCCCGCCCAAAATGGCAGGCTGCACTTCACCGTTCACAGTTAGCGTATTGCTGCCCGCCGTGTTCAGCTTCCGGTTCTCAACGATCGTCTCCACAGCAATATTATCCGTGCTGCTGATGCCCGCGCCGAGAGCAACCACTTCGTCATCGAACATAAACCAAGATTTCTTGGCTCCAAGCGTACGGCCTGCATACTGCAACTCCATGCCCGAGCTTCCATATAGATTCTGGATATCGGTGCCGCCAGTCCATGGCTTGGTGCTGGTGTGGCTGCTTGAAGCGGTCTGGGACAGCACCGTTGTTCCCGGCAGGCGGTAACTATCGACTGTTGGCCAGTAATCCTCACTGTATTGTCCAAGATCACTGTTATATAAGCTGGTCATACCGGCCGAGGTATACCAGGCTTTGGCGTTCTCGCTGTTGATCGCTTCGTAGCTGCTGATGCGGCTGGAATACATCGCAAGCCCGAAGCTATAGCCCGGACGATGCTGAACGGCCCGGTCCATCGCCGAAAACTGCTTATAACCTATAAGCTCTGCCGCCGGTTCAATCAACGGGTCCCCGGTTATAGTCTTGGCCTGAGCGATAGCGGGTACGGGAGCATCGGTATAGAAGGATTTGAACGTATCTGACAGAATCCAGCCCTTAAGCATCTTCTTAAAATCGGCTGATGGAGCGGGCGGCGCAATTGCAGACAGCAGCAGAATCCCTTGCATCACCCGATGCCCCGCTTCATGGTCCTGACTGTAATGCCTGGAGATTTCCCGGCCCCGGACCATGTCCATGATCGCCCCCTTGTACATCACCGGCTGATAGGAGTTATACACCCATTCCCACACATTGGACTGCTTGGGATCAGCGACCTGCCAGGAAGAGCCGTGAAGCATCACCATCAGATCACTCACGGCCAGCAGCAGATCAATTCCATAACCTCCGGTATAGGGGATATTGTTATGCTGAATGAATGAACCATCCAGGTAGAATCCATCCCCGCTAAGCGTATAGTTGAAAATGGAGGACAGACCATCGCGCGCGGCGGCGATTTTGGCCCCGTCTTTGACGAGGATTCCCCGCTCGCCTACAACTATCGCTTTCCAGGCACGGTTGGCTCCGGTCAAGGTAACTGCGGGCGAGAAGCGTTCCACCGCTGTCATATAATTAGTGACTTGAGCCGGGCTCAAAACGTCATACATCAGCACCGCCGTATCATTAAGCTGCATGGGAATGCCGATTTGCCAATCCCACCAGTTACTCGTTCCGCTGGCCGTCGGCGTTACCGCCTCATGATATCGGGTGGTGTACATATAATCGAGTGCAGCCACGATATCGCTCCCGAGCTGACTATCCCCATGCAGCGCCGTGCCGGCCGTGGCATACGCGAGCGCCATCGTCTTCAGCCGTTCATAGGTTACCCGGATCTGAATCGAGTTCCCGATGCCCGGGTTATCGCTCCACAGATAGGTACGGCTGGGCGCGGTATTCATCGTCTGCCAGTAACCGTTCGCTTCGTTCGCCAGCTTGGTGAGGGCTGCGGCAATATCAGCATCCGCCGTATTCAGGGTGGCCCCTCCTGTAAGCATCACCTTCCGGTTCTCCCGCATCCCGTCGAATTCATCCGCCGCACGGGCACGTCCCGTTACTCCCCCCAACCCGCTGATCGACAGCAGCAGCACTAACGCCACCAAGCCGCTTTTCATGAGTAACCTTCTCGTTAACGTACCTCTCATTCCCAACCTTCTCATCCATAACCCCCCCTTTTCGTCAGATTCAACCTTTTCACGAAACAGATAGTCTGGCTTTCTGGCATAGACAAGCTTGCTGTTCCTGCGCTCATGTTGCGGCTTTCCTTCATACGAACTTGCTTACCCTGCTCATAGTTCGGCTTTACTCACACAAACATGCTTTCTGCACCCACGCTCAAGCATTCCCCACTCATAAAGACACTCGTTGTAAAGCGCTTACATTTAATAGTATAGATAGGGTCTGGTAGTAAAAGAAACTGCCTGCATTCGAGAAAAGGTATGAGATTTCGAGTGTTACGGTGAAGATGTGCCTTATTTACGCCTGCTGACCACTTTCTGCGGATTGAGGTGCACATTTACTCCTCATTCACGCCCACCGCCCACTTTCTGCGGATTGGAGTGCACTTTTACACCTCACTCCCGCCTGCCGCCCACTTTTGACGGATTGAGGTGCACTTTTGCTCTTCACTCACGCCTGCCGCCCACTTTTGACGGATTGAGGTGCACTTTTACACCTCATTCACGCCTACCGTCCGCTTTTGTCGGAATAAGGTGCACTTTTACACCTCACTCACGTATGCCGCACACTTTCGGTCTACTCAAAGTGATTTATGCCTCTTATTTCCTCCTCTAGCCCACTTCCACCCAATCAAAGGGATTTATACCTCTCATCCCCTTATTTAACCAACTCCTAGCTAATTCAGAGGGATTTCTCCCTCTGAATCTTCCAAAAAAGCCGCAGAAGCTTGCGGCCTGCGGCTTGCAACTTACCGCCTACAACCTGCGGTTACGATTTACGATTTCTGGGTTACGGTTTACGGTTTACGGTTTACGGTTTACGGTTTACGGTTTACGGTTTACGGTTTACGGTTTACGGTTTACCACACACAGCTAACCAGCTCAGTACACTTCATAACTAAGCTGGTCGTCTAGTTCATCCTCATGGTCAAACACTGCATAGATGCAGAGCTGACCGGCCGGTGTATCCCCGGCATCGTAGCCGATACGGAAGGAGTGGTCTTCGGCAAACGTCAAGTCGGCCAGCACCAGCTCATTCACATCTTCATCAGGATGAGCGGCCGCAATTAGCTGCAATACCCGGTCAAGCCGACCCTCCAGCTCTCCCCATACCTCCTGAATCCGCGGAGTCAAGCCGCTCATGGCTGCCTGGGTGGGAACTTCCGCTGTAACGGTAAGCCCGCTCTCCTTGAAGTGAAGCTCCGCCTTATAACAGGTGAAGGCAGTATCATATTGAAAAATCCCTACTCCCTCTACCCTATGATCCGGCTGCGTGATGAGGTTATTGGAATAATCCAATTGTACAAGCTGCGAATGCAGGCTCGTATCGACTACGGTAAGTTTGTTCTGAGAACAATAGAGTTCGGTTAACTGGCTATTGTGACTGAGGTCCAGACTCGTAATATGATTATTGAAGCATCGCAGACTCGTAAGAGACGGATTGCCACTGGTGTCGAGACCTGTTAAGTGATTATGATTACAGCGGACTTCCGTCAGCTCTCTACAGCTTGCTATATCCAGGTCAATTAGATAATTGCTGCCACAATCGAGCCGCTCCAGTGCCGTATTGTCTTGAAGCCGCAATTCATGCAGCGAGTTATAACTGCCATTCAGTACCTTGAGCCAGGGATTGCTGCTTAACTCCAGTTTGGACAACATATTCTCATGACACTCCAGCTTCTCTAGCGCAAGATTCTGGCTGAGGTCCAGAGTACGGATATGGTTCCTGCTACAGTCCAGTTCCTTCAACAGCCGATTCGGCTGAGTATTCAGCTCAATCAGCCGGTTGCTCCGGCAGTTCACAGTAACCAGTTCCGCATTCTGGCTAAGGTCAAGCACGGTTAACTCATTATACGAACACTCCAGCTCCTGAAGCGCCGTAAAGTGTTCGATCCCCTGTAGACTAGAGAGCTTGCAGCCCTCAAGCTTCAGCGTAGCCACTGTGTCAAGATCGCTCCTGAAGATGGATTCACGGCCACCGCAGAAGTGGTCCCTTACGAACTGCCGGAAACGTTCATCTGCGAAATCATCGGTAATTGAAATCTGCATGGTACTCCCCCTCTAAAATCATTGGGATTATTCTACCATACTCCGCAGAGTCATTCATTTGAAGTGCATATTCATAGATTCGTCTCAGGTCGCCAGCTCCACATGGAACGAGGCGCCCCCGGCACCGTCAGGTTCGAACACCAGTCTAACCTTTCCGGGGATTCCGGGGACTCCAGGGGTTCCGGGGGTTCTTGAGTTCCCGGGTTCACCTGAGTCACCTAGGCCACCTGGATCACCTGAGTCACCGGCTTCCCCAGTGTCTCCAGCTTCACCAAGGTCAACCGTGATCCGCTCAGACCTGCGGATCACCCTGGTAACAGGCCGATCGAGTTCAAGCTCCACTTCGATGGGACGGCGCTGCAGTTGTGTCGGATCGGCTATAGCCAGACTCCAGCCTGCCGGATTCTTTTGCAGCACCATAGAGGCCTCACTGCTGCAAGCAATCCCCCCGCTTCTATACCAGCCCGGCTGCCAGAAATGCACAGCTAACAGCCCTGCTTCCGTATCTTCCACCGCGTGCACCCGGTCATTCAATTCCACAATTCGTATACTTGAAGCCCCGGCGAACCCGGCCGTTGCTTCTTCACTCCAGCCGGGCAGCAGCACATAGGCATAAGTATCCCCCTGCGGCGCTGCTCCATGATCGAACCAGAGCGTCTGATAGAATCGCTCGATTTCCGCAGAGGGACCGGCGTCGTTGATGGCCTTCCAGCTCCCTTGCCGGGCCTCGCGCAAGGCATGGACGCAGCAGCGTTCAGGCAAATAAATCCCCACATCTGCACCCCCGGTACTCCCCGTCATATGAATCCACTTAGGATGAATCGTATCTGCGATTCCCGGCGTCCGGCAAATCTCTGTTCCATCTGCGGTAATCTTATGGTCACCGAACGGAGTCAATCTCCGGTTTTCTATAATCGTTTCCACTCTGGCGGAATTCCGGCTCTGAATACCCGAACCTAAGGCCACGATGCGGTTACCGCATAACAACCAGCTTTTGAGCGCGGTCAGTCCATCGGCTTCGTTAACGACATCCTGAAGCTCCATCGCAATTGCTCCGTATTGGTTATGAAGCACAGCCCCGCCAACATAAGCCTTAGTGCTTAAGCAGCCTTGCCCGGCCCCATCCTCCTGCAATGTCTTCGTTACCGTGGTTCCAGGCAGGCGGTATGGATCAACGGTCGGCCAGTAGGCATCCGCAAATTGTCCCAAGTCACTATTGTACAGATGGCTCATGCCATACGCTGTATACCATCCCTTCAGATGCTCTCTGTTGATAGATTCATAGGTGAAGATCCGGCTGGAGAACATACTGATCGAGTAGGCAAAACCCGGACCCTGCAGCACCGCCCGGTCCATATGGGCAAACAGCTTGCAGAAGCTCTCTTCCCGGGCAGGCGGCACGAGTTCATCGTCCAGCAGCGCACCAGCCCCGGCGGCGGTATCCGGCGGCGCTTCGGCGATGTACGGTTTGTAGGTGTCGGCAACAATCCACGCTTTCACTCTGGAGAGCAGCCGTGCCTGTTCCGCTACATCCAGAATGCACGAGAAGCGTAAGCAGGAGGTGATCACGGAATGTCCGCTCTCATGATTCTGCGAATCCTCCCGCGAGATCTCCCTGCCGCTGGCCATATCCAGCATAGACCCCCTGAACATAAGCGGGACAAAAGAATCCTCAATCCACCGCGCTGTCAAATCCCGGGCTTCACCTGGCAATTCCCAGGAGGTACCGTGCAGCCATGCCATCAGGCGGACCACATCATGTAGCAGCGAGACTCCATATCCGCCAGTATAGGCATATCTGTCATGCTGAATGAATGAGCCGTCTTCGTAGAAGCCGTCTCCTTCCTTCGCATACCTGAACAGCGGAAGCAATGCATTCCGGGCGGCGGACAGCTTCTGCTTGTCGTCCCGGATAACGGCCGCCAGGGCAGCCGCCGTAGATTTCCAGACCAGATTCGCTCCCGTTGCAGGCGGGGCCTGAGCTACGAACCACTGCGCGTGAAAGGCCGGAGCACCCACATATTTGTCTACGGGGAGGAGCAGATGCTCTATAAGCTCTGTATCCAACAGTTTCTCCATGAGCAGCAGAGTCTCCAGCAGCGCAATCGGCACGCCAATCTCCCAATACCACCAGTTGCCATAGGGCTTACAGGTTTCGTTGTATCTATGCTCAGACAGCCATTCTAATCCATAAATGATCCTTAGCCTTAATGAATAGTCCATATAATAGGGACATTTGGGAGACTTCAGCGCGATGGCCATCTCCTTCAAACGGAGAATGATCTGAAATACATCCGCAGCATTCTCCTGATACGGGATGTCCGCCCACAACAGCTCCTGATGATAAAGCATCTTGTCCTGAGCATCGCGCACCCGTTTCAGCGGTTCAGGACGAAACGTATCTCCCACGAGATATTGCAGCCATTTGTTTTTTAAGCTCTGCATGGACATTCTCTCCTTGAGCCTACTGCCCTACCTTGACAGTTGTTTGCCTTGTTCCCATTCCGCGAGCGGAGAAGGTGGAATCATACTCCCCCACTCCCCGGGTTCAGCCCCCAGCTCCAGAAGAAGCGTGCCTCCTCCGGCAATTTCTTCATGGCGGACCCACGCGCGGTCCAGCTCCTGACCATTGAGCGAAGCAGACAGAATATACCTTTTGCCGGACCCGCTGCCTGCTCCTTGGGTCTCAATCGTCAGAGGAACCGGGTTCGCCTGTGCGCCCAGCAGCAGCGTTACCTTATTGAATACCGGAGGAACCAGGAAATAGAGGTCCTGACCCATCAACGGATACAAGCCCATGGCTGAACAGATGTAGAAGGCACTCTGGCAGCCCATATCCTCGTTATCCCCCAATCCGTCACGTTCAGCCTTGAAGTAGGTCTCCAGACATTCGCGGACCCGGTCCGCTGCACGGTCCGGCCTGCCCGCATAAATATATAAATAAGGAATATGCAGCATAGTTTCTTTGGAGTTATAGAATCCCCCGTCAAAAAAATAGTCCAAATGCCGGATGAATGCTTCCTTCCCCCCATGCCGTTCAACCAGTCCATGAAAATCATGATGTGTGCTAAATGACCATTGCAGACTGGTGCCTTCGTAGAAATACGGATCATTCCACGAATCCGGCAGGCAGGATTCCGGGTCAAATGACGTTACCCATTCGCCGCCGGGCAGCCGGGGCGCAAAACACTTCAGATCCTCGCGCCATAGATTCCACAGCTTCTCCGAGCTGTCGTAGTACTCCGCCGCCGTCTCCTCCTGCCCAAGCTCCTCGGCCAACCGGCCGATGCACCAATCCTGATACGCATATTCCATATGGCGGGACACACAGTTCTTCTTCACATCTGTGGACAGATACCCCAGAGTATGATAATCCTTAAGATGACGGCCATAGAGCCAGGTATCCGGTGACGGAACCTCATTATTCTTGCGCATCTGCTTCAGGGCCTTACCATAGTCGATGCCCTCCAGCTTCTTCAGCGCCGCTTCACAGAACAGAATATCTGCGGAGCTTCCCCCTTGAATCATTGCGCTATGCCCCATAATCCAGGCGTCCGGCAGCCAGCCGGTATGGTCCGCGATGTCCAGCAGACAATTCAGGATATCCACTTCAAGCTGCGGGTCGAGCAGTGTAATCAACGAATTGGCATTCCGCACACTGTCCCAGAGCGCGTACAGGTCGGTATAATGCCGTACTCCTGATTCCCAGGCGAAGTTCTCGTCGTCTACTCCAAGGTCACTCGGCATACAGAATAGCCGGGTCATCAGGGTATAGAACAGCCGGGTATGCTCCCTGCTCCCCCCTTCCACCGTGACTCTGCTGAGCTTATCCTCCCAGATGTTACTGGCCGCCTGACGGATGTCATCGAATCCGGCGGAGGCTTCCCGGTCCACACTGGCTCTGGCCTTGCCTGCACTTACATAAGAAATGCCCGTCTTCGCCACCAGGACTCCGCAGTCACCGAAGCTAAGGGAGGCCTTGCAATTCGCACCATCCACAGACGGCCCTTGGCGTACTCCGCCCGCATCCATCAGCATATAGCTCTGCATCGGCTGATCGAAGCGGATATAGAAGTAGACGGAATAAGGGAATTCATGCCCCCAGCCGCCGCGCAGGTCGCTGCGGCCCGCCAGCTCATATTCGGACAGCACTTCAATATAGCCCCCGGTCGATATTCCGGTGGTCTTCCCTGGTTCATCCCCGCCAACCTGAATGACCGCACCGCCATCAATCAGCAGGCCCGCCAATTCATCCGCCGGATAGGTATAACGGTGGACTCCGGTCCGCATCGTGCTGGTCAGTTCAGCCTGGATGGCGGCAGGCAGCAGCTTCACGCTGTAATAGCCTGATTCGGCATGTTCTTCCCCCTTGTCATAGGGGTCCAACTGAAACCGCGGCATTCCGGTATAGGGGGTGAAGCCGACATTGCCATAACGCCCGCCGCCCCCGGTTCCGCTGACATGCGTATGACTGAACCGGATAATCGGCCGCGAGCTGTCGTAGCCGTGGGATAGGTGCGGCGGCAAGGTATCCGGTCCCAGCCTTACGATGCTGTTGGGCAGATAAGGCCCGCACAGGCAGTTATTCTCCCCGTCCACCCCGATGAACGGATCTACATCCTCCACTCTTCTTCTCTCCAACTTTGCTCCTCCTTTCCCGTGAATCCATTTCCTCTACCAAAAGATTTCGCTCTCTCCCTTAAGCTTCAGCAAGGCCTCCAGGAAGAAATAGTCGCCGTAAATGATCGGCACCTCGACTTCGGCACCAGCCGGGAAGCTGCCGGTTCCCTTCGTAATGAGCGCTTCTTCCGCCGGGTCTTCCGGCGCGTAATGGCGGAACAGCGATTCCGTGATGGCTGCTCCGAGCTTCCGGTACCGTTCAGCTTCTTCACCCTCCAGCAGATAGGCCATCTCCAGCATTCCGCTGGCCGCGCAGGCAGCAGCGGTTGAATCTTTGGCCCATAGCTGATCGGCAGGCGCCCGGAAATCCCAGGGCGGCACCAGATCCTCCGGCAGCTCAGCCGCGAAGTAATCCGCTGCCGCTCTCGCGGCATTCATGAACCGGATGTCACCCGTATACCGGTACCCGATCGCGAATCCGTAGATCGCCCAGGCCGATCCGCGTGACCAGGCGGAATCCGGACTATACCCTTGTCCGCCCAGCGCTTCGATCCGCTCTCCCGTCTCAGGATCGAACCGGACGATATGATGCACCGAGCCGTCCTCGCGGATGAATTCCCGCAGCGCCATTTCCGAATGGGCGACGGCGATATGACGGTATCTCGGGTCCTGCAGTTCCCCGCTGGCCCAGTACAGCAGTCCAAGATTCATCATGCAGTCGATGATCGCCAGACCTTCACTGCCTTCATGCAGCCAGGCACGGATGAAATTCCCCTTGAGATTGAACCGGCTGGCCAGATGGCTGGCAGCGATCAGCCCTCTTCTCCGGGACAGCCTGTTACCGGTGAGCTTGTAATCGGCAACCGCTGACAGACTCCAGAGGAAGCCGTTATCGTGATGGAGCTGTTCATATTCCTGAAGAGGTCCGTCCAATTGCTCCTCGCAGCTCTCGGCAATGCGCCGGTATTCCTCATCCCCTGTGGCCCGGTAAGCCAGCCAGAGAATGCCCGGCCAAAATCCGTTGGTCCAGCAATCCGGGTCACGCGCATCATATTGTCCGCCGTAAGTGGCATTCGGGAAGGTGGCTCCGATCCGGCTCCGTGTACGGCTTAATTTGTGCTGGGCATAGTCCCAGGCTTCGTTGATCCAAGTCTCCATAGTCTCTAGTTCTTCCTTTCTCGTCTACAAATTAGATGGCAGGACGCCCGGAAACAACGGACCTCCTGCCATCCCTTCCACTGTCAGTTATTGCGCTGCTTTCCAGGCATCAATCTGGGTCTGAAGTTCAGTCTTGACCTTCTCAATGCCGGCCTTCTTCAACTTCTCATTGCGTTCCGCAAGCATCTTGGCAGGGTCAGGAATAGCACCGGTGCTCGCCGCCCGGTATTCACCGATGACCGAGGTAAGCTGGGTAATCTCGTTCTTCACCGGCGATTCGTCGAAGACGAAGCCTAACAGCGGCGAACGTTTGGCCTCATCATTGAATTTCTTCCAGCTTGTATACAGATCGTCAGGCTGGCCCGGCTTCAGATAATTGATCAGCTGATTGCCGACCACCCAGAACAGGGCAGAGCTGCCATACCCGGAATCGGCAATCGGCTCGATCCGGTTCTCGCTGATCTTCTTGTAATGGGTTCCTTCGATCCCGTTCACGAACAGGTTCACGGCATACGGATCGGTGTGCAGCGCATTCAAGACCATCATCGCCCGCTCCGGGTCCTTGGAGGTGCGGGAGATGGAGAACATGGATCCGGCGGCAAGGTCCGTGGTCACGATAGGCTCCTCGATCACCTTGGAGACGAAATCATATTTATTGTCTGAAGCAATCTTCAGCTCAATGTCAGCCCCCGGCTTCCAGACGGCCTGCTGCATCCAGATTTTACCCTGCTTCCGTAAGTCACCGATCTCTGTCGTTGTGGTAGCAGCATCGCTGTTGATGTAGCCTTTCTCGTAATAGCTGCGGTTCAGCTCATACTCCGCTTGGGCAATGGATGAAATCTCCGGATCAATCACTGACTTAATCTGGATGTTATCTGTATTTGTGTAGTCATAGAGGAATAAAGGAATCTTGTTCGGCGTCGGTCCGATGGCGCGGAAGTTCGAGCGGGTCTCATACATCATCCCTTCTCCCGATTCCTTAATGAAGTCCAGGATCAGCCCCGGTTCCTTCTCCTTCAGCAGCTTGAACCAGGGTTCAAAGTCTGACATCGTCTTAATATCCTCAATCGGAATACTATACTTGTCGATGATATCCTTGCGGTACGTATAGGCCTTGCCTTGGGTAATCTCTTTGTTGGTTGGAATGCCGTACAGCTTGCCTTTGTAGCGCGGAGCCTCCAGATAGATCGGATTCAGGTTCTCCGTAATCCCCTGCCCGTATTTGGCCAGCAGGTCATCCAGATCCAGGAAGGCGCCCTTGGCCACGTTACCGAAGAAATTAAGCCAGGACGCGGTGAATACTAGGTCCATCGGCTCTCCGGCATTGAGCATCAGCTCGGTCTTCTGCTTGTATTCACTGGAGGCAATCGGCTGCAGATCCACAGTGGCATTGAATTTCTCTTTGAAATATTCACTGAGCTTGGCTTCGACCAGTGCGTCATCCCGCTGCGGCGCCCCGAAGTAGATAATGGATACCTCGTAGGGCTTGAGTGCTTCCGCACCGCCGGCAGGCTCTGGACTGCCAGTACTGCTCGTGCTGTTCGTACCAGCTGCGCCGCTTGAAGCCGACGGTTCGGCAGAACCCCCGTTATTACCGCCTGAGCACGCTTGCAAGGATAATGCCAGAATTAGAGCCATCGCCGTGAATAGCGTTCTGCGCCCTTTTAACTTTGTCATATGAACCCTCCCTGTATGATATTGCTTATATAGAACGGCAGCCAGTTGTGCTGAGTGCCGGTTCCACCACGCTTTACCCTTTTACTGCCCCGACCGTCAGGCCTTTGACAAAATACTTCTGAAAGAACGGATACGCAATCAGAATCGGTCCCATCCCGATCACCGCCATCGCCATCTGCAGAGATTCGTTCGGAAGATTCTTCATCATATTGGGATTCTGGGCGGCCAGCTCCACATTATTGCGCAGGTACTGCACATCGTTGAGGACACGCATCATCAGATACTGCAGCGGATACTTATCCTCGCTGGTGATATACAGCAGCGCATTGAACCAGTCGTTCCAATAACCGATGGTACTGAACAAGGCCATGGTCGCCAGGACCGGCAACGAGAGCGGCAGAACGATCCGCAGGAAGATTCTCAGCTCCCCCGCACCGTCAATTCTGGCCGATTCAATCACCGCAGGATGGATGGTCGTCTGGAAGAAGGTCCGCATAATAATGACGTTGAACGGCACAATCAGCATGGGCAGAATCAGCGCCATATACGAATCCTTGATATGCAGTGCTTGCGTGTAGATCAGGTATCTGCTGACCATCCCGCCATTGAACAGCATCGTGAAGAACAGGAAGAAGGTGAACACATTACGGAACGGATAATCCGCCCGCGAGATGGGATAAGCATACATCGCCATAAGAAGCACGCTGAGCGCTGTACCTACAATAGTGATAGTGAAACTCACGCGATATCCCGACACAATCGTCATCCAGTCCTTGAAAATCGACTCATAGGCAATGAAGGACCATTTATTCGGAATGAAGCTGTACCCCTCAGTCAGAATGGACTGCCCGTCGGTGAAGGAGACGATAATGACAAGCAGAACAGGCATGAAGCAAAGGAGTGAGAGGATCACAAAGGCCAGATTTAAAAGTACATTTGACAAAGCGGAGTTTCCGCCGATCGAGCTGCTGGTGTCATTCGCCATGAGGATTCTCCTTTGATTAGAATAGTGCCTGTTCCCGGTCAATTCGTCTGACCATACTGTTCGTGGCAATGACCATAATGAAGCCTACCACCGATTGGACCAGCGCCGTTGCCGAGGACATTCCGATATCATTCAATTGCATCAGGGCACGGTAGACATACGTATCAACGGTATCTGTTACCGGATACAGCGCTCCTGAATTCATGGGCACCTGGAAGAACAGTCCGAAGTCAGAGCTGAAGATGCTGCCCATGGATAGAATCGTCATAATAATGATGACCGGCCGGATAAAAGGGAGCGTGATATGCGTAATCTGCTTCCACTTGGAAGCCCCGTCAATCAGCGCAGCCTCGTAATATTCCGGATCAATGCCGGCAATCGCCGCGATATAGATCACTGCGCCGAAGCCTGCATGCTTCCAGGCGTTGACGAACACCAGGATGTAAGGCCAATATTCCTTCTCCGAGTACCAGAAGACCGGGTCTTGCCCGAAGGCCTTAAGCACTGTGGCATTGATGAAGCCGTGATCCGGCTGCAGGAAAGCGTATACGAGATAACTCACCACTACCATGGACAGGAAGTGCGGCAGGATGATGAAGCTCTGGTACACCTTCGCCAGCAGCCGCCGCCGGATCTCATTGATGGCTACCGCAATGGATACCGACAGCACCAGGTTCATAATCATGAAGGTCAAGCTGTACAAAAGCGTGTTTCTTACAATTCTCCACATATCCCCCGAGGAGAACAGGAACTGGAAATTATCGAAGCCTACCCAGGGGCTGCCCCAAATCCCGTCCAGATAATTCACATTCTTGAAGGCAATAAAGATGCCGAACATCGGCAGATAGCTGTGCGCCAGCAGGACAAGCACCGCTGGCAGCAGCATTAGTGTCAGCGCCTTGTACTTCCACATGGCATGGATGAATCTTGAGAATCCGGTGGTTCTGCTCATGTCCATTACTCCTTTCATGGACTAATTATAGAACCATCCCGCCACCGCTTCGATGATGGATTCCCGTAAAAATGTGATCTTTTATCACTCAGTTACCGGCAGGTTCAGTCTTCGTCCGCCGCAGCGGCAAGGTGATGACGGCCCGTGTCCACCCCTCGACGCTTCGCTCATAGCTTAACCCGTAGGCCTCCCCGTAATGGAGCTGGATTCGCTGGTGCACGTTGCGGATGCCGTAACCTCTTGCACTATGCTCTTCCCGCAGAATGGCGGCAAGCTCCTCCAGATCTACCGGCAGATGCCCGTTGTCCTCTACGATGAAGCGGAGCGTTCCTTCCGTTTGAACCGCAGATACCCGGATCTCTCCTTCTCCGTCCATCCCGCGTACGCCGTGAAGAATGGCATTCTCGATCAGCGGCTGGATGATAACCTTCGGCGTCTCATAGTCCCTCAAGGAATCACCAATCTGCCACCAGACCTCAAAGGTACCCGGATAACGTTTGGTTTGCAGCCGGGTGTACGCCTGGGCATGCTCCAGTTCTTCCCCGGCAGTAATCATCGTCCGGCCCCGGCTAAGGCCGATGCGCAGCAGCATGGACAAGTCCCTCACCATCTCGCCCACCTCGCTATTTCCGCTATCCAGCGCATACCAGTAGATCGAGTCCAGGGTATTGTACAGATAATGGGGGGTAATCTGGGATTGGAGCATCAGCAGCTCATATTCCTTCTGCTTCAGCTTCATCCCGTAGTTCTCTTCAATCGAATGATCCAGCCTGCGGGTCATTTTCACAAATGATCCCTGGAGAATGCCGAATTCATCATGCCGGAGCGGCTCCTCGGATAGTGGCAGCTTGATGCCGGGCTCATAAATTTTCATCACAGAGACGAGCTTCACGACCGGTTTGACGACAAGTCTGACCAGATAGAGAACAAACATCAGGACAAAAGCCAGAAACACAAAGGAGATCAGCACCAGCAGCTTTTGAAACCAGACTTGCTTGCCGGTAATGGATGCCAGCGGGATTTTGTACAATAACCGGGTGTGGAATCTGGAGCTGTCCGAATACGCATAGAGCCACTCCTCCCCGCCTTCCTGGGCGAAGGTATAACCGTAAGCGGCGTCCGGTTGGATGTTCTTGCTGATCTCGGCCGCAGAAATACTGCCTGACCCGGTGGACATCAGCAGCTCCCCGTTATCATTGAATAAGAAGGCTCCGGCCGCCGCAGGCAGCTCCACCGAGACCATATCCCGGGTCAGCATCACCTCGACCTTATGGACGACCAGCAGCCCGATTACCTCATTATAATTCCGGGGGTTCAGAATACTGCGCATGAAGGAGACCGTCCGCTCGCCCTTCCCTGAAGGAATGACGCGCAGCGCCCCTGCCCCGCTAATATCCATCTGCTTGACCATCACGTCCGGCAATCCGCTGTTCACCTGGTTCAGATATTTGAACCCTTTGGTCTTGTGGGACAGATCGAACGGCGTATCCCTGCGCTCAATGTTCTTCATATATATCGCATATTCCGTGCCGCCGGTAGACCAGCTCTCCAGAATATTGTCGGCCTGCTGGATCTCATTCAGGGTATCAATTCCCGTCCAGAAGCTGTACCCCACCGGATTACTGAAAAAATGATTATCCAGCAGCGTAATCGTCCGGTCATTGATCGCCGATATCGTTTTGTCCAGCGTGACATGATTCTGCTTCACCAGCTGCAGGGTGGTACTGCCGACCTCTTCCTTAATCGTGTGAAGTGCCACATACGCTGAAATCCAGCCCACCACCAGGAAAGGGAGCACGATACAGAGCAGGAAGGCGAGGATGACCTTATGTTTGAGCTTGAGTTTGAGCTTGAGTTTAAGTTTGAGTTTCGCCTTCAGCCCGGTCCCCTCCTCTGGCCTGTTTGCGGAATTCTGCCGGAGTGAGGCCCAGCACCCGCTTGAACATCCGGCTGAAGTGCTCCGGCGATTCATACCCTACCGCATAGGCAACTTCATACCGCTTCTTGTCCGTAGCCATCATAAGGCGCTTGGCCTCTTCCATCCGCAGGGCGGTCACGTAGTCCCAGAGGTTGGTCTTCATCTCGCGTTTGAAAATATAACCCAGATGGGCCGCGCTGAAATGGACCTCCTCGGAAATATCCTGGATCTTCAGCGCCGGATTCCGGTAATGGTTCTGGATGTAGCTTGTAATCCGTGAGATTACACTCGGGTCTCCGTCCGGGTCCTGCAGTGGTTGCTGTTGCGCCGAATCCGGCTCCTGCTTCCCTCTGCTCAGCTGCTCCTGCATGGCGATATCGCCATAATAGAACACCTTTTGCCCGGGATGAACAGTGCTCCGCCCGGCAGCCGTATCCGCTTCTTCCAGCAGTCCGGGAAGTGTGGAGATACCCCCGCCAAGTGTGCTGAGTCCGATAATGGCCTCCGCATTCAAATGCTGCTTCAGGTTCATGGCGATCATCTGCCCGATCATCTGGATCTGCGAGTGCACTCTAACCTGGGGATCACCCATATCCTCAGCGGATAACTGGATGATGCTGATGATCGAATGGCCGAAGCCGTTGAAGGTGATGCCATCCCATTCGGATAACGTTTCGTTCATAATATTGAGAGCCGCATATTTCAGCAGCTTGCGGTCATGCAGCGTAACCTGCTGGCGGCTGAATCCGGCCTGGCTGTAATCTATACGGATGGAGATCACTCCGAAAAAGGGCCCTTGCAGCAGGCCGCCCAATTCGCCGGTGATCTCTTCAATATCCTGCGGCGTCAGATTCCGCTCGGTGACCAGCTCCATCAGCCACTCCTCGCGCCGGGAATGCTCCCGGATGTGATGGTGCTCCGCCTGCGGGCTTTTCTCAGGAAGCTCCTTCTGGGTTAACGCTTTGCGCACCACCCGCAGCAGCTCCGTCCGCTCCACCGGCTTCACCAGATAATCCTTGGCTCCCAGCCGGAGCGATTTTTTGGCGAAATCAAACTTCTCATGGGCTGAAATGACGATCACCGGAACATTCCACTGCTCCATATAGATATTCTCCATTAATTCAATCCCACTCATCCGGCCCATCTGAATATCGGTCAGCACCAGATCGAAATGGTCCATCCGTAAATAGTCAATCGCTTCAAAGCCATTGATGGCCGTCTCCACCTCCGTGATGTTCATATCCGAAGTGAGCAGGAAATTCCGGATCCCTGCACTCACTCTCGGCTCATCATCCACAACGAGAATTTTATACATGATGTTCCCCCTCTTTCGATTGCCAATTCATCGCCAGGCAGCTTCAGGTCCTTCTGTGTACCACAGTACACTTGCAATAAATAAGCGTAGATGATCTATTTCCGCTTTTCTGTGATCTATTTCCGCATGTTGTGCCGCCAGCTTCTATTCGTCCCCCGATCCGTAGGTACCGCACCTTTACACCCCTAGTATAGATCACATATTTCCTGTAATTCATCATGGATTAGTGATAGTAACTCTTTTATGCTACTTTTGCAAGCGTTTTCATATAAAAGAAAGGAGAGCCGGGTTAACGATATTCCATTATGAGGAGGTTCTACGATGTTCATCCAAAGTCCATTCCCCCAGAGATTTAACAAGTTCGTATCTGTAAGCCTCAGTCTGTTGTTAATTCTGTGCAGTGTTGCTCTGTCCCCCCGGCCTGCCGCCGCTGCTGTGGCCCCCTTGCCGGGTCCCGCTCACCCTCTCTTGTATGATAATTTCGCCGGCGGAGGCGTCTTCAAGCAGAACTGGACCAACTGGTTCAATCAGAGCGGCGGGAGCGGAACCTTCACCAAGACCACACAAGGCACCCGCACCATTGGCAAATTCACGCAAACCCCAAGCTCCTCCTCCTCCTGGGCCAAGTTTCAGCCGATGAACGAGACCTTCGACCTCTCGGGCTACCGTTATATGAATCTGTCCCTGAACAATGCAGGGTATGCCCAGTCCCTCATTCGTGTCGTGATCAGCGACGGGATTACCAATTACAATCTGACCGGAGGGTATGTTCCGGCCACGGCGGCCTGGACCGATCTCCAGTTCGATCTGGATGCCTTGTCACCCAAGATTCAGAAGAAGAAGGTGAAGCTGGAAATCTGGCTGAGACAAGCCGGCGGAACTTACGGGGAGATGCTGGTCGATGATATTGTGTTCACTACCGCATCCAGCGGGTCTGCTCCCGGGCTAAGCCCGGCAGGGATGACAGCCAATACGGACGGCAGCTACAACCAGAATACTAATTTCACCTTCGAAGCCACATATACCGACCCGGATAATGAGGCACCCTTTGCCGTCCAGGTCATCATTGATGACACAGCCTATGCTATGCGCGAGACGGACCCCGCCGATGTCACCTACACCGACGGCAAAAGCTACAGGTACATGACGAAGCTTCCGGCCGGGTCCCACTCCTACTATTTCCGCACTACAGATACGACCTCGGATGAAGTCGCCACCGCGGTTCACAATCTGAGCGTAGTCCAGGCTGCTTCGGTGATAGACATTGTTGTGAGCCAGGCCGGTTACAGCGCAGACGATGTCAAGAACGCCAAATTCATCTCCGACACCACCGTTACAGACGCCACTTATGAAATACTGGACGGGACGAACGTGGTCTATTCAGGCACCATGACCTACCAGGGTCTGCATTGGAACAAGCATGTCTACTCCATCGGCTTCACCCCCGTCACTGATCCGGGGAACCACTATCGAGTGCGGAGTAATCAGGTGTATTCCTACTCTTTTGAGATCGCTCCGAATCTGTGGGATCAATATAAGGATGAAATGACGGCCTTCTACCGGCTTCAACGGGCCTCCGTAGCGACCAGTGATGCTTATCCGGCAGGCTACAGCAGCGTCGCTCCTTCCGCCAAGCTCTACCATGCCGCCGGTCATCTGGATGATGCCCAGTCTGCGGACGGCCTGACCCATTATGATCTGACAGGAAGCTGGTATGATGCCGGGGATTACGGCAAATATGGCGGCAACCAATGGGTCGGCGCGGAGATTGCCTTGGCCTATACACGGTATGCTGACAAAGACAGCGTGAAGTACGATAACGACAGCAATGGTATCCCGGATCTGGTCGATGAGGCGGTATTCGGCAGCGAGTACCTCATTAAGTTCGCCGATCAGCTCGGCGGGGCGATGTATAATCTGCGGAACAACGCTTCATTCGTCCATCCTGAGAAATCTACCGACAATGTGTCCGGCACCGCCGATGACCGGAAGCTGACGGACCTGAGTGTCGGCGGCTCCGCCAAGTCCTCAGGGACGCTGGCCGCCACCGCGCGGGCCATCCGCACCGCCATAAGCGAAGGCGATATCGCTTCCGCTCAAATTGCAGCGCTGACTGATTTCGCCAATCAATGCGAGATCGCTGCGGTCACCTTTTATGAATATGTGGTTGCCAATCCTGACGGTCCGATCGGATCTTATTCCACCAGAGGAGGCATCCCCAATTCCAAGCTGCTGGCTGATGTGGAGCTGTACCTGCTGACCGGTGATACCCGATATAAGCATGCAGCCACAAATACGATTAACGCCTTAACCCTGGGCGACATCTCTTCCACGAACTACTGGGATATGAGCCCGCTGTCCATGGCTGAATTCTATCCGGTTGCCGAGGCTGCAACGCAGTCTCATATTCATAGCTTGCTCAAGGGGCAAGCCGACTTCTTCCTCTCCATGTCCGATGATACCCCTTATGGAGTCCTGAACCAGTTCAAGAACTTCGGGGTCAACGAACCTCATGCTTCTTATCTGGGGGACCTGCTGCGGTATTATGAATTATTCGGTGATCCGGCAGCGCTTCAGGCAGTGGTGAAAGGAATGTACTGGGTGTTCGGAGAGAATCCGTGGAACATCAGCTGGGTATCGGGCATTGGCACCCATCACGTGATGTTCCCGCATACCCGTTACAATGAGGAATCCAATACTGCGGGTGACACCGGGATTATCCTTCCGGGGGCGATGGTCAGCGGGCCCAATATGAAGGACCCCAAGAATAAAAGCAGTGTAAGTCCATGGTATGAGGACCGTTCCCTCTATCTGGATGATACCAATCAGTGGCGGTACAACGAATTCAGTATTAGCATTCAAGCCGGACTGCTCTATACGGTCATGGGATTAAGCGCCACTCCGGGGACAGGTGCAGATCAAGCAGAGGTACCGCCTGCCTTGCCGGTCCTCTCTCCGGTGATTGGAGAATGGGTGCGCGGAGAGGTCACTGTTTTTGCCGAAGGAGGGGATGGGCTGAGTGATGTGGAGTATGCGGCAACTGGATTACCTTATCAGCCGATGACTGTATCCGGGAATGTGTATTCTACTGTAAGCGGTGCGGTGTATACTGCGGTCATTGATGAGAGTCAGTCCTTGCCTTATACCAACCGGAGAGTGGGTGTCCGCGCCAAGGCTCCTTCCGGCGGGTACACCTACAGTTCCACCCATTACACCGTAGCTCCACCGTTGCCGGACCCTTCTACTCCGCTGTTATATGATGATTTCGGCGGGGCCGGGTTCTGGGGCGGTTCTGCGGCCAACACCACCTGGGTCAACTGGTATAATCAGAATGGCGGCACGGGAACGTTCACCAAGCTTACCGCCGATGGTCGCTCTGCGGGCCAATTCGCCCAGACGCCGGCCAGTGTGAATTCAGCAGCCAAATTCCAGCCGTGGAACGATGTGGTCGATCTGAGCGGCTATCAATATCTGAATATTACGCTGAAGAACCCTGCCTCTCCTGATCTCAGGACCCGGATTGAGCTCAGTGACGGCAAACGCACCTACAATCTGACCGGCGGCTGGATGGAGGTCCCCTCCACCTGGAGTGATCTTCAATTCGATCTGAACGCCCTAACCCCGGCCATCGACAAGAAAACCGTGAAGATGTCGATATGGCTGAAGCAAAATACCGTCACTCCGGGGGAGATGCTGATTGATGAGATTAAGGCGACCAACAAAGTCAGCGGAAGTGCGCCGACCTTAACCGCAGGAGGCGTGGATCTTACCGCAGGCACTCCGCAGACCGAATTCACCTTCAATGTAACCTATACCGATGCAGACAATCAGCCTCCCTTTGTAATGGAGCTTGTTCTGGACGGCGTTGTCCGTAAAATGCAGCCTGTGAATCCGGCAGACACGAATTACGCCGACGGCCGAATCTATCAATACAAGACCAAGCTGCCTCCCGGCCAGCATTCCTATTCCTTCAACACCACCGATACCTTCACCGATGCGGTAAGTACCGGGGTGCTGGGTGGACCTGAGGTCAGTGAAGAGCCATAGGAGTTGCGGAAAGCGGCAGGATTAGCGGAGTGCCGTAGGATTAGCGGGGATACGTAGGATTAGCGGGGATACGTAGGATTAGCGATGAGTACAAATTTAGCGAAGAGCCGTAAGGATATCCCACGCTTCAGCGGGAGGAAATATGCGAGTTTGAAGGCAGAATAGAGAAAGGATATACTATATTCATGTACAGCGGTGCAGTCTGACAGCACTGTTACCAGAGTGCACCGCTGTAACATCAGGGCTGTCGCAGCTATGAACCCGCAGACTGTTGGCAGGATGTCGGAGATTGGGAGGACAGCGGATGAATGGAGGGAGTTCTACGATGGGCGATGAAGATATCATGTGGCTGACTGTTGATGATCCGCTGGCGAAGTCTGTTGTACAGGCAATTCGTACCGGCGATGTGCCGGGGTTGACTCAATTACTTGCCGGAAACCCGGGGCTGGCTACAGCCCGAATTGCCGGGACTGAAGAGGGACGTGCAAGTAACGAAGGGGCCGGCAGCGGGGAGACTGACGGTGCTGGGAATAGTAGCGGGGGCTATGGCAATGCTGATAGTGGCGGCGAGGGCGTTAGTAATACTGGGGCTGGCAGCGGGGACACTGGCAATGCTGAGACTGGCGGCGAGAGCGTTAGTAACACAGGAACTAGTAGCGAAGGCCATGGCAATGCTACTAGCGGCGGCAACGCTGGGGCAAGCGCAAACGGCGACAACTCTGGCGGAACTAATCGCGGGATGTCCCGCACGCTCCTGCATATTGCCACCGATTGGCCGGGGCATTATCCCAATAATGCAGTGGTGGTTGGCGCGCTGATTGAGGCAGGCGCGGAGGTAAATGCGCAGTTCAGCGGTCCGCACAGCGAGACGCCGCTGCACTGGGCAGCAAGCTGCGATGATATCGAGGTGCTCGACCTCCTGCTCGATGCCGGGGCCGACATCGAGGCGTCGGGTGCAGTCATCGCCGGCGGAACCCCGCTGGACGATGCTGTGGCATTCGCGCAATGGCGGGCGGCGCAGCGGCTGGTGGAGCGCGGCGCGCAGCCTGCGCTGTGGCACGCGGCGGCACTCGGTCTGCTTGATGCGATTGCGGCACACTTCGCCGGAGATCCGCTCCCGCGCCGCTACCCTTGGGGCGCAAGCTCCGTTTCAGCAGCACCAGACGAGGTAAACGTCGCTTTCTGGTGCGCCTGCCACGGCGGACAACTCGCCGCCGCCGAACTCCTGCTCGGCTGGGGAGCCGAGCTGAGCTGGCCCTCCCCATGGGACGGCCTCACGCCCCTGGACGCCGCGAGGCGCAGCCATGCCACAGAACTGGCCGCATGGCTGGAGAGCCTGGGCGCTCAGTCCGCACATCTGTAAATTGCGCTGGGCGGAATCAGGTGCATTTATGCTCCTGATTCACTCATTTCGCCCGCTTTCAGCAGAATCAGGAGCACTAGTGCTCCTCATTTACTCATCTCGTCTGCTTTCGGCAGAATCAAGTGCACTAATGCTCCTCATCTCAGCATATCGCTCGCATTCGGCGGAATCAGGTGCACTAGTGCTCCTCATTTACTCATCTCGTCTGCTTTCGGCAGAATCAAGTGCACTAATGCTCCTCATCTACTCTCCTAGCCCACTTTCAGCTTAACCAAAGGGATTTATCCCTCTCATCTACTCATCTAGCCCCATGCCCGCTCTTATACGGCATGGCAGCCCACAACGAAACAGGACCAGCCCAAGGCTGGTCCTGTATTCATATTCGCCGGAAGCTTCGACTAGACTGCTTCATAAATCATCATCCCAAAGCTCCGGCACACTATTCATACCTGCTGCAAACCGCAGGTTCTTACTTCCCACCCTGCGCCGACAGCTTGCTGACGATCTGATCGATCGGGTTCGTGAACAACGCATACAAGATGGCGGCGTTCTCCTTCTTGCTCAGCGCAGCTCTGGACTTGTAATCCATAGCGCCCTTGGCATCAGGCTTGAAGTCCGGTCCGTACAGGCCCAGGGCCACAGCCATCTTCACGGCCGGAACAGCCCATTTGTCTGTATTGCCGGATAGCTTCACGTTCTGGAACGCTTTATCCGGATATTGCTTATTGTACATTCTCCAGATCATGACTGCCGCCTCCTGACGGGAGATGACCCGGTCCGGCTGGAACTCTCCGCTGGCCGTTCCTTCAATCATTCCCAGTTCAACGGCCTGCTGAATATAAGCGGCATCGGGATGGCCCTGGAGATCAGGGAAGGCCAGCTTCTCGCTATTGCTGCCCTTGAGCCCGCTACTCTCCATCATCAGCCGCACATACTGGGCGCGCGTAACGCCTGCTTCGGGCTGGAAGCTCATCGTGGCATCATTCGTCAGATACCCCAGCGACTGGAGCATCCGCACCGGAGTGGCATAAGGATGGCTCGCGGGAACGTCGGCATAACCAACGCCATCCGGTCCCTTCTGGGCATAACTGAACGGATTGAGGTAAGGCTCCTTCATATACGCGCTTTGTCCGCCATCCTTCATGGCGAAGCCCGTTAATTTGCCAGTCAGCTCATCCTTGAACAGATTATCATCTATCTGGATCAGCTTGCGGGAACCCAGGAAAGCATCATTAATCGTTAGCGCACCATTCTGCACAGACACTGTAGACACCATACTCTTGATACGGAGATCCGCATAGTAGCCGGTGAATGCCTTCAGTGCATCAGCGCTCATCGGCTTGTAAGCATCCAGCTTCACCGGTGCGGCATATTGCGGGAAGAACGTCTGGATAAAGGCCGGGTAGAACAGCTCACGCAGTGTACTTTGCTGATTATAGCCAATGAACACCCCGGTATTCTGCTCGGGAATAAGAAACATATAAGAGCTGAATCCAATCAAATCACCGGCCTTGGTGATAATCTTCGGGCTGCTGCCAGCGCCGGGAAGCTGGAAAGCCGATTCAAAGCCGTAAGTGGTATTCGGCAGCATCGGATGAATGGAAGAATGGTATTCCTCCATCGATTGTACGGTATCTGCCTTAAGGATGCGGTTCGTACCCGCTGCTCCCCCGTTCAGAAAAGCCGTCATGAACCTCCCGACATCATCGCCGGTGGACAACATGCCTCCATGCGGCATCACGGTTGGCGTCACGTTGTAGAGATCAACCTCTTTGCCCGTGGCGTCATAGGCTGTAGCAAGATTGTCCTTCAGCTTGCCTTCCAGCAGGAAGCCGCTTGAATCCATCTTCAGCGGGGCGAAGACATGCTGCTGCATATAATCCTCATAAGGCATGCCGCTGGCCTTCTGCACCACCAGACCGAGCAGCAGTGAAGCGAAATTGTCATACATGTAGGAAGTGCCGGGCTCACGCACCACCGGAGGCATATGCTTCACCACATAATCCTCAATGGACACCTTGGTGGTGAAATCCTGATTGATGTCTTCCGGCAGCGGGTCTTGAATGCGGAAGCCGGTGGTGTGGGTCAGCAGATCTCCCACAGTTACCGGAACCCCGAAGGGGTTGTCGAAGGCCATCGGACCGGTATAGACTTGAAAATCCGCTTTCAAATCTAGTTTGCCTTGCTCAACGAGCTGCATGGCGGCAGTCGCAGTGAAGGTTTTGGATACCGAGGCCAGACGGAAGACTGTTTTGTCAGGGTCTACCTTACTTTTGGCATCCTTATCCGCGAATCCGAAGCCTTCTTCGATAACCGTCTTGCCATCCTTCACCACCACAACAACCGCACCGGATAGCTGCGCTTTCACCGCATCCGAACTGAAGAATTGCTTGAGGAAGGCCGCAGCATTCTCTGTTGTCAGCGGCTTGGCCGCTGCGGTGGCAGCTGCCGGAGCGGTAGAAGCAGGGGGAACAGCGGCGGCCTGAACAGCCGGAGCCGTAAGTGTCAGAACCAGTGCAGCCGAAAGCACGGTCCTCGTCCAAAAGGCAGAGCGGCGTCGCAACAATGATAGTTTCATTCAATTCACTCCATTTCCATAGAATAACACGCACAGTGATAATACGTCTTATCCTGGAAATAGGTTCATTTAAATCGCAGCACCTCTTCCATCTTCTTCAGCTTTCTGTAGATTACCGACCGGTCAACGTTCAGGCGCTTGGCCGCCTCCGTCCCGTTCCCGGCACAATCCTGCAGCACTTTTTTGATATAATGGCCCTCCGCTACAGCAGTGAAATCCTTCAGACTTGCGAGCTGATGCTTATTCTTCTCAATGAAGTGGTCGAGGGAGAACCAGTCGCCAATCTGCTCCTCTTCCTGTATGCTCTGGCCCACATGCTCGGTCACCACCAGCCGCTCGATGTAATTCCTTAATTCTCTAACATTTCCATGCCAGGGCTGGTTCAGCATCTTATCGAATTCTTCGGCACTCAGCACATATTTCTTGCCGTACATCTCATTGAAGCTGGTGATGAAGCTGGAGATTAACCCTACCAGGTCCAGCTTCCGGTTACGCAGCGGCGGAATATGAATCGGAATCACATTAATCCGGTAATACAGATCTTCGCGGAACAGCCCCTTTTTGACCAGACTCCACAGATCCCGGTTGGTAGCTGCGATCACGCGGCAATGGACCGGAATATTCGTAATCCCGCCCACGCGTCTCACTTCATTATTTTCAAGCACCCGCAGTAATTTGGCCTGCATCTCCATCGGCAGATCGGCAATCTCATCGAGGAACAGCACGCCGCCATTCGCAATTTCGATCATACCCGCCTTGACCTCGGTCTGACCTTCAAGGACGCCCTTCTCATATCCGAACAATTCGTATTCGAATAGAGCCGGAGCAATCGCAGCACAGTTAATCGGAATGAACGGCCCCTTCCACTTCTCGCTCTTCAGATGGATATACTTGGCGATCACCTCTTTGCCTGTGCCGGATTCACCATAGATTAACACCTTGCTGTCATAGGAGGCGATCTGGTTGCAGACCTTGATAATCTGCTTCATCGCCAGACTCTCGGCCACGATGCCTTTCTTCTTCTCCGCCGCCATACCGCCTAACTGCTTATGGATCTGCTGGGCCACAGGCACATTCGCTTCATAATAGTTATGCTCCTGGCTGAATTCATTGGAGGTGGTAACTACCAGCTGTACCTCCCCGTCCTTATCCAGAATGGGAATCGCCGACGAGAACACATGGAAGCCTCTGGAGGTATTGACGGTATTGGTTACCTTTTGCTTCGTCGCAATAGCCTCCATCGTGATGGAATGACTGTAATAGCCCGCCTTCACCAGATCCTGGACGTTCGCCTTGAGCAGCTCCTCCAGATGGATGCCGATGGTTAGAGCGGTGAATTCATTGGAAATCAGGATATTCCCGTTCTGATCGGTAACAAATAACGTTGACGGATATTCTTCCACGAATTCGTCGAGCGCGGGTTTCCCTGTATTTTTGTTTTTTTTGGTCACATTCATCAGTCCTATACCATAATATGAACGCTTACATTCCGGCTAGACAAAAAGCCAAACAGCATCATTATTTAAATGATACCACTTGGCTAATGCAGATCAAACTTTAATTAAGCATGAACTACGGATTCAAAGGTTACTTTCCCCATCTTCTCCATCACTTCCTGCGCCTCAGCGAACATGGTGGTGATCATCTCTTCCACGGTGGTAATCTTGTTGACCATCCCGCAGATCTGTCCAGCCATGACGGATCCGGTATCGGTATCTCCTTCAAATACGGCTCTGCGCAGGGAGCCCAGGCTTAAGCTCTCCAGCTCTTCGCGCGAAGCCTTCTCATTCTCCATTCTGAGGAATTCGGCAATCATGCTGTTCTTAATGCTTCTTACCGGACCGCCAAGGCTGCGGCCAGTTACGGTTGTGCTGGTATCATCGGCGTTGATGACTGCCAGCTTGAAGTTCTCATGTGTCGGGCATTCCACGGTCGCGAGGAACCGGGTTCCAACCTGAACACCCTGGGCTCCGAGGGCAAAAGCAGCGGCAATCCCGCGTCCATCGGCAATCCCGCCGGCCCCGATTACCGGAATTGATACCGCGCTGGCGACTTGCGGCAGCAAGGCCATCGTCGTCGTTTCACCAACATGTCCGCCTGCTTCGGTTCCCTCGGCTACAATCGCATCCACACCGAGCGCTTCCATTTTCTTGGCGATTTTGACCGAAGGGACTACCGGAATCACGATAATACCATGTTCCTTCAGAATGGGCATATAGGGAGCAGGTGTGCCTGCGCCTGTCGTTACGATCTTCACGCCTTCTTCGATAATAACCTGGATCAGCTCAGGAATATTGTTCATCATCAGCATCAGGTTGACGGCAAACGGCTTGTCGGTGCTTGCTTTGGCCTTGCGGATCTCGTCACGGAGACGGTCAGCGGTGAAGCCGCCGGAGCCGATAATCCCCAGCCCGCCCGCATTGGAGACCGCGCCCACCAGTGGAGACACAGCAATCTGAGCCATACCGCCCTGGAAAATTGGATATTTAATTCCTAACAGTTGTGTAATCGACATTATAATTACCTCCATATATTAATTAATGTTGTTTTTAAGCTTATCCGGCGCTGCGGTAAAATTTGAACTTCCGGCCGCTGTTGTCAACAGATTTCTTTAATTTAATCCGCTTTTCGCGGTTGAAATCCGTTGACAAAGGCGGACGCTATCGCTCCTACAGTTTCAAATTTCCCCTCCGCTTCTTTTTGCTTTTCGTATAAATCTTAAATGCTTCTTATACAACTATTTTAAGCCGCCTTAGCCACTTCCGGCCCGGGCTTCTGCTTCTCCATAGCCTTGTAGACGAAGGTCAGGGCGAAGCCGACCAGGGAGATGACCAGCGCGATGTAAAAAGCATTCGTGAAGTTTCCGTCATTGGCTGCGGCTACACTGCCGGCAATTCTTGGTCCGAAGAACGCGGCTCCCGAGTAGCCGATGAAGGTGACACCGTAGTTCACGCCGTAATATTTCATGCCGAATTTCTCACCGACAATGGACGGGAAGATCCCCATCGTTCCGCCGAAGCATAAGCCGATCCCGGCAATGGCAATGGCAAACCCGGCTACAGAAGACGTTAGAGCAATCGTAAGCATCATAGCTGCAATAACCAGATAGATCATCAGCAGGCATTTCACGCGGCCGATTCTATCGGACACTGCACCCCAGAACACACGGCCCAGGCAATTGCTCAGTGAGTACAAGCTGACGTAGAGCGCAGCGGCGGCGGCAGTTAAGCCGAACATTTTTTGACCGATTACCGATGCATTCGCGGTTACCATCATACCAGACAGAGCGCCGATCAGGAACAGACAGGCAATCACATAGAATATCGGCTTCTTGATCATCTCATTCCATGGTACATTTACTCCCGCCTTGGCTGCTCCGGTTACCGGAGGGGTCCAGCCTTCAGGAGCATAACCGGCCGGGGCGGGTTTGACGAGCAGGCCAAGCCCCAGAATAATCACCAGGAAAACCACGCCGAGTGTAATTAAGGCAGACTGTACACCATTGCTGGTGATCAGCGCATTAGCGATAGGAGCGATAGCAATGGTGCCGCCGCCATATCCGGCTGTAACGATCCCCGCTGCCAGACCTCTTTTATCCGGAAAGAGCTTCACGCTGTTGCCGATGGTCGAGGAATACACGATTCCCTGGCCAATCCCGGTAATGACACCGTAGGTGATATACAGCATCCAAGGTGCAGTAGCCAGGCCCGAGAGAATGAAACCAATCCCGAACATCGCACCGCCGATGAAGACCGCCTTCTTGGCCCCCCCTTTATCCACCAGCTTACCGCCTAGAATCATCGGAATCGGGGAAATCGCTGCATTAATGGTAAAAGCAATCATAATATCCGGCATGCTCACGCTGAAAACCTTCGTTAATGGCAGTGCAAAAATACTGAAAGCATAAATGGCGCCTACACAGATATTAATGATCGTTGATGCAATCAAGATCCTCCAGCGGTTCAACTGTACGTTCATGGTATCATCCCTCTTTTAGTTGGTTTATAAGTTCAGCTTACGGTACTTACGGTACTTACGGTACTTACATTAACTACACTTCCTGCAGCACCCGGTTCTTATCGGCGATAATCGACTTCAGCATGCCCCAATTCTCCTGGAACATGGCCGCGTCCATCTCCTTCAAATTCGGTGAAATGACCGGCTCGAAGTCCATCTGATCCAGAATCTCTGTCTGCAGGTCGATGCCTGGCGCGATTTCGGTTAAGGTCATTTTACCGTTCAGCAGTTCAAAGACGGCGCGTTCCGTAACATACACAACCGGCTGCTGGACCTTGGCGGCATAAGATCCGCTGAAGGTGATCTGCTGTACCTTTTTGATGAATTTCTTGGCTTTGCCCTCTTGAATGATGTGCAGCTTGCCATTCTCTACCTTAATCTGCAGCCCGCCCGCTGTAAAAGTACCCGCGAACACCAGCTTTTTCGCCGCCTGAGAGATATTGATGAATCCGCCGCAGCCTGCTACCCGTGTGCCGAATTTGCTGACATTCACGTTCCCCGACTCATCCGTCTGGGCCAGGCCAAGGACCGACAGGTCAATGCCGCCGCCGTCATAGAAATCGAACTGGGCATCATGATCTACAATCGCCTCAGAGTTGTACGCATGACCGAAGTCCTTCAGCCCTGCGGGAACCCCGCCGATCGAGCCTGCCTCTGTGGTCAGAATCAGTTGGTCGTCCACACCCTCTTCAGCAGCAATGTTCGCTACATTCACCGGGATGCCGACGCCGAGATTCAGAATGGTATTCGGCTGAAGCTCTACGGCAGTGCGGCGGGAGATGATTTTGCGCTCATCCAGCGGCAGGATTTCAATCGAATCCACAGGCACTTTGACATGACCGGAGAAGGCCGGATTATACTGCGTATTCTCGGTCTGGTAATGATTCTCCGGGGTGGACACGACGAGGTAATCTACCAGAATGCCCGGAACCTTCACATCCTTGGGATTCAAGGTGCCGTTCTTGGCCACGGTCTCTACCTGGGCAATCACGATGCCGCCGGAGTTGCGGACCGCCTGGGCGATCGGCAGAACCTCCATGTGCAGGCCTTCTTTTTCCAGCGTCAGATTGCCGTTCTCGTCCGCTACGGTTCCACGGATCAGGGCGATCTGAATCGGGAAGGTCTTGTAGAACAGCCACTCTTCGCCTTCTAGTTCAATCACCTTCACGATGTCTTCCTTCGTAGACGGGGACATCTTGCCGCCCTCAACGCGGGGATCGACGAAGGTCTCCATGCCTACCTTAGTAATCACACCCGGACGCTTGGCCGCAATCTCGCGGTAGAGCTGGGTAATGACCCCTTGAGGCAGGTTATAGGCTTCGCATTTATCCTCTTCAATCAGCTTGGCCATTCCTGGGGAAGCGATGGCGATACCGCCAATCCAGCGTTTGATGAGGCCTTCATGTCCCAGGTGGCTCATGCCCTTATCGCGGCGGTTGCCGACTGCGCTGGCATGCATCACGGTCAGATTCTTCGGATGTCCAGTCTGCACGAAGCGCTCTTCAATGGCGATCCCCATCTCTTCTGCCCAGCAGGATAATCCGAATCCACTCGCTGCTACTGTGTCCCCGTCCTTGATAAGTTCTGCTGCTTTGGCTGCTGAAATTACTTTACTCATTTCATCTGCTCCTCTTTATGTGAATTATTTCACTACGTTTGTTAAAAAAAATATTCGCTGATCTGTGTGCCTCATTCTTGCTGATCTATGAGACTGAATTTCCTTGTGAAAGTTTTCTCAAGGTCATCGTAATACAGAAAAAAGGACCGGTCAATAGCTCCAAAACACCTTGAATTCAAGGCATTTTTCTGTTGTTTTTTTGCGACTGGCTTGTTTGAACTCAAAGCTTGGTCGTCGCTGCGGTGAACATTTGGACTTCCGGCCGCTGCCCAATTTAGATTTCCTGATTTGAACCGCTCCTAGCGGTAGAAATCTAAATACAAAGGCGGACGCTACCGCTCCTCCAGCTCCAAATTTCCCCTCCGCTTCTTTTTGCTTTTCGTTAATTTCTTTAGTGCTTCATCTGTATTCCGGCGGGACCCGCCAGTCGCAAAATAACCACACTATTTTCTCCAGCCAGGTTGGATGGGTATTAAATCAAGGGAGCCAGGGCATATCCTGTCCGGCGGATCAGACAAAGGGTTGGAGATGGGACTTCAAGGCATTGTAGCGCGGCTAAAAAAAATAAAATATTTTTCTTACAGGGGGTGAATTGCAGATTTGCAACAGCCTATCCGGGTAAAGACAGTTCAAAAAAGAGCCGAAGGGTTGTACACTATCGCTTGTATATGTTATATTTTGGACAATTTTAGCTGAAGAGGGGAAGCGCTATCATGGGGTATTCTGTGAAACAAACGATTGTCCGGGGAGAAACGTCGCTTGGGATTGAGTTCGGGTCTACGCGAATCAAGGCTGTGCTGATCGATCACCATTTTGAAACGATCGCCTCCGGCACCTATGAATGGGAGAATCAATTCAGTAATGGTTACTGGACTTACGATCTCAGTGAAGTGGTTCAAGGGCTGCAAGCCGCCTATCAGCAATTACAGCAAGCGGTTCAGCAGACCTATGGCGTCACACTGCAAACCGTCGGCTCCATAGGCTGCTCGGCCATGATGCAGGGGTATATTGCGCTGGATCAGGCGGGAGAGCTGCTCGTTCCCTTCCGTACCTGGCGCAATGCTACTACTGGCGCAGCCGCAGCGGAGCTAAGCAGCATATTCCAGTTCAAAATTCCCGAGCGCTGGAGTATCGCCCACTTGTATCAGGCTATTTTGAACGGTGAAGAGCATGTAGCCCGGATAGATTATCTTACGACGCTATCAGGTTACATTCACTTACTGCTGACGGGCCGCAGGGCTCTCGGGATCGGGGATGCCTCCGGGATGTTCCCCATCGATGAAGCCACGAAGCAATACAATGAAGATATGGTGAAGCAGTTCACCGGTCTAATTGCCGGCAGGGGCTACCCATGGAAGCTGCAAGATATCCTGCCTAAAGTGCATACGGCCGGTATGAATGCCGGAAATCTCAGCGAAGCAGGCGCCCGGCTGATCGACCCGTCAGGCCATTTGCAGGCCGGTATTCCGCTATGCCCGCCGGAGGGCGATGCCGGAACAGGCATGGTAGCGACGAATAGCGTGAGGAAACGTACCGGCAATATTTCTGTAGGGACATCGGTTTTTGCCATGTTTGTACTGGAGAAGAATTTAACAGCGGTCTACCCTGAGATTGATATCGTGACTACTCCGGAAGGCAGCCCGGTCGCTATGGTTCTTGCCAATAACTGTTCCAGCGATCTGAATGCCTGGGTCGGCTTGTTCCGTGAATTCTATGCAGCCATGGGGCTGACGCCCGACATGGATCAGTTATTCAGCGTCCTGCTGAACCAAGCACTGGAAGCGGATGCGGATGGCGGCGGCTTGCTGAGCTATGGCTACTATTCAGGCGAGAACATCACCGGACTTGCTGAGGGGCGTCCGCTGTTCGTCCGCTCTCCGCAGAGCCGCTTCACTCTGGCTAATTTCATGAGAGTTCATCTGTATAGCGCCTTTGCTGCGTTAAGACTCGGAATGGATATTTTGACCGGACAGGAACGGGTAACGTTTGACCATATTTCAGCGCACGGCGGATTGTTCCGCACCCCGCAGGTCGGACAGCGGATCTGTGCGGCTGCACTGAATGTTCCGGTCTCAGTCCTGTCTACGGCTGGTGAGGGCGGCGCATGGGGGATAGCGGTTCTGGCCTCTTATATGATGCATAAGGAGCCGGATGAGAGTCTGGCGGATTACCTGGCCTCTAAGGTGTTCTGTAATGTGGAAGGACAGGAGGTATCGCCTGACCCTACAGATGTGGACGGCTTTGCCTTATATATGGAGCGTTACACCAGGGGGCTGCCCATCGAGCAGGCGGCGGTAGATCATTTACTGGAGAACCGGAAGAGAGGAGATTTCGTATGAAAATAGATATGGGCAGGCTTACGGTATTGCTTACCTCCCTGCTGCTGGTATCCTCCGCCCCTTCGGCTTATGCTAAAGCGCCGGATGCCAAGGCAGGTAAGTGCAGAGCTACGGGCAATTACGTCTTGCAGTAGTATAAAAGGCAGCCATCCTCCCGTAGCGGGGGATGGCTGCCTTTGATTTATGCCAGGCTTGCGGCATAACTCGCCTGGGCCAGGCCCAGCATCATTTGCATTTGACTCTGCGGGATCTGCCCGGCGGACTGAGAGGTGCTTATTCCGCGAAAAAGCCACTTTTCACGCAAGCAACGGACTCCAGGGCTCTTATTGGTGGTAATTCCACCGATTAACATCACTTAGTGGACGAATAAGCGCATCTCAGTCCGATAGGCGGTGTAAAGTAGGCTTTTCCTCAAAATAAGGGCCCTACAGTCCGTTAGAAGCAGGCCGGAGGGTTCCGGGGGCCACCCGGGGTCAGAATCATTTCACGGAACGATTGTAACTCGCTCCATCCTCACCTCACAAATACACAAACGGCTCCTTCGCATCCACGAAGGTAACCGGAAGCCCGTCCACCAGCGGCGCCAGCCACTCGGCCATATACTTCATGCCCCATTCCTCAGAGCGCTCGTGGCCGATCACGATCATCGCTTTGTTCATGCCCAGCATGGCGGCATCATTCACGTAAGCGCATAAGGTCCACTCCGTTATATCGCCGCAGATCATCACATCCAGGTTCTTCTCCTGCATCAGCTCCATCGGCATTTGCTCTCTGCCCAGCCCGAGGCTGCCGCCTCCCACCAGAATGCCGATACGGGCACAGGCCGCTTGCGGGTTGCCGACAATCTGAATGACCTTCATGCCCAGCCGCTGCTTCAGGAAGCCGGCCAGCTCACCGACGGTGGTCTCCTCAATCTGATATCCCCAGGCATCCTTATCGTCCAGCTTCTTGTCCTCCCACTCCAGTTCCTTGAGCAGACCGTCATAGATCCGGTCGGTATCTGCCAGGTGCATATGGTCATGGAACCGCCAGATCGTGATTCCGTGTTCATCAATCAGCTTCTTCTTGGCCAGATATACCGGGTCCTGCTGCAGCCAGTCCAGCGAATCCATCCCGGTATAATAGGTTGGCTCATGGGTGATAATCAGGTTCGCTCCAAGCGCAATGGCTTCCTTGATCACATCCACAGTCGCCATGAACGTTGTGACAATTCCTGTGACCTCCATGTCTTCCTTGCCGCTGGCAAGCACATCACAGGTCTGTTCCAGCTTGCGTCCTCCGCAGCAATCGAGCAGAATCCGGTCAATAACCTCCTGCACATTCATCGCGCATTCTCCTTTTCATCTATTTATTGTCAGCCTGTCAGCCTTTGACAGCACCAATAATCACACCGCGGGTCAGGTATTTCTGCATGAACGGCAGGACGAACAGCACGGGCACAATGCCCAGAACCGCCATCGCCATCCGCACGGCCGTGCTTGGCAGCGATACGGACTCTGCCCCCAGTACGTTGCCGGCCTGGCCGGAATTGAGGAATTGGATGTTGCTCATCAGCTGCATCAGCAGATTCTGAATGCCGTATAATTGCGGCTTCGATACAAAATATAGCGCATTGATCCAGTCATTCCAATAGGCCAGGCCCATAAACATCCCGACGGTTGCCATGACCGGCATGGACAGCGGAAGCATGATGCGGAAGAAGGTCCGCAGCTCCGAGGCCCCGTCGATCTGGGCAGCTTCGATAATCTCCAGCGGCACATTATTCTTGAAATAGTTGCGGACCAGCAGGACGTTGAAGCCGTTCGCCAGCAGATTGGGCAGAATCAGCGCCCACAGCGTATTTTTGATATGGAAATATTGGGTCCACATGATATACGAAGGCACGATTCCCCCGCTGAACAGCATGGTGAAGAAGACGACGAACGCCAGCAGATTATGATATTTGAAATCGGACCGCGACATCGGATAAGCAAGCATACTTGTTATCAGCAGTCCAATGGCAGTTCCCAGGATCGTAACCAGGAAGGAGACGCCATAGGCTCTGATGAAGATGTACGCCGAGGACTTAATATACCGGTATGCGTCAAGACTTAGATGCTCCGGGAAAAAGCTGTACCCGTTGCGGATCAGAGTCGTCTCATTCGTGAACGAGGCAATGACAATCAGCAGGAAAGGTAAAAAAGCAAAAACTGTCAGCAGGAACATCACGACCGCAGAAAACACAGTAAACGTCCGTTCTCCTCTTGTTTGGATCATCTGTATTTCCTCCTAGAACAATGCGTTTTCTGGATTAACCTTCTTGACGATGGCATTAACCGTAAGCACCAGGGCAAAGCCGACCAGCGACTGATACAGACCGGCTGCCGCCGACATTCCAATATCATTGAGCTGCATCAAGGCGCGGTAGACATACGTATCAATCGTCTGAGTCGTGCTGTACAGCGCACCAGAGTTCATAGGCACCTGATAGAACAGGCCGAAGTCGGAGTTGAAAATCCGTCCCATGGACATCAGCACCAGCACGATGATCGTCGGCTTCAGCAGCGGCAAGGTAATCATGCGGATCTGCTTCAGCTTCCCGGCCCCGTCAATTTTGGCAGACTCGTAGATGCTCTTGTCGATGCCTGCAATAGAGGCGAAATAGATAATGGAACCGTAGCCTGCCGTCTTCCAGATCTGAATAAGCACCAGCAGATAAGGCCAATATTTCGCCTCCGAATACCAGTTAATCTCCGGAATCCCCAGCGGCCGCAGAATGGAATGATTCACGAATCCGCTATCGGCGTTCAGAAAGGCGAAGACGAGCAGCGAAAGCACGACCATCGAGATCAGATTCGGAAGAATCAGTCCGGTCATGAACAGCTTCGAGTAGAGCTTGTTCAGCAGCTCCGACATCAGAATGGCGATGATAATTGAAACTATGGTACCAAGCGCGATAAAGGCCAGATTGTACAAGAGCGTATTCCGGGTCATAATCCAGGCATCGCTGGTCTGGAACAGAAAGGTGAAGTTCTTGAAGCCGATCCAGTCACTGCCGAAGATGCCCTTCGCATAGTTAACATCCTTGAACGCGATGAACACCCCGAACATGGGAAAGTAGCTGTTGATGAGAAAGTACAGCAGGCCCGGACCCGCCAGAATCAATAAAGGAAGTGTTTTTTTGAGCGGTTTAGATTTAGGTTTGGCTGTCATGCCGGATTCACCTCCATTGCCGAAGGCAGAGCTTCCATAGCGGCTCTACCTTCAGCAGGCTTATTTAAGATTACTATTTTTGCGCGGCTAGCCATTGATCCAGTTGTTGCTGCTTGCTGTCTATAATGTCCTGCGCACCCGCATCCTTCAGCGCACTGTTGAACTTCGCAATAATGGTATCAGGGTCTACCGATCCGCTGACCAGTGCCGGCAGGAATTGACTCACTACGTTGGTCACCGCACTCATCTGCGTCTTCACCTGACCTTGGTCAAAGATAAATCCGAAGTATGGGGATCTGGCGGTATCCTTGTTCTCCTGGAGCTTCAGTTCCACATCCGACCAGTTGATTCCCTCCATCTGATACTGGAGTGACTCGGAGCCTACGATCCCGGAGCTGAGCATCGAGGTATAAGGAACCGTATTGGCGTCCATGCCCTCAGGGAATTTCACATGATGCTCATCCACCTTGAGATAATCCTCCCCTTCGATTCCGAAAAGAATGGTGTTAATCAGCTCTTTGTCGGTATACAGCAGGTTCAGGAACTTGACGGCAGCTTCCGTCTCCTTGGAAGTGCTGGAGACCATCCAGGTTACAGAGTTCACGGCACTGGTATCGAAGTAGAACGGGGCGATCCGCTTGGTCTCAATGTTTTTCCCGACTTGAGCACTCAGCTGCTTGCCAACCTCCATACCGCTGTACCCTCCCAGGAAAGAGAAGCCGCGCCCGGAGGAGACCATCTCCATCGCTGTAATCGTCGTGGTCGCGGTATCCTTCTGCAAGTAGCCCGCATTGAACCACTCCCGCATCATCTGAATCCCATTCTTGAACACATCGGATTCGTAGAAGTTCACGACCTTGCCGCTGTCCCCGATGACCACACCGACTCCGGTGGTATCGGTCAGGTAATCCACCTTGCTGGCACCCTTCATCCAGTTCACAAGTCCCGTATCTGTCGGATTCACATTAATCGGGCCAAACGGAACTACATCCGGTGACTTCTTCTTCACAGCTGCGAAGACCGCAGGCAGATCCTCCACCGATTGGATCGAGTCAGCCGACACTCCTGCGTCTGTCAGCATATCGGCGTTGAAGATAATATTGGTAGGCAGCGCCATGCCTTTATTCACAGGAATCCCGTAGATATGTCCATCCATCGTGGTGGTCTTGAGAATATCCGGACCGAAATCCTTGTCCAGAATGGCGGTTAGCTCCTTACCATGCTCGGGAAGCAGCTCTTCGAGCGGAGCCACCTGACTCTTGGACACATAGTTGGAGAACTGTCCGAGCGTGGTGAAGACGTCCATTTTCTCCCCGCTCTGGAGCGCCAGATTGACCTTCTGGGCATAATCCGCCGGACCGAAGAGCCGGAAATCTACTTTGACACCGATCTTCTCGGTTGTAATAGCATTGATCGCATTCGTCACCTTGCTCAGATCATCGGGAATCCGGTTGAAGGACGGCAAGGCAAACACAATCTCAGCCACCTTGGCCTTAGCTTCTGTATTCCCGGAACCCTCGGATGTTGTATTGGAATTGCCGCCGCAGGCGGAGAGCAGGGAACCGCAGATTACCATAGACAACAGCAGTGAACCTAACCCCTTTTTATTATTCATGATCATGCCTCCTGTTCTATATTTACATTCTCATTGTACTTGCCCTGGAGGGGGGCGGGCTTTCAATAATACGGGCTATTTTTATAAAAAAACGTGCTCAGCAAGAAGCTCCGCTTCTCTCATCGAAAAGCGGAGCTTCCTGCTATAGAGCGGCCTTGTGCTTGGCACGATAGGCGGCCGGTGTTTCGCCGGTCCATTTTTTGAATACCGTCGAGAAATAAGAAATGGTATCAAATCCGGTATCCATCGCGATCTCCCCTATACTGGCCGTACTCTCCAGGAGCATCTGCTTCGCCGCCCGGATGCGGCAGTCGTTCAAATACTCCTTGACCGTCTGCCCGGTCCCGTTCTTGAAGACCTTCGCCAGATAATCCGCTGTCAGATAGACGCTTGCGGCAACATCCTCACGGCTGAGGTCTTGAGTATAGTGGTCCTGGATGAACCGTTTGGCCCGCTCGACCACCCCTTCGGACTGCAGCACCTCCTTGATGGAATCCACCGTCTTGTCTGTCAGCGCCTGCGCCCATTTCATGAAGTCGAACACGCTGCTCTCGGCATCCTGGGCCAATTGCTGGCTGAGCTCGCCCTCAAAGAGGCGGTGTGCCTGAATGTGATGCCGCGCAAGCAGCGAATAGACCACCTGAAGCAGATCCTCACGGATCGAATGGAGCGTAGCCGCATCCAGCTTGTTCAGACTCGTCAGCAGCTCCAGCTCCTTCTTCAGCCGGTTCACAATCTGCGCCTTCTCCTTCTGGACGAACAGCAGGGTGAATAGCTCCGTATCCAGTGTGAAGCGCTCGGTCAGATCCACATGGAAGGGCTTATTCGGCAAATGCAGCTTGCCCCGGAAAATAATATTCGACTCGTCGGCCTGCTCCAGCTCCGTCTTAAGCTGCGCCAGGCGGGAGATCACCCCAGGCTCACTGAAGTAACAGGTAGCCGTACATTTCAGATACTGCCTGGACAGCCGGATGATCTCTCCGGCGCTTGCCTCCAGCTCCTGCATATCCGCCGGACTCTCCACAATGATCGCATTGTAGAATACTTTATCGACCTGATAGGCAATCATCCGGCCGCTGCCCACCCGGCTGCTGAGAATTTCTGAGACCAGATTCGAGAGGGCGTAATGGAAGATGCTCTCGTCCCATTCCCGTTCAATCTGGGAGCGGGGAACACTTACCAGCAGCAGCCTGTACTCCGCATGCGCCTGAACGGCCAGCTCCCGCTTTTGCACCTCACTCTGGATCAGCTGGGGCCGGGGAGAGATCGTCGCCGTCAGCACATCGCTCCAGAAGCTGCGTTCTATCAGATCCTGGTTCTTCAGCCATGCATGGCCCAGCTTGCTGTATTCGCCTAACATGATTTTGTTCTTCAGCGTATCCATCGACTTGCGGAGCGCTGCTTCCAGCTCCTGCTTGTCCAGCGGCTTGACCAGATACGAGTCGGCGTCATACGAGATCGCCTTGGAGGCGAAGGTGAAGCTCTCATGACAGGTCAGGAAAATGAATCCGCCTTCATAGTGACGGTCTCTGGCCCACTTGATCATATCAATGCCAGATCCGCGCGGCATTTCAATATCGCAAATAATCAGATCCGGATCGCCGTTCTCGAAGAGTTGCTTCGCATCCTGTATATTATGAGCGGTGAGCACTTCCGTAATTCCGAATTCCTCCCAATTCACAATGCCGCGCAGCGCTTCAATTGTAGGAATATCATCGTCAATCAGCATACAACGCATATTATCCTCCCTCTAAGCCGGGCTGGCCCCATTCGAGCGGCTTCACAGGAATCCACAGCTCAACCCTGGCACCTGTAGACTGGTTGTTGGACAGCTTAAGCAGATCCTCCCGTTTGTAGAGCAGTCTGAGGGTCTTGCGGATATTGGCAATGCCCACTCTGCCCCCGTCCTCTCCTGCCTCTTCGCGTTCCGGCTGATCCAGCCATTCAGAAGCGAAGCCCGCCCCGTTATCTTCAATGACAATGCTGACAAATGAACTATCGTCTCGCTGCTCCATCCGCACCCTGATGAAGATGGACAGCAGCTCCTGAACGAACATGGCATGCTTGAACGTATTCTCCACAAAGGTCTGAATCATGAACTGTGGAATCGGCACCTGCCGCGCTTCCTCCTGGATCTCGATCATGAAAAAAATCTGTTCAGGATAACGGATCTCCTGCATCCGGATATAATTCTCAGTGTGCCGGATCTCCTCCTCCATCGTCACTTCCATCAGCCCCCCTTTGAACATATACCGGAGATGCTCAGAGAGGCAGTGGATCAGGCGGCGGATCTCCTCATTTTTATTCTGATAGGTTAAGCTGGTGATCGTTGAGATCGCATTCAGGAAAAAATGGGGCCGGATCTGCATCTGCAGATACTTGATCTCGGCGCGGCTGATTTCGATCTGTTCTTCATAGGACTGAATCTTCAGATCCTTGATCTCACTGACCATGGACTCCAGCGCATGGAACAGCTTCAGGAATTCCAGGGAGTAGGGGGTATTCTGCGGAATCTGGTATTCCAGCTGCCCCTGCTCGACCGCCTTCGCCGCCTTCACCAGCTCCAGAATCGGCCTCAGCACATCCCTCGTCAGGAATCTCAGCACCAGCGGCACCACAATGACCGAGAGAACCGCCAGCAGGGCAATCCCCCACTGAATCAGCTTCAGGCCTGAGAACAGACTGCCCTTGGCAACCATTTGAGTCATCTGCCCGAACTCGCCGATCGGTTCAGATACAATCAGGTAATCCCGCTGATACTGCCTGCTTAAGCTCTCAAGCGTCGTCTCTCCCTCCTGCAGAGGGATATTACTCGCTGCCAGTATATTTCCTTTCGAATCACTGAGCACATACCGGTTCTGATCATTCCCTCCCCTGTCGACCATGGCCAGCAGAGTGTCCGCTTTCACTAACGTTCCGAAGCTGACCCCGGAATAAGTAATATATTTGAACAAGTAGGACTCGCCGCGGATCTGGAAGACCTTCCACTCCCCGCTTGATGCTGCCGGAGCCGTACTGAATTTATGCATATTGATAAAATCCACCAGAGCCAGCTTATCCTCCGATTGAATCCGGCGGTTGAACTGCTCCAGCACCAGCTCATCCGAGAGCCTGATGAACATGCCGTCGCTCGAATTATCGCCTGCTATTTTCGACTGCAGGCTATTCTTGAGCTGCTGGACCTTGAAATACCGGTTGTTCTCATCCATTCCCGCCGAATTCACGGCGGCATCCACGTTATGGTCGAACACCTCAATGAGGTCCTTGGAGAAATTGTTGAAATTATTATGAATGTTGGCCTGATAGAGGGCCAGTGTATTACGCGAGCTAGTCAGTGCATTGCTTCGCACAACCTCCAGGGAGTAGATGTTACTCAGAACAAGGATAGACAGCAGGATCGCAAGAATCACTGTCATTTGCAACGAAAATTTGAACACGATACTGTTGGTTCGGATCATCCCCGCCTCTTCCTTTCCCCGGAATTCAGCACGCCCCTGAGCCGATACCTTCTTAGGCCAGACCCAGGGGCGTATAAGTATGCATTTTCTTAAGTGCTTCTTATAAAGTCAATTACCCGCCCAATCCAGCGCAGCTTCGATATGCTTATCCCAGTACACCCAGTTATGGTCGCCCGGGCCCTCTTCATAGTAATGGGCAGCCTGCTCGCCTTCGAGGAACTGATGGAACCGGCGGTTCACATCCAGCAGCATGTCCTCGGTTCCGCACGCTATGTACAGCTCCGGCAGGGCAAGTCCTTGCGCCTTCACGTCACGCACCAGTTGCTCGGGGTCTTTGTCGCTGCCAAGCAGCCTGCTCAGATCACCAAAGACGCTGACATAGTAGGAATAGCTGGCAATTCCGTCTTTATAGTCTGGGGCAATATTGGCCACTCTATACGGAATTAAGGCCGAGGATAAGGCGATGATCCGGCCGAAGCGCTCCGCGTACTTGAGGCCGTTGCGGATCGCACCGTAGCCACCCATTGATAAGCCGCCGATCCAGGTATCCTCTCTGGCTGCTGATAACGGGAACAGCTTGCGGGTGAAGTCTACCAGCTCCCTGCCGATATACTCACCGTAGTATTCTTCCCTAAGCTCATCATTAACATAGAAGCGGTTCTCCCCGGCCGGCATGAATACTGCCACCTGATGCCTGTCTGCCAGCTCCCTGATCCTGGAGAAGTTCAGCCAGTCGTTCTGGCTGCCGGAGAAGCCGTGCAGCAGATAGAGCGATCTCAAGGGCTGGCCCGACCAGGCCGGCAATCCCCAGCCCTCCGGCAGATCCACCGGCAATATGGCCTGGATCGTGACCTCCCGCTTCAGACTTGCCGAGAACAGGCTGATTTGCATTGTAGCCATCATCATTCCCCCTTAACGAATTAGAATCAGACCCAGTATACCGCTTCTTGTCCCTGCTGATCTATATATTCGATAACAGTCTTATAATTCTGAAGGTTAATATGCAACCGGCAATATGCTGTTCCTTGTTCCCACATCAGCCTGATTTCATCCGCCTCTGCCTCCAGCACCCGGAAGGTTCCATGGAAGGCGCTATACTCATTGCGGAAGCGGATCAGCTTCATCAGCCGCTGCACGACCTCCCGCTCACTCTCCGCTGCAATCTCCTCCAGCGTATAGTTATGGCGGTTAATCTCCCGGCCTTCCCCCGTCAGGGCAACCTGCTCCAGATCATTACGGCCAGCCAGCAAGCCTACATAATAGACCTGCGGAATACCCGGTGCGAAGAATTGAATCGCCCTTGCTGCCAGGTACGCATCGTCATCCTCATTCAGCGCACTGTAATACGTGCAGCGGATCTGATGGACATCGAAGCCATCCGGCGCCTTATGCTCCTCGGACAGAATCAGGCTCAGGTTCGCCCCGCGCTCCACGCAGAGATCCACCAGCTCCCGTGCTTCCTTCGTATCGATCAGATCATCCAGATCCGGCTTCACCGGAACCCCGTCATGACAGTCCAGCATCGTGAACTGCTTAGGCGAACGGGTCCGCAGATAGTCGTACAGCGCCGTATTGGATCTGCCGGTAAGCGCCTCAAGCACGCGGTAAGGCAGAATAAAATCATAGATCCAGCAGCCGTATTCCGATAGCTTGGTCTGGATACTGTGATGCGCATGTACCTCCGGCAGCAGCTCTATGTCCAGCGAATCGGCCATCTCCTTAATCCAGTCCAGGAATTCATAGATCTCCGGCTCCACATAGAAACAACTGGTGCCCAGCTTCTTGATCACGTACCCGACCGCATCCAGCCTGACGATCTTGACATTCTGCTCTTTGAAGTTCAGGAAGAACTGCCGCAGCAGGTCGCGGGTAAGCGGAGAATGGATATCCAGATCAATCTGCTCGGAAGGGTCGGTTTTGCCAAAAGTGGTCCAGACCTTCTCTTTCCCCCCTCCAGAAGTTGTGAAGGTAGAGTACGGCAGCGGCCGCCGCAGGAACATCTTCTCGATATCCGCACGCACAGGCTCGCCATGCTCCCAGATTTTGTCCAAGGTAATGAACAGATCCGCATATTTAGAAGCCCGGCCATGCTCCAGGAAGTCCTGGAAATACGGCGATTGCCTGGAGATATGATTGACCATCAGATCCACCAGCACATCGAATTCTGCCCCGATGCTGCGGATATCCTCCCAGGTGCCGAATTCCGGCTCGATCTCCAGATAAGTCAGCGGCGCAAAGCCGCGGTCCCCCGAAGAAGGAAAGGGCGGAAGGATGTGAATCCCCCCGGCAAACAGCCCGGCGAAGGGGCCGCGCAGCACCTGATGAAGCTGCTTCAGGTCTCCGCCCAGCGAATCGGGATAGGTAATTAACTGTACTTGATTCTTCAGTGTCATCTTAAGAAGCCTCCTACAGGTTGAATTGTTGCTTAATGACCGCAAGCGCAGGCAGATCGACTACCGCACCCGTGAATTTCAGTTTGTACGCGCTGACAGCAAATCCAAGCTCCAGCGCCTCTGTGAGCGTATACCCTTTGATAATAGCTGTATAGAATCCGGACCAGAAGGCATCTCCTGCTCCCGTCGTATCTTCAATCTGCGTCGCCTTGGTGGCAAACGACATCGTTTCGCTTCCGGTGGAGACGAGTGCCCCGTCCTTGCCCAGCGTCAGAATGACCAGCTTCGCGCCAAGCGCAAGGAATCTGGCGATCTGCTCCTCCGGCGTGCCGGGACCGAACAGACGCTCAGCATCATCCTCGGAAGGCTTGATGATATCCACCTTCGGGATGATGCTTTTGACATAGGCTACCCCGTCCTCCCCCTTCTGCCAGATCGAGGGATGGTAGTTGGGATCGAAGCCGATCAGCACCTTATGCATCCTTGCCGTCTTGATCACCCGCTCCACTGTCTCACGGGACGGGTTCCTGGAGATCGGCCAGCAGGAGAAGTGGACAATTCTGGAATGAATCAAGGCTTGCTCCAGCGCCTCATTGTACTCCAGCCGGTAATCCGCCGCACGGTAAAAGATCGGAACCGGCGTAGCCTGACTCTTGGTAATCACCACCATACTGGTAGAATCATCGACCTGCTGGATGCCGCTTGTCGCCATTCCGGCGCTCTGCAGCCGGTTCATCAGATAGTTGCCCAGGCTATCCCTGCCCACCGCCGAAGCTACATGCGACCGGATGCCCAGCTTCCCCGCATTAATGGCAATATTTGAAGGCGATCCGCCAAAATACCGGGTATATCCATCACCTACCGTATCCTCGCCGTACTCATTGGAGATCATATCCACGAGCAGCTCGCCCACTGTTAACACATCGTTCGCCTGATCTTCAAACTGTATTGTCTCTCCGAGTCTAAACACCCGCACTCCCCCTTGGTACTCCAGTATCCTTGTGTCATATCCATTCTATGGTCTCTGTGTACACAATACTTTCAAAAACCCGTCCTCTTTTTACAATTTAAGAGTTCAAGGCTCTTGCCAAGGCATGGATGTATCCCTCTCTGGCTCTGCGGCTGACTTCGGCTGCAGGGACAACATGCTCGAAGCCATGATAGCCGCCCGGGTAGAGATGAAGCTCCACTTCTACACCGGCCTGTGCCAGCCGGGCCACATAGTCTATCGTCTCATCACGGAACGGGTCGAGCTGTCCGACACAGGTATAGGCGGGCGGAAGTCCCGCCAGCTGTTCCGCACGGCCGGGTGCCGCATACGGGGAGGTGTCTGTGCCCCCGGCAGGACCGCCCAGGTACATCTCCCATGCCACCAGATTGTTAGCCCGGTTCCACACCGCAGGGTGCGTCACCTCATAGCTGGAAGGTGTAGTGTTGCGGTCATCCAGCATCGGATACAGCGGAAGCTGGAAGCAGAGGGCAGGACCGCCCTTGTCTCTCGCCATCAGCGCCAGTGCAGCTGCCAGACCGCCGCCTGCACTTGCTCCGCCGACGGCAATCCGGGTCAAATCAATGCTCAGCCCATTGTTGATATCGGCCAGCCACACAAGCGCTGCATAAGAGTCCTCAATGGCTGCCGGGTACGGATGCTCCGGGGCAAGGCGGTAATCGGGCGACACGACCACACAGTTGGCCGCGAGGACGAAGCTCTCGCATAACGCATCGTCACCGCTCGGCTGGCCCAGAATATAGCCGCCGCCATGAGTCCAGAGCAGGGCAGGCAGCTTATGCTTACTCCGCTTCGCCGGTTCATAGATTCTGATCCGTACCGGCCCGGAACCGGCAATCAGGACCCGCTCCGTAATGCGGACACGGTCCGATCGTTCTGTAAGCAACGGAATCATATTCCGGGCTGCGGCCAGATCCTCTGGCAAATGCAGCGGCGGCAATCCGGCAATCCCCTCTCTTAATTCCGGGGCCACGCGGTGAATGAAATCCATCTATATTCCCTCCATATCGTTCGAATGTGAATGAATCCTGCGTACTTTAAGTGGTCCCCTTCTCCGATAACCGGACGGGAAGAATCGTCTCCAGCGGGACCGGCTCGCCGGCAATCTGCTGAAGCAGATATTGAACGGCCAGCTCGCCCATTTTCTTGATCGGCTGGACGATGGTCGTCAGATCCTCCGCATCCAGGGCGGCAATTCCGTCATATCCAATGACTTTGACTTGGCCGGGCACGGCTCTGCCCAGCCTTCTGCACTGCTTCAGCACCTGTAGCGCCAGCATATCGCTGCTCGCGAATACGCCGTCCAGCTCAGGACGTTCCTCAAAAAGACTACTGACCAGCTTCTCGTAATCCTTATACTTGAATCCGTTCAGATCGGTTTGCCGGACGGTATATTCAACATCTTGCCCCCTGACCTGCTCCAGGAAGGCGTCATGCCTTTGCTTGGCCAGCAGATTCAGGCGCAGATTCCCGCTGAGATAGGCGATGCTCCGGCATTTTTTACGCAGCAGCAGCCGGGTGGCCAGCACTCCCCCCTGATAGTTATCCGAGGCAATGAACGGAATCGACTTCGAGATCTGCCGGTCCAGCGACACCAGCGGCAGGTTGATCGACTTGTAATCGTTCACGCTCATCGTATGGCTGCCCATGATGATCCCGTCAACCCGGCTGGCCCGCAGCAGATCGATGTACTCTTTCTCTTTTTTCTTATGATGCAGGGAATTGCACAACATAAGCTTATAGCCTTGTTCATAGGCATAGGCCTCAATATGCTTGGTTACCTCTCCGAAGAACGGATGGGAGATATCCGGCAGAATCAGGCCGATAATATTGGACTTCTTGCGCAGTAAGGAGCGTGCCACCTCACTCGGATGGTAATTCAGCTCCTCCATGGCATCGTTCACCTTCTGCTTCAGACTCTCACTGAGGTATCCCCGGTTATTAAGCACACGGGAGACGGTAGTGACGGAGACGCCGACCTTCTCGGCAACATCTTTGATGGTTACAGCCATCCGTACCTCCTGACCCGGGTCAGCCTACTTCCTCTGTTCAGCGGAACAGGGCATGGCTCTGTGTTAACCGGTTAATATAATAGGGCAGCAGCAGCTTTAAAACTATAAGCATGAACCTCGAGCTAATATTAAGCTGATAGGCTACCTGTTGCCGACTTCTACTCTTGGATTCATGTAGGTAATTGTATTTCCTGCAATAGAAAATGCATAGCTAGCCATAATATGAGATTCTATTGCATTTCATACAGTGGAATGTTGTGTTTAGGGTGGAAAATGGCCTCTTTTCAACATTCAATTGTACGGAATACAATAGATTCTATTTTGAAGGCATTTTTACAGCATTCTAATGTACAAAATGCAGCTGCTACCGTTCCAGCACCTACAGCATCCGAAGGACTGCTGCGGGAATATTCACAATATTAAACCTGATGCTCTACTAGGGCAGACGCTGGCAGGGAAGCTGCCAGTCCGGGGTATCAGGTCGTGCCGCGCTCCACAGCCGTTACCGGGAACGTATTCACCATCGCCACCGTCTGGCCCTCGATCTGCTGGACCGCCAGCTCCATAATGGCTTCGCTCATCTCCTGAATCGGCTGCCGGACAGTGCTTAGACGCGGTGAGATCAGCGAGGCAAGCTGCACATCATCATAGCCCACAATGCGCATCGCTGACGGAATCTCCTTGCCGAGCAGGTTGCATGCATGAATGACCTCGGCGGCAATCACATCACTGCTGGCAAATACGCCGTCAATCTCAGGATGCTCCTGAAGGTAGGCGGCAATGGCAGTGTCCCCTCCGGTGTAGCTCCCCTCTTCAACCTCCAGCTGTAAGTACATTGGCGCAAGCCCGGCATGCTTCAGCGCCTCTTCGTACCCCTGCCTTCTCAAGCCGGCCAGCATGAAGTGATGCTGGGGACCGTCGATCCCCCGCTGGATATAGACCGTGTGCCGGCAGCCCTTGCCGATTAATAGCCGGGCAGCCAGCCGGCCGCCCTCCAGATTATCCGAGGTGACCACTGGTATATCCTCTGAGATTACACGGTCGAAGGAGACGATCGGCAGGCCCAGGTGAAGGTAATGCTGCACATCCAGCACGGCACTGCCCATGATGATGGCATCGACCTGGTTTTTTTTGAGCATCTCGATATAATCTACTTCCTTGGAGACGTTGCGGTTGGAATTGCAGAGCAGCAGCTTGTAGCCCTTAAGGTCTGCATAATATTCGAGATAGCCGGTCAGCTCGGCAAAAAAAGGATGGGAAATCGCCGGGATGATCAGCCCGATCATATTCGATTTTTTGCGGAACAGGGCCCGGGCCATTTCATTCGGCTGATAATTCATTTCCTTCATCACCCGGTAGACCTTCTCCTTCGTCTTGTCACTGATATACCCTCTATTGTTAAGGACTCTGGACACTGTATTGACAGAAAGTCCTGCCTGCTTTGCGACGTCCTTCAGATTCGCCATAGGAACCACCTTGCTTTTTAGTTCCAATTATAGATGAATTCGGGTTAGATTTCAGCTATAACGTCAACCTCCCCTATTTCAGCGCTCCCTCCGTGATCCCCTTGATGATCTGTTTTTGCAGGAACAGGTAGATGATCAGCACGGGAATGATCGTCATAATCAGCCCGGCCATCAGCGGCGCATAGTCCACAGAATAGGAGGAGAAGAAGGTATACGTGGACAGCGGCAGTGTCTTCTGATCCGGCGACAGCAGCACCAGACTAGGCAGAAGATAGTCATTCCAGATCCAGAGCACATCGAGCACCAGCAGGGTGACGAACACCGGCTTCAGCAAGGGCAGCACAATACTGAAAAACGTCCGCAGCGTGCTGCTCCCTTCGATAAACGCCGATTCTTCCAGCTCATAAGGAATCCCCTTGATAAAGCCGTGGAACGTGAAGACGCCGAACGGCACTCCGAAGCCGAGATACATGAACAGCAGCGTCAGCTTGGTATTCAGCAGCCCCATATTTCCGTACAGCATCACCATGGGAATCATCAGCACCTGGAAGGGCAGAGCCATGGAGGCCAGCATGAGGAAAAAGAAGATGGAATTCACCTTCCATTTGTAGCGTACGAACAAGTACCCGGTCATCGCCGAGAAAATAATAATGATCGTAACGGAAATCCCCGTAATGATCAGCGAGTTCATGAATCCCTGCATAAAGTCCATATTGTCGAAAGCGCTGGCATAGTTCTTGAAATTAATCGTTGTCGGCAGTGACAGCGGGCTCTCGAAGAATTGCTGGGTGGTCTTGAAGGAATTCATAATAATCAGCAGAAACGGTGTTAAAAAGGCGAACAGCAGCAGGTACAGGAATCCTGTCCGCAGGCCCGAGAGGATGCGCCGGTTAGCATTCATTAAGATTCCACCTCCAGCTTCTTCAGCAGATAGGATTGCGTCAAGGCGATAATCGCTACGACAGCGAACAGAACGACTGCCTCTGCCTGGCCGACACCGTATTGATTGGACAAGAAGGCTTTTTGCACGATATGGTAGGTGGCCAGCTCCGTTGAATTGAACGGTCCGCCCTTGGTTAAGGCCAGGTTGATGTCATACGTTAAGAAGGATCGGGACAGGGAGATGAAAATACAGATGACGATCGCAGGAACCGTCAGCGGCAGGATGATTCTGCGAATCACTGAAGTCCGTCCCGCTCCGTCGATGCTCGCCGCCTCCAGCACATCATTCGGAACGCCGGTGAAGCCCGCGATATAAATGATCATCAGATACCCGACCAGCTGCCAGGCAGTTGCAATGATCAGCGCCCAGAATGCCGTCCCCGTATTCGTCAGCCATGAGGTCTGAAACAGCTCCCAGCCGTATTTCGCACCAAGGTAAGGCAGCACCTGTGAGAAAAGCGTCTGCCACAGGTATCCGAGTACGATCCCGCCGACCAGATTGGGTGTGAAGAAGCCTGTGCGCAGCCATTGTTCCCCTCTCCCGCCTCTCGTCAGGGCGAGTGCGATGAAGAAAGCGAACACATTGGCAATCACCACGGTGAAGAAGACATACTTCAGGGTGAACCACAGCTGCTGAAGGAACACCTTATCCCTGAATACCTCCAGATAATTCGTGAAGCCGATCAGGCTGCTGTCGCCTGTCCGGACATCCCAGTTCGTGAAGGTCAAATATAAGCCGACGATGAACGGTATAATCACAACGGCGGCAAAAGCGAAGATCGAGGGACCTCCGAAGACCAGAAACGTCCCCGCATTCTTCAGTGATAGCTTTTTGTTCATAGTGCTGCCCCCTTTCCTCTTAACAGGCTGAACTGGAGAATGTCCCGGTTCAGCCTGTTCTTTTAGCACAAACGGAGAGATTCTCTATTTCCCTGCATATGATTTCCAGTAATCCTGAACCTCCTGCGCAAGCCCCTGGCGGTCGATATTGCCTACCAGATACTTCTGCATCGCAGCGCCGGTCTTGGCCCAGTAATCCTGCGGCAAGTAATTAATCACACCGATATTGATGATGTTCCCTTGCTTCACATATTCGCTGACGGCATTGGACATGATGTTGGTGCTCTGTGCCTTGAGATCCTTATACGGCATGGACAGCCCCATATCGGTAATAATAGCCTTCTGGCCGTCCTCGCTGCTGACCATCCATTCGATGAACGCTTTGGCGGCTTCCTGCTGCTCCGGCGTAGACTTCGAATCATCGATGGCGAACAGCTTAGGCTCGCTGTAGGCGACTTGCGCGTTGCCGAAATCCTCTGGATTATTGCTAATAGGCAGCGGCAGGATACCGAAGTCAGCATCGCGGCCTTCCAGCGTTCCGATGACCGCCCAGCTCCAGTCTCCCATGAAGTAGAAGGCGGCAGCTCCCTTGGCGAAATCTGCGCTGTCACGGTTATAATCGGCAACGAGCGGGTCGCTCTTACGTGCGTTGTATTTTTTCAACAGATCGAAGGTATCCATCAGTCCGGTAAACTGCGGATTCTCCGTCAGCTTAACCTGCCCGTTCTTCAGCTCCTCCACGAACTTCCGGTTGTCCTCCACCTTCTGCGACTGCAGGGAATAGGTCAATCCCAGATAGTGGGCGCCGAGCGACCAGTCTGCCCCGTGAAGCATGACCGGTGCTTTGCCGGAGGCTTCAATCTTCTTGAAGACCGCTTCCAGATCATCACGGGTCTTCACCGATGCTGGATCAAAGGCACCGCCGATACCCTCTTCTACCGCACGCTTGTTGTACAGCAGACCGTAGCCTTGGGCAGTCCAGGGAATACCCAGGAATTGTCCGTCCAGCAATGCGCCGTCGATGGCTCCCGGATTGGTCAGCTCTTCATACTTCGCCTTCTCCGGCTCTAAATCCAGAAAATCATCCTTATATTGAAGTATGGTGCCTGCATCCAGATTCACGATTGTCGCCGGATTGCCGGAGGCCAGCAGGGATTGGAACTTCTCAAGCTGCGCGCCGCCGATCGGCGTAGGAATCAGTTCAATCGTCACCTGCGGATTCTGCTCATGATACTTCTTGAACAGCTCCTCGAATACTGTATTGACTTCTGCAGAAGTATTGAAGAAAGTTAGCTTAACGTCCTTGGAGGCTTGCTCTGTTTGTGTTCCCCCATTCCCCTTGTCTTCCTTGACAGCACTGTTCGTTGAATTCCCCTTGGAACAGCCTGCGAGTAATCCGGTGACCACCGTCAGAGCGATAGCGAAGCTTGCAGCTTTTCTCAATTTCAACTGAAATCCCCCCATACTTATGATTGTTTTGAATGCGCATACATTTCGGATGCAACTTTATGATAACCGGTTAACATATCTATGTCAATCGGTTATCATATTTAAATTTTAGCTAATTAAAAGGGGTGAGTGCGGCGCTGGCGGCGGTGTGTTCGGTTTTCCGACTACATTTGGACCACGCGCCGTTCCCAGTCGAATTGTAATCGGTTTTTCGATTACATTCAGTCCAAGCACCACGCCCAGGACAATTGTAATCGCTTTTTCGATTACATTCGGACCACGCGCCTCCGCCGCGCCTAATGTGGTCGGTTTTTCGATTACATCCGGCCCAAGCGCCCTCACCGCTGTCCAATGTAATCGGTTTTTCGCATACATCCGCCCCCCCCCCAGCGCTCGCTGCTGCCTATTGTATTTGGTTCTAGCAGGCCAGCAGCAAAAAAGGCTTCAGCTCGAATGAGCCGAAACCTTTGATATCAGGGGATAAGGCATAATCATTTAGGGAGAAGCTGTGCGGAGAAATTGTAATACCAAAGATATCTCCTCGGCGTTCGCTAGACTGTTGGTTAATCTATAATGAATACTCATGCTCCCACCCTTATCATTGCTCTCCCACGATTCTGTCACTAGCTTAACCTCCGGCTTGACGGGAAAAGTCTTGTCATCGACGGCATGGATAGAATCAAGCACCTTCTCTTTTTCTTCCTCAGAAGGGCTATAGTGTCCCATGAAGGCCTCCACAATTCTCCCTGCTTGCTGGTATCCAATCTCGGATCTCGGCAATCGTGTCACCAATTCATAACCTTCAATCAATTGATTATTGTCGAGTCGTATTCGTTGTCCGTACTTTTGATCCTCTGCCGTGAGTTCTTCATTCAGAGTAAGCGTGTTATTCTTATCTTCGTAATCGACCAAGTCCAGAGCGGCAATCCCTTCATCCTTTGTCATGGCAAACACAGTACGATGCTCCTCCACATGGTGAAACAGAGAATCGTAGGGATTGTCTTTTTGACAAGCACTCATAAGAAGCATGAACAAACCTATGAAGACCGCCATTAGGTATTTTCTATTCATCTTTAGTCACCTTCTCCAACAAAAGCATGTTTTTAAAGCCCCACTGCACCTCCATATTATTTTATTCTCTATAATCCTATATTACCCATTCCGCATTCCAAAATATCTCTTTTAAGTTGTTCTCTTTACATTTTTAGAAGAAATTCGACTACAAGTCAATATATCTTCGTTTAACTCTCTTCCTATTTAATTTAGCTAATAAGTGATTGATAGAGCCTGAGCCCCTTCTGCTCACGGCTCTATAGAATAGCATACCTTACAGCTTCCCCCGGTAATCCTGGGGCGTCATGCCGAACTGCTCCTTAAACACTTTGATGAAATATTGGCTGTTGGCGTAGCCGAGCTGCTCGGAGATCTCATAGATTTTCAGTTCGGAATCCCGGAGGCTTGCTACGGCCTGCTCCATCTTCCTATTCAGGATATACTCACTGATGCTGATCCCGCTGACCTGCTTGAACAGTCTGGAGACATATGCCGGATGGAGCGAGACCGCGTCCGCAACGAATTGCTGGCTGGCCTCTGCCAGATTAGCCGCGATACAGCTCTGCATCTCCTTGACGATGCCCATCCGATTATTCTGTGTATCCCGTTCGAGCTTGCCCTGCAGGGTATCCACCAGCGCCTCACCCCAGCTGACCAGTTGGGACATGGAACGGAAGAGAGTCTTATCCAGCAGCTCCCGCCCGACCAGATCGGACAGCAGGCTATGATTCTTATGGGCAATATAGTGAAAGGAGCCGAGAATCATGGTGCGGATCTCCTCAATATATTCTTCATTATAGGCCGGAAGGCTGTTGCTGAGCTCTCTCATCTGCTGCAGCCGTTCCTTATACCCCTGCCACTGGCCGGTCTCCAGCAGATGCATCAGTGTCGGAGAAGCATATAAGTCCTTGAGCGGCTGGACCGGCGAGCTCTTCTGCTTGTCTGTCAAGGAGATGAAATAGCCCTGGTCATTGCCCACTTGCTGTCTTAACGCCGACTGGGAATCCTCATACATGGCGCGGAGATCCAGCGGGAATTCGCCCGGGTAGGACAGAATCACCGAGATTCCACCATTCAGATATTCATTCACACTGCTGTGCAGCTGATGGGTATTATGGGTTAGCTGCTTCAGAATCTTGCCCTGGTCAACCGCCCCAGCTTCATTGCTCTTCACAATAAACACCAGGTTCTCGTAAGCATCCCGGCCATGCCACATCTCGAAGCAAGGGCCCAGCAGCTCGCAGGCAATGTTCGTCACCGCGTATTCAAAGAGCAATTGGCTATCCAGCCCGAAGTTCGTGAAATGCTCCTCCAGACGGATCAGAATCAGGAAGACCCGGTCGTTCACTTGAAAATCGATCTGATACCCGCTCAGCTTGTCCTTCAGCCGTTCCTGCGGATAAGACTTGCCCTGAATCAGCTCGGCCAGCAGCTTATCCTTCAGCGCCGGAAGATGCTCACGGAAGGCCAGCATCGCCTGCTCATAAGATGCCGTCCGGTCGATTTCCTTCTTAATAGTCTTAATTGTGCTCTCCAGAGCCGTCCGCAGCTTCTCATGATCCAGCGGCTTGACGAGATACTCTACCACCCCATACTGGAGGGCTTCCCTTGCATATTCGAACTCGGCATAGCCGGTTAGCAGAATACACTTGATTCTCCGGTGGGTCCCCCGTACCTGCTTCACCAGCTCCAGCCCGCTCATCCCCGGCATGGCAATATCCGTAATGACTATATCCACCGGGTATTGCCCGATCATCTGCATGGCCTGGGCGCCGGAGTAGGCTTTGTATACTTTGTCAATCCCGAAGTCCTGCCATGGAAAAGCAAGCTCCAGATCATCTACGACATATTGTTCGTCATCTACCAGCAGAATTTGCAGAATGAGCTTCTCCCTCCTTTTCAATCCGAATCCGGTAACAGGTGCCTTCGGACAGCACGGAGTCTACGGATAACCCGGAGTCTTTGCCAAAATACAAGCGCAGCCGCTGATTCACATTCCTTAGCCCCGTTCCGAGCTGTTCATTGCTGATAATATTATCCTCGATATGGCGGCGGACCGCGCCGAGCCGTTCCTCCGTCATGCCGATTCCGTTATCCTTCACGGTAATCAGAAGATACGAATCCACTTCTTCCGCTGTGATCGAGATAATTCCGGGCCTTAAGTTCGGTTCAATTCCATGCTTAATACAATTCTCAACGAGCGGCTGCAGAATCATCCTTGGCAACCGGTATCTGCCCGCCTCTGCCGTGACACCGAACTCGAAGGTGATTTCTTTTTTGCGCAGATGTACTATATGAAGATAATGCTCTACAAATTCCAGCTCATCCTGAAGGGAAGACTCCAGCTGTTCGATCTTGTGAATATACCGGCAGTACGAGGCCAGATGAAGCGTCATCGCGGTCACCGCCTGATAGTCTTCAATGCTGGCTTTGCTCTGGATGAAATTCAGGCAGTTATACAGAAAATGCGGATTAATCTGCGCCTGATACTGCTTCAGCTTCGCTTCCTTGACTTCAATCTCGCCCAGCAAGACCTGTTCAATCAGAATCTGGGTATTCTCGGCCATCCGGTTAAAAGAATTGCCAAGCACCTTGAACTCATTGACCTGCAGATCGACGGCACGGCTGGAAAAGTCGCCCCGGTCGAACCGGTCAATCGCCTTCCGTAGCATGATCACAGGCTTCTGGACCTGCTTGCGGAGCAGCAGTGTGTAGAACATAATGCCAACCAGCACTACCAGCACCGCATACAGGAACAGCCGGTTATTGCGGTTAATCGGTTCGATATACTGGCGCTTGGGATAGGCATCAATGAAATACAAATCCAGCATGTCCGACTTCATATAGTTAATCTGATACTCTGTACGGTTCACTGTAGCGGAGATTGTGCCCCGGTTCCCGCTGATCCCAGGGCTGATCGACTGTAACAGCTCCTGCGGAAACGCCGCCCCCGGCTGGATAAAGGCCCGCTCAGAGGCATCGTATAACAGCGGCATACCGGAGACATACTGATCCATCATTTTCACCAGATTATCCAGAGAAATCCTGACTTCAATTAACAGCGAGCTGATATGACTGCGCATGATGTTGGAGTAATATCCCTTGCCTTCCTTATCCGTGTGCAGCACCCAGCGGTTCCGCGCCTGCTCCGGGGGACTGAAGGTGCTGAAGGAGAAGGAGGAATCTGAGGATACCGTCTCTTTCTCATCCTCATAATACAGAATCACTGTATTCTTCCAGGAGGTAGAGGCCGTGTTCAGGGCCAGCTTATCGATGATGGTCAGCTTCATCTCATATTTGGAATATTGATCCCCGAACTTCAGAATATAAGGATATCCACGCACAGACTGGTCCTGTGACAAAGTAATGGTATTTGTCAGCACCTGTTCAAATTGCGTGGATAGCTGGGAGGTCATGAATTCAACCTCGTACATTTTGTTTTTTCTCAGCTCATTCTGAATGTCCTTCACGTTCAGCCGGTAGATGAGCCAAAACGCACCTACAATGATCAGCAGCATCAGCATCAGGACAAACGACAGCCACTGAAAGATAGACAGACGATATTTCACATTGCCCTCCTCCAAATGAAAGGACGGCCTAGGGGCCGCCCTTATTCTTTATATCTTTATTTCTGCAGAGATTGATACCATTCATTGACCTCTGTGGTCACTTTGTCGCCGCCTGTAGTTTTCCATTTCTCTACAAAGGTATCGAATTCGTCTACCGGCGCTTTGTCATAAATAATTTTGTTCAGAATTTCCTTCTCCAGCTTCTCCAGCATATCTCCACGGGCGAGCTGAGTTTCAGTAGGTGTACCTGTGAACATCTCAGGCATTACACTGTCCTTCTGGTCGACGATGATCTTAGCTGCTAAGATCTGCTCAGGAATACGCTCGGACAGATTCTTCTCATACTGGTTAGCAGGCTCAGCACCGCCGGCCAGCTTGGCCAGTGTATTCATCATCAGGTTAGGAATAATGGCTCCATCGTAAGTCAGAGTATAACGGATCGCATCCACCCAGCCGCCTGGAATCTTATCCGTATCCTGCTCTTTCAGGACGGTTCCGTCTTCAGCGATATCATAATCGTAGCCTTTGGCGAAGCCGTTCACGAAGGTTGTGCTGTCCGGGTTGGCCCAGTTATCAAACAGATAGTTCTGGTAGACGAAGAATGCGTCTTTATGCTCCATATCCTTGTTGATCAATACAGCACCGGAGGCGATCTTCGTGCCGTGTCTGCCAACCTTGCCATCCGGGCCTGCCGGAAGCGGATAAGCCTTATGCACTGCACCTGGAACGTTCTTCTGCAGATCCGGCAGCGGCCAGCCTGTCATCCAGTAAGGGCCGACAATGATACCGGATTTGCCTGCTGTAAAAGCTTCTGTTGCTTTGTTCTCATCATACAGACCGGATTCGGAGGAGATATAGCCTGCCTTCATCCATTTCTGCATCGTTGCCAGACCTTCCTTCATCTCCGGCTGAACAGAACCGTAAGCGAGTTGGTTGTCCGCTGTCTTGTTCCACTGGTTAGGCATAGCGCCGAACATCCCGAAGACCCATCCGGCTTCCGACATCCATGTGTTCAGGTTGTTTTTGAAGCCTACAGCCAGTCCCGTTGTATCCTTCTTGCCGTTGCCGTCAGGGTCCTGGTTCGTGAACGCATCCAGCACAGTTTCCAGCTCAGCCAGATTCGTCGGAGCCTTAAGGTTCAGCTTCTTCAGCCAATCCTCACGGATATACATAACCGGATCATTATTATAAGCGTTTTCCAGAATCGGGATACCCATACGCTTGCCGTCTCTCATGTAGGGATTCCATACGGTTGGCTCTTCGGCCATCGCTTTTTTGTAGATATCGGAAGCATATTTGTCGAACAATTCGCCCGCATCGGTGAACTGGCCGCTGTCAATCAGATCGGAGATCAGGGAAGGACTGCCACGGAAAGAGATGATGTCCGGCATTTTCTCACCTGAGGTCAGCATCAGGCGCAGCTTGGTTTCATAGGCGTTGTTCTGGTCACTTACGGTCCAGAGATACTTGATGTCAATGCCCAGCGTATCCTTGGCCCATTTGGTGTGCACGTTATTTTCAATATTTTCGCCATTCTTGAATTTCAGGCTGCTTGCGATGGGAAATACCGTTGAAATGGTTACCGGTTCTGTATATTTGCCATTCTCAAAGGGAGCCGAATACATAGCGTCTTCGCTTGCTGCCGGCTTGTTGTCCCCTTCTGCCTTCTTGTTGTCAGCATTTCCGCCGCATCCGGCCAGCAAGCTGCCCAGCATGACTGTGGATAACACTGCCGCCGCAGAGAATTTCATTTTCTTTATCATTTAATCTTGCACCCCTTTAATTAAAATTTAATCATATTAATTATATGAGTCAATCTTTTTTCGCTTCCAGCGCGTGCATCACCCCCTTTAAGTAGGAAGGACGGCTATTCCTTAACCGCCCCGAGGACAATTCCCTTCACGAAGAAACGCTGCAGGAATGGATACACGATGAGGATCGGTGCCATCCCGATGAAGATCTGAGCGGCTTTGACCGTTCTTTGCGAGATATTCTCCAGATCCTCCGGCCGTACGGTCACCTTACTGAAGTCCTGCTGGACAATGACCGACTGCAGGAAGGTCGCCAGCGGATAGTTGCGGTGATCCGTCATATACAGCAGTCCGTCGAACCAGGAGTTCCAGTGACCGACAATCGTGAACAGTGACAGTGTCGCAATGGCCGGCATGGATACCGGGAGATACACGCTGAACAGTGTTCTGAAATGACCTGCGCCGTCGATGAAGGCGGCTTCTTCCATTTCTTTGGGCACGGCCCGGAAGAAGTTAAGCAGCAGAATGATATTCCATACCGAGACGGCACCCGGCAGAATCAGTACCCATAAGGAGTTCATCAGGTGCAGCTTCTGGATCAGAATGTACATCGGCACCAGACCGCCGCTGAACAGCATGGTGAAGACCAGCAGCCAGATATACATGTTCCGGCGTCTGAACCGGGCGTTCTCTTTGGACAGCGCATAGGCGGCCAGAATGACTATTCCCATGCTAAACAGAGTGCCCAGCACCGTGCGCTGCAGCGTCACCCAGATGGACCGGATGAAATTCTCGTTGGCGACGGTCTTGGTATATGCGTCCACTGTGAAATCTACCGGCCACAGACCCACCAGATTGGCATTGGCTGCCGATTTCCCGCTGAACGATACAGCAAGCACGTGAATCAGCGGGACAACACACATGATCGAAACTGCGATCATCAGGATATAGTTGAACACGGTGAAGATGCGGTAAGGTTTTGTTTTATGATACATGCCCTATTAGCCTCCATTCTAGAAAATACGGTAGTTAGCAAATTTATACGAAAGGCGGTAAGCTGTTACGATCAAGACAAAGCTGACAACGGATTTGAACAATCCGACCGCTGTGGAGAAGCTGAACTTACCGTCAACAATTCCTAGTCTGTAGACAAATGTATCGATGATGTCCCCTTTATCGAAGACAAGCGCGTTATACAGGTTGAAGATCTGATCAAAGCCTCCGTTAAGCACGTTACCAAGCGCCAGTGTTCCTACCACAATGGTAATCGGCAACATGGCCGGCATCGTAATAGACCATGTTTGCTGCCAGCGTCCTGCTCCGTCTACCTCAGCAGCTTCATAAAGTGCCGGGTTAATTCCCGCCAGGGAGGCCAGGAAGACGATGGTGTTGAAGCCGAACTCTTTCCAGACATCACTCACTACAACGACAAACCGGAACCAGTTCCCGTCACCCAGGAAGAAGATCGGCTGGATGCCGAATACACTGACCAGCACCTGGTTGATCAGGCCGCCGTCTCTGGCCAGCAGGTCGGAGAGGATACCGCCCAGGATCACCCATGACAGGAAGTGGGGCATATAGACAATGGTTTGTACCATTTTTTTGAATGCCATCTTGCGGATCTCATTCAGCAGCAGTGCGAATAAGAAGGGAACGATCAGGTTAGCGATCATTTTCAGACCGGCAATAATCAGTGTGTTCCAGATGATCTGAACGTTCTCGGGAATACTGAACAGATATTCAAAATGCTCCAGCCCCACCCACTTGGAGGCATTGAACCCTAAGCCCGGCTTGTAATTCTTGAAGGCAATCGCAAGGCCTGTCATTGGAATGTAGGCGAAGATCAAGGTAAGGATCAATGCCGGCAGAACCATCAGATCGAGACTAATCGTCGATTTCCATTTCGATTTTTTTCGGGGACTCCCCGCATTTACATCCAGTTTCTCGCCTTTTACGCTGGCTGGCGTAACCAAGTTTTTCATGCTTCTGCTCCCCTTTGCTGGTCAACGTGTATCCGTTTACTTTGTTTATAAATTAATAATACCTAGCCGGACATGACAGATACATGATAAATACAAAGCATCGATAACAAAATGATAACTATGTTAAGCGGGGTCAAGGTTACTACAAAAGGACAATCCGTTACGGACATGACATCGTGGATTCTAGCTTAGAATAGGTTCAAACAACTTCAAACAGCAATGAGAAACTTCGGCAACTCTGAGGTACCCCGGCAACATCGAGTAACTTCCAGTTGTGCCGCCGTCCAAACGATGGTTGCACAGCCTACTACAGAATTAGTTGGAAAAATGTATCTTAATTTAGCCGGTTTGGAGCTTTTGAGGAAATTAGGTGGATTTATGCTATTTATTTTTGTGAAATTCTTCTTTTTGTTCCGACCCCGGCGTAACAAGTGCCTTTTTTCCACCTATTGTCTGGCCGGGTCTCTTCCGCGCGCGAACAAGTGCCCAAAATCCCACTATTTCCTGACGCAGAAGTCAGACTACGCGGGCAATGCAGATAAAACAGTCCCCCAAAGCAGACATCGCAGGCATGTTACTCCCATCACTAACATCCACCCGCTCCAGGCACTACTCTCCAATCATCAATGTCCAACCGCTCCAAGCGGCTCACTCTCCCCATTGACATCCACTCGTTCATACCGACACTCTCCATCCTTCGATTGTCCTCCCACATGGTACGCTCCCTCTATCCCAATACAAAAAGCAGCGGGTCCCCCTTATCGGGAGAACCGCTGCTCGATGAATGCTATATACTCGCGGACATGAATCTACTGATTGAGGCTGATTATCCGGTACACTACCACAGCAGCCTGTTCCTTGGTCATCTGGGCCTTCGGCAGGAAGTTGCCGCTGCGCGCGCCTTGGATGACTCCGGCAGCCCGCAGCTTCTCAATAGCGCCTGAAGCTTCCGCGCTCAACTGGTTCAGATCTTTGAAGCTTTGAACAGCAGCGGAATCGCCCTTCAGCATGATCTGCTCCAGCTGGACGAGCCGGTTCAACATGACCGCCATTTCTTGACGGCTGAGTGTATCGTTGGGACTGTAAAGTCCGTCCGCTCTACCTTTTACAATGCCTAAAGCTCCAGCAATGTGGATAGCCTCGGCATATGGGGAATTCGTACCGACATCCTTGAAGCCTGGAGCGGCTGCGGCAGCTTGAAGGTCAAAAGCATCGACCAGCAGCTGGGCAAATTCCGCCCGGTTCATCAATACCCCCGTCTCATAGGAAGCCTCTGCTCCCAGAGGAAGTATTCCTTTTGCAACCAGAGCTTCAACGCTCTCGGCAGCCCAGTTGCTGCCCTTGTGATCCGGCAGCTTCACTGTTGCAGCTGCATATTGTCCAAACTCCTTGGTCTTAAAGGAGACATAGCCTGTAGCCGGATCATATTGACGATCCTTCACAACTGCAAGCTTGCCATTCTCCAGCACCCGGTAGACCGCAAGCTGGTGCGCCCGCTCGCCTGACTTAAGCTCATAAGGCAGCAGCAGGGTAAGCGCAGCAGCGTCAACCGCTGTAATCTTGGCTCCATGGATAGCAAGCGAGAAGTCAAGTACTGCCGCTCCATCCAAGCGGGTCTTCACCGCTGCCGGCCAGCCGTCCTGGCCCACACGCTTCACGTGAAGCTGAAGAACATCCCCGGCCTGCGTATCCTGCAATTTCAGCAGCTGTGTGTTCAGGCTCAGCACTGCCCCGAAGCTGCTCTCCATTTGAATCTCCTTAATCTTCGGCTGTGCGGCCAGACTCTGCAGCGGAAGCTTAAGCTGCAGCGCTGCGGCTCCAGAGGCAGGCTTAACGGCAATCTTCAGAATGCCGCTGTCCAGCGACTGAAGCACGGCCTGACTTACTGCATCCGGCGTGAGATCAACATTCAGCATTCCAGCCTTATCCGGGGATGGCTGAACGGTAAGCTTGCCGTCCGTGAAGACCGCTGCCGGAGCAGGTGACTTCACAGATGGTGCAGAGCCAGGCGATGGAGACGAAGAAGTGCTATCTGTAGGGGTTGGCGGTGCCGCCTCAGGCGCCACAAAGGTCAAAATCCCGAAATTGGAGGTATCCCGCCACGTATCCTCGCCCCTGTCATTCCATTTACTCGTACTGCGGGTGCCATCGCCCCGATCATCATTGATCTGGAGATCAAGCCCGATAGAGCTTCCCGCCAATGCCTTGATGGTGCCGAAATTTATCTTAGCTTCGACGCGGTACCCGGTGTCCGTATGGACCACAGCGCTGGTCAATCTGCTGTCCGAGGCTCCTCCGCCAAAGGAGGCCACATTATTAATATTAATCCGGTATTGGCCGTCATCTCCCTCATAATACGGGGTTCTGCTGAAATTCTCATCGATGAAGATCTCCACGGAATCCTGGTCCCATGGATTCGCGGCATCCGCCTTCAGCAAGGCGTCCTTCACATCTACGATCAGATAGAGGCTGTCCTCCGTCCACATCGATCTGGCTTCTGCGGTGGTGCTGTAAGGCGCGGCAGACATTTTCACCTGAAAAGGCTTCGCCTTCTCCCACTGCGCATCCATCTGTCCGTCAATCTTCACCTGACCCTTCAGCGATTCCGCTGAATTAGGCATTGCAGAGAGCCTGAGAACCCCGTAATGGCTGGTGTCTGTGTCCTGGGACCGGCTTCTGTCATTCCAGTAGGCAGGAACAGCACCCGCAGCACCGGCATCACTGACACGGATATCGAGACCCAGCTCCGCACCTGCGGCACCCTTGACGGTTACGAGCGGAATTCGCGCTTCAATGATATAACCGACCTCACGTTCTGTGCTGGTGAAGCTGACTCCCTCGGTCCCGGGGCCCGAACGCGGCAAGCTGATCTTGCGGTCATCCGGCTGATAGGCCGTGGTCTTCCCATTGTTCTCATCCAGGAAAAGCTCAACCTTGTCTTCCCCGTTCAGACTTGCATCGGTAACGTCTACCTTCACATACAGGTTATCTGTATCCCAGAGCGTATGAACCTTGGCCGTTACTGTACTGCCCTGTTCCAGTGAAATCCCTGCTGTTTTACTCCACAGGGCTTTCCCGGCTGCGCCTGCCTGAGGCGTACCCTCAAGCGCCACGGCTACATTGTGAATGGCCGGCAGCTTGGACGGGTCCACCGCCCCCCAGAAAGCAGGCTTCGCCTTCAGCTGCTCATCGAACAGCATGGCATGGTTGTTGTAGCTTTTCTCATCCTGCACGCCCCAAATGGAGACCGAGGAAATCGTGTCCTTGTACTTCTTGTAGAGCTCAAACAGATCATTATAGCGTTTGCCCTGCCGCGCAGCGATATCTGCTGGCAGCGGAGCAGAAGGGCTGATGCCCGAATCTACGTCCAGCTCAGTGATTTGAATGTCCAGATCAAGCTGCGAGAATTGCTGAATCGTCTTTTCAATCTCCGAAATGGAGGGGGAGAACAGTCCGTGATGAGACTGGAGGCCCACGCCGTCAATCAGCTTCTTCGCCTTGAGCGTCTTCAGCAGCTTGTAGATATGCTCACGCTTTTCCGGTACCTCTGTGTAATAATCATTGTAATAGAGCTTCGCTTCCGGGTCCGCCGCACGGGCGAATTCGAACGCCTTCTCGATATAATCCGGGCCGATCAGGGTGTACCAAGGTGTTATTCTCATGCCATCCGGACCGCCGCCATTGTCGGCAATCGCTTCGTTCACTACATCCCAGGCATAGATTTTGCCCTTATAGCGGTGCATAACGGTCTCGATATAACTTTGCAGACGCGTAAGCAGCAGCTCTCTGCTGGCCGGCTGGCCGTCAGGACCCGTGAACATCCACTCCGCAGCATCGGTGTGCCACAGCAGCGCGTGTCCGCGAAGTCCCATTCCGTTCGCCTGGGCAAAATTCACATATTTATCCGCCCCGTCGAACACATAAGTGCCCTCGGAAGGCGCAAGGAATTTGGGCTTCATTTCATAGGTGGCTGTGATGCTGTTGAAATGCTTCTTCAGCAGTTCCCCATAGACCCCTTCCATCTGCCAGGAGTAGGCAGCGGCACCAATAGCGAAGTCGTTCGCATAGATGTCTTTTAGCGCAGGAATATCCTGTTCAATGCTCATCTCAGGCGCAGGCTGGGCAACCACATCATCTACATAAAAAGATAACGTATCAACAGTCTCCTCTGTAATATAAGGAGTCTCCACGAACAGGTTCACCTCAGACGGCTGGTCGCTGTACTGGAAAGTCCCCTTCAGCAGATGCCATTGATCCCACTGATCGGCCTTAATGTCAACCTTATCAATCGCATTCCAGCTCTCGGAGCCGGCCTTCTTATACACCGTCATCTGCAGACTTTTGTCGGCCTCCGGCTTCTCCTTCAGGCGGACATACAGCGAGAACTGGTAGCTCTTGCCCGGCCGCAGATGCTCCTTCACACTCAGGCTTGGCCCATGGAAGCTGCGCTCTCTCCCCTCTACCAGCATACTGTGAGTTCCGGTATTAGCCGTATCCTGACTCACCGACAACGATTCCGGGCCAATCCGGTTCTTCCAGCCCTGAAGCGTTCCGTCTTCAAAATCCGTACGCAGCCCTTCCTCCCCCTCCGGGACTTCAGCTGCTGCGATGGTAATCTTGATATCATCCACGTAGAATGCGGTTCCTGCTGCGGCTTCTGCATAAATCTCCGTGAAGCCTACCTTATCGCCTGTAATAAAAGTACCTTCCAGATACGTCCAGTCCCCGGACCACTTCGCTCCGCTAAGTTCCGCTACAAGCGTCCAGTCCTCTTTTTCGCCGATTTTGGTATGTACCGTGAATTTGACCGGCGCCGGAGATTTCACCCATGCTCCCACGGTGTAGGCTGTGTTCGGAGTCATGTGGTCCGTCAGAACCTGATTGGGCCCTTCCCAATCCTTGGTCCGGCCATCCACGTACAAACTGTAGGAGCCTCCATGATAGACCTCCTTCGTTACTGTAAGCTGTTCGTCGCCTTTCTTGGTCCAGCCTTGTGCGGTGCCGTCCTCATAGTCCGAAGCAAGAACAACTGCCGGGCCTCCCTCAGCGGCAGCATAGACCGGTGTCCGCATCGGCAGCACCGAAGCCGCGAAGACGACCAGCGCCAGCGCGAGGCTCATCATTCGTTTACGCTTGAGCATCTGTACCCTCCTAATTTTCATCTTAATTAAGCGCTTACATAATGAATTATAGCTGATTGGAAATCGTTTACAAATAACAATTTGATAGGATTGATAACAAAATGATAAGCAGAGCGGGAAAAATTAGCTTGCTGCGCCTGTCGCCCGCTCCCCTTGCGCCAGCACATGTTGCGCTGTAGTCGGTTTTCCGATTACATTCGGCCAGCACAGCACCATCCGGCGCAATGTAGTCGGTTTTCCGATTACATTTGGTCCGCACAGCACCATCCGGCGCAATGTAGTCGGTTTTCCGATTACATTTGGTCCGCACAGCACCATCCGGCGCAATGTAGTCGGTTTTCCGATTACATTCGGTCCGCACACCTCCGCTGCCGCCATTGTGTTCGGTTTTCCGCATACATCGCGGCCCCTCGTTTACCATCCGGTCAATGTCCAATACAACGCAAAAAAAACAGCACACTCCATCCATCTGAAGTGTGCTGCAAACTGTACAGTCTATGATTCACTCTCCTTATTTACTTCGCCTGCTTCACTCCGCATACCGTACAACGACACGTTCCCCAGCCTGCATCTCAATACTCACCTGCCCGTCCGAATCCGGCTCTACCAGTTGCCGTTCTTCTCCGCGCGTAATCTCCAGAGGGCGTTCTGCCAGAACCCGGCAGACTCCCCCGAGATGAGCGGTAACCTCCGCTTGCCCGAGAACGCCAGCGCTCCAGGCCAGGTTCACCTCATAGCCGCCGCGGGCGCGTAGTCCCTTCACCCGTCCTTCGCTCCAGCTTGAAGGCAGGGCGGGCAGAAGCTCCAGAACTCCCTGGTGGGATTGCAGCAGCATCTCGGCAATACCGGCTGTAGCCGCGAAGTTCCCGTCAATCTGGAACGGCGGATGAGCGTCGAACAGGTTCGGATAGACCCCGCCGCGTTCATTGTTAACGGCCTCCGGCTGAACCAGCGTCAGCAGGTTGGAGATCAGCTGCTTGGCGCGGTCACCCTGTCTGAATCTGGCCCATAGTCCGATTTTCCAGCCCAGACTCCAGCCGGTTCCACCGTCTCCGCGAATCTCAAGCGAGGTTCTTGCTGCTTCATACAGCTCGGGAGCTAACTTCTCCGTGATCGACCTGCCGGGGTAGACCCCGACCAGATGGGAGACATGGCGGTGATGCACATCCTCATCCTCCATATCCGCCGACCATTCCTGAAGCCGGCCTCCGGCACCCACCTTGAGCGGCAGCAGCCGTGCGCGGGCGGTCTCCAGCTCAGCTGCGAACTCCCCGTCCAGCTCAAGCAATCCGGCTGCAAGGCTGCAGTTCGTGAACAGCTCCGCGATCAGCGACAGATCCATGGTTGCCGCTTCGCTGACGGCATACTTCTTGCCGCCGTCTACGATTTTGTGCTCAGGAGAAGTGGATGGTGAGGTAATCAGGTGCCCCTCCGGGTTCTCAATCAGCCAATCCAGGCAGAACAAGGCCGCTTCCTTCATCACCGGATACGCGGTCTCCCGCAGATAAGACAGATCGCCGCTGAAGGCATAATGCTCCCACAAATGCTGGGTAAGCCATACCCCGCCCATCGCCCAGGATGCCCAGACCGGATCTCCGTCGCCGTAGCCGCCAACGGGAGCCGACTGCGCCCAGAGATCGGCGTTATGATGGGCTACCCAGCCGCGCGCGCCATAGTTAATCCGGGCCGTCTCGCTGCCGTTGACCGCCAGCCTCCGGGTATAGTCAATCAGCGGCTGGTGCAGCTCGGACAGATTGCAGATCTCCGCCGGCCAATAATTCATCTCCGCATTGATATTCAACGTGTAATTACTGCTCCACGGCGCCCGGGTGTCCTGATTCCAGATGCCCTGGAGGTTCGCCGGCTGTGTGCCGGGACGGGAGCTGGCAATCAGCAGATAACGGCCGTAATGGAACAGAAGCTCTACCAGCCCCGGATCATTGCTGCCGTAGGCGGCAATTCTCTGATCGGTCGGCATGCCCTCTGGGGCCAGGCTCTCTCCCAGATGCAGCTCTACCCGGTCAAACAGCTCCCGGTGATCGTCAACATGACGGCTTAGTAGCCCAGCATAAGGCTCATTGATGATCCGCTGTACCGCCCCAGCAGTCTGCTGCCGTACATCATAATCCGCCTTCACTGTACCGGACTGCGCATCGAAGGAGGTTGCCGCACTGAAGTATAGAACCGCTTCCGTTGCGCCGGTAACTTGTATACCATCAGCACTAGCTTCCAGTCGGCCTCCAGTCTGGACCGCAGCCAGACGGCCGTGGAACTTCAGACTCCGGGGGGACTCTCCACCGTAACGAACCGGCTGATCGACTTCGTAATAGTTCGGTGCCACATATTCAGGAGCATGTCCGCTAATCGTGTAGTGCTCTCCATCTGCTTCCGAACGGTGACGGAGCGGACTGTCCAGCTTCGCCCGGAAGCTGAGCCGGTGCGCCTCGCTGGCCGTTAAGCGGACAATGATCGCCTGGTCCGGGTGAGAGGCGAAGACCTCCCGGGTATACCGGACACCACCGATTACATAAGAGACGGTACCTATACCCGTGGACAAGTCCAGCTTCCGGCTATACTCCCCGTCTATGGTCTGCCCGTGCTCCATCGTAAGCAGCAGATCCCCGAACGGCAGATAGGACTGGGCGTAGGGGCCCATCATTTTTTTGCATAGTTCATCCGCTTCTTCATTCCTACCTTCTGCAATCAGCGCCCTAACCTTAGGGAGAACCTCAAGGGCCCCCGGATTATTCCAGTCTGTCTTGTACCCGGACCACAGCGTGTCCTCATTCAGCGCCAGACGCTCCTTCTCAATGCCGCCAAAAATCATGGCTCCCAGCCGTCCGTTCCCCACTGGAAGCGCCTCCACCCAAAAAGTGGCAGGGGTATTAAATGAAATATTCATTGCGCAGCTTACCTCCATACACCGTAATTTCTAATCTGGCTGAACCCTTCCATCCTGATAAATCCTGATAACCCTTTCATTATATAGGCATCTGTCAGGAAAGACGAATCCGCAGGGTATACTCAAGCGGAGTGATGAGCGTTACGATGACCTTAAGGCAGCCGTCCGGGTAGCTCATCCCGCGGATATCGGCCAGGTGATGCTCATGACAGCCCTGCTCTAGCTCCATCCAGTCCTCCCCGGAGCTGTAGCGCAGCGTCCCGGCAGTCCAGAAGGAAGTCTCGCTCATCCCCGGCACCGGCGTCAGCGCGGAGCCTTCGAGTCTGCCCTCGCTGGCGAAGAGCAGGACGATCTGGGTCAGCACATCTGCTGGAGACGGCGCTGAGAAATGCAGATCCCAGCCTGCTTCCCACTCGCTTACCTTCACGCAGACACTGCTGGTCTGGTTATGGGTAAGCGGCCGCTCGCCATGAGGCAACAGATACCACGGGCTGGTAGGCAAGCCGGTGCGCGGAGGCAGCTTATCTGCGGGAATAGTGCCGTAATACCCCTTCCCAGCTACAGACTCCAGACGATAGCCGCCTGAAAGCTCCGTCAGCGTATCCATCGTAATCAATCCCGGTCCGAAGCTTGAAGCCAGCTGAACCCCCAGCAGCCTTGCCCGGCCATGCCGCAGCGAGAACAGCGAAGAAGCCTCGGTCATCACGCTTACACTGGTCTCCCCGCTGCGCACCCGGGCAACCGGAGCGCCGAATTCCGTATGCTGCTTGCTGTGGCGGACGGATCCGCCGTAGCCGTCCTTCCCGATACGGCCGATCAGCTCCTGACGACCCCACGCGCCATTGATTACCTTACGGTAGCTGTCCGGCAGTTCTCCCGGTATGACTGAAGCCGCCTGCATCTGCGGATAGAGCAGGAACCCCAGCATAATCTGATTGGGCAGCGAACCCGGATGCATAACCGAGCGGCCTGCCAGCTCCGCAAGAGCTGCGAATTCCGGGTCACGGTCATGCTCTGCCATCAACTGATAGCACAGATAATAGTCAGCCAGCGAATAGACGCTGCCGAAATCCTGCCGCCCCGAATAATCGGTGACCACCTCACCGTCCGGGTGAACCAGATATTTCATCATCCGCAGATTCAGGCGCACAGGCTCCAGAAGCTCAGGACGGTTCAGATCCTGCGCGGCGTAATAGAGCATAATGTCACTGACCGTATTGTAGATTCCGTTACTCCGCTCCGTCCATTCGCCGTCCGGCGTAATGTCCATCCCCTCCTGAAGCCATTCCCCGGCTCTCGCCTGTAACTCCTCCAAGGCAAAAATCCGGTATAAAGACCCCAGCGCAGCAGTCAGCACCCAGCGGTGATTCGGGGTATGTACACCCCCGGTCAGCATCGCCGGAATCGTCCGCACAAGGAAGACTCTAATCTGATCCGCCACCGGCTTCAGCGGCGGCCAGCTTTCCCGCTCGAGCAGCGTGAGGATATTGGCTAATCCGACCACCACGAACGCCGTATCCGGCGGTGAATGATAATTCGTCCAGCCCGGCGAGATCGTGCCGTCCTCATGCTGGAACCGCAGCATGAACGCCATCCCCTCATGCAGCTGCTCCAGCAGCACCAGATTCCGGTAATACCGGGACTGCGGATTCACCAGCGCAGCCGCCCATGCCGCCAGATACTGGGCTGTGCCCGTGTGATTCGGCCAGGCTACGCCGCTCAGCGGATCACGCACGCCCCCGAAGTACCGGCTCTCCCGGTCACTGATCTGCAGCTCCATGGATTCCTCTGTCCATTTGTCATTAATGTCCGTTATCTTCTTGAACATCTGCTCGACTCCCCTATCTGCCAGCCCTGTTTGGGCGTGAATTATACTGCACCTGCACCAGCCAATACAGCACCAGTCAATAGCCTCAGCCCTTCACGGCTCCGGTCATCACACCCGAGACGAAGTATCTTTGCAGCCATGGATAGACGAGTAGAATAGGCACTGTGGCGAACACTACCGTAGCCGCCTTCAGACTCTCCGGCACAACCGTGCTGATCGCATTCCCCTCCATTCTCATCATATCGGTTACCTGGCTGTTCTGGATCATATGATAGAGCTTAAGCTGGAGCGGATACAGCTCCGGCTTCGTGATATACATCAGCGTATCCTGGAATCCGTTCCATCTGCCGACTGCATAGAACAGGCTTAGGGTAGCAAGCACCGGCATGGATAACGGCAGAATGATACGGATCAGCGTCCCGAACTGGCTGCTGCCGTCGATCTCAGCGGACTCCTTGAGCGCGTCTGGAATACCGGCCAGAAAAGAAATCAGGATAATCATATAGAAGGGGCTAATCAGCCCGGGCAGAACCAGCGCCCAGATCGTATTCAGCAGATGCAGCTCCCGTGTCAGAATATACTCTGGAATAATACCGCCGCTGAAGAACATGGTGACGACAATGATGAACATGAAGATTTTACGGCCCTTCAGATCCTTCTTCGACAGGGCATAGCCCGCCGCAATAGTCATCATCATGCACAGCGCTGTGAACAGTACCGTCAGGAATATCGTGAAGGCCAGCGAGCGGATCATCGCGGCATCACTGAACACTTTTTTATACGCCTCAATATTGAAGTCCATAGGGAACAAAGTAACTTTGCCCGAAGCAATCGGGACCGTTCCGCTGAAGGACACCGCGAGAATATGCACGAACGGAATCAGACATGCCAGCACCGATAAGGTTAAGCAGATCACAATCCATGTATCAAACGCCTTGTTAGCTGCTCTTTCATTCATAATGTACACTCCCGATCCAAAGGTTGATTAGAGGATGCTCTCGTCTGTAAGCTTCTTGGAGATATAGTTCGCCGCCAGCAGGAACAGAAGTCCGACCACCGCCTGGAACAATCCAACCACCGTAGCCAGCGTATACTGCCCCGATTCCAGACCGATCCGGTAGACAAAGGTACTCAGCACATCCGAGTATTCCATAACCGCAAGGTTACCGATGACGAACGGCCGCTCGAAGCCAATCGAGATCATGTTGCCCAGATTAATGATCAGCAGCGTAACAATTGTCGGCTTGATCCCCGGAATCGTAATATGCAGAATGCGCTTGATTCTTCCGGCCCCATCGACCTCCGCCGCATCGAACAGCTCTTTATTGATGCCCGCGAGTGCCGCCAGATAGAGAATCGTCCCCCAGCCTGCGCTTTGCCAGACACCGGTCAGCAGGTAAGTGATCAGCCAATAATTTTTGTCAGAGAGAAAAGGAATCGCATCCAGTCCCAGACTCGTTAACAGGTTGTTAATCATCCCGGACTGCTGGCCAAAGAGCTGATACACAATCCCGCCGATGATTACCCAGGAAATAAAATGCGGAATATACAGAATCGTCTGAGACAGCTTCTTGAACCAGACCACCTTCAGCTCAAACAGCATAATGGCAATAATCAAGGGGGCGGGAAAAGAAACGATCAGATCCAGAAAGTTCAGCATCAACGTGTTGCGTAAGGTTATATAAAAGTCCTGATTCGCAAATACCTCGCGGAATCCGTCAAGACCAATCCATTCACTGCCACCAATGCCTTTGAAAAAGTTGAAGTCCTTGAACGCAATCTGCACACCATACATTGGACCATATTTGAAAATAATAAAGAACAGGACGGGCAAGACCAGCAATGCGTACATCTGCCAATTTCTGCGAAAATAACGGGTGTATCCCACAACGATTCCTCCTCCACTGTGCCCCTGAGGCTGAAAGAGGAGCAGCCAAGACCGGCAGCCCTGCCGCTCCCCCTCCCTCACGGACCTCGAATTCAATTATTTCTGCTCGCTGTAGGCAGCCTTGCGTTCATCCAGAATGGCCTGTCCGCCGCTTGACATGTAGTCCTTCAGCATACTCTCATAGGTGACTTCGAATTCGCCAGGGGAGACCATTGTAGATTTCACCATCAACTGCTTGATTTTATCGCTAAGTGTCGTGCCGTATTTGCTCTCGGCCTCAATCGGACGGCTGGTGAACACCGGCTCAATCGGGTTAGTGGTGGAAATATTCAGTGATTTCGCGATGATCTCCTGATACTGGGTGCGGAAGCTCTTCACAAAGGCCTCATTATTCTTCTCCTGGCTCTCGAAAATCCGTCCGTTCGCGATAATTCCGATATCCCCGCCGCCTGACAGCTTGTTGGAGGATTCGACAGACAGATCCGGAATGGAGACCGGCACGCCGTCTTCCAGCTTGTAATGCTCGCCTTCAATTCCGTTCTGAATATATTGCAGATGACCATCCGCAGACATCCAGTCCAGATACTTGATAGCTTCCACCGCATGCTTGCTGGACTTCGGAATCATAATATACATCCCGTTCGGAGCAGATACTGGCTTGGCCGTCTTCCCCTCGCTGTTCGTGAACGGATCAATGGCGCTCAGTACCGCCTTCGGGTTATTCTTCGTCATAACATCATAAGAACCGTCAGGGTAGAAGATCGCATCGTTATCATCGCTGAATGCGCCCACAAGCCCGTTCCCGATATTCTGTGTAAGGGTCTCTTTATTCTCATCCAGGGCAAAATCCTTGCTGATCAGCCCTTCGTTATACAGCTTGTTCATATATTGAATGGCATCCTTGAATCCGGGCAGCAGAATCGGGTAGTCCCGGGAGCTCAGGCTCTGTGTAAACTCGAAGCGCTCCTGCTCACTAACCGGCTTGATGAAGGACCAGACCAGCGAATCATACTGCGCCGCAGCAATCGTCATGCCCAGTGGAATCACCTTGCCGCCGGTCTCACCCGGATCTTTGGTCTTGAAGGCGGTCAGTGTATTGTATAACTCCTCTGAGGTAGCCGGAACGGGAAGCCCCAGCTTATCCAGCCAATCCTGACGGATGAAGGAAGCATATTTACCTATCGTAGAGCGTTTGGCAGGAATGCTATACTGAACGCCATCGTATTGACCGTAGCGCAGAGTATCCTCGCCAAGGAACTTGGTCAGATTCTGTCCATGCTCCTTCAGCAGCGGAGTCAGATCCGTCAGCCCGCCTTGTTCGGCATATTTGTTGAAGGTTCCGGAGTCATAGGTGAAGACGATATCAGGGACATCGGTTCCGCTGGCCATCAGGACATTAAGCTTGGTCACTTCTTCCGAGCGGGGGATAGGGACGAATTCCACATCGATATTATTCGCCTTGCCGAAATTCTCTTTAACATAATTGGTGAGGAAATTATCGGATGCCGTAACACCGGCCGGCGCATTGCCACGGTCAAAAATTTCGATCTTCAAGCTGCCGGCTGGTGCTGCACCGTTGCCGCTTGCCTCACTGGAATCTTTAGACGAGCATGCAGACAATACCATAGATGACATAAGAACCGCTGAGAGACCGAGAGCCAACTTTCTTTTACCGTTATCATTTGTCATATTTCCTACCACCTATCCCTTTCGATTTCTGATTTCAATCAGCCTGTTGTCTCTGTATGATGCTTACGGCTTGACCATGTGATGAATTATTACATCGTTTGCGTAATTCGACAATATACATGTTTCTTATTGAATTTTCATGAAAAAACCAATGAAATTGCAGCATTTTTCATTTCGAATATACAATTATCGCAGGAACGCTTCACGAGAATTGTATCCTTAAACCTAATTATATAACATATATATAACACTATTTGTTATATAACTGCCGGATCGTAGAACCCTGCCAACCCCAATAATCAAAAAAAGCGCAAACCCGGAATCAGCTGAAGCCGGATTTACGCAGTGCTTATTCATCTTTATGGAGCTTCGATTTGCGGTAATCCCCCGGGGTCATGCCCGTAATACGCTTGAAGACCCGTCCGAAGGTAATGGAATTAGCATATCCAATCTGCAGGGCAATATCCTGTATGCTCTCTGAAGTCGTCTCCAGCAGTTCCTTGGCCTTCATCAGCCGCTGCTCTGCGAGAAAGTCCACGAACTTCATATTGAATTCTTCCTTGAACAGGTAGCTGGCGTATTTCGCAGAGATCTGGAACCGTTCGCTCAAATGATTCAAGGAGAGATCAGGATTGGCAAAATGCTCTTCAATATAATGCTTAACCTCGGTAATCATCACCCGGTGGCTCTTCAGCTCATTGACTGACACATAGACATGGTAGGTTTCATTCAGCCAGCCGGTCAGCAGCTCCCGGATCTCTTCAAGATCGGTGCTGCCCCGAATGCGTTCCCGCAGACCGCCGGTCCATGCTGCCGCGAGCTGACGGTCGAGTGTCTCCGCTATGCCCTTAAGCTCCTGCTCCAGTGCCTGGAGCAGCACTTCCAGCAGCATATAGATCTCTTCGTCCTTCAAGCGGTCCTTGCGGAAGGAATCGAAGATTTCGTCCAGCCGGATACGCCAGTTCTCGTCCGACAGACGGAATTCACGGACAAGCTGGGTGAAGCTCCCGAAGTATTTATAGCTCTGTAGTCCGGAATCGTCCTGCCCGTCCACCATATGGACTGCCGCAATCTCTGTTCCAAGTGCCAGCCTGTGACTCAGCACCTCAGCCGCAGCCGCGTAAGAATTCCGGATCTCCCGCCAGTCCCGGACGACCGTACCCACTCCGAAGGTCAGAAATACCCGCAGATTATCCATAATCCAGCGGTGGCAGTCTCTTGCCAGCTCCAGCATCGTATCGCTGTCATCCTTCACCGGCTGGAACCGGAAGCCAATAATCATCCCCAGCCGCTCCCCGCTGATCCATTCGGCCCACGCATGAAGCTGCCTATCTGCCATCAAGTCCCCCAGTACATTGGTTAGGGCGAATTTCAGCAGATTCTGATCCTGAGCAGGCAGCGCATGCCAGTCCTTCTCCCGGTTCAGCTCGGCTGCGAATACAACGAAGGCTTCGAACTCCCTGGTGCCCTCAAAAGGGTCCAGCGACTCCAGCCGCTCTGCCGCATCCTCCAGCCGCTGTCCGCTGAGGAAATCCTGGAACAGCTCCCGGCGCTGAATGACCAGATTCTCGTAGCGTTCCCGCTCATAATCGGTAGTGATCTGCACCAGACGGTCCAGCGCGTTATGCATCAGGGCCAGCTCATCGGAAGCTACGGCAGGCGCGGCATTCTGGGCCGCAGGCTGAAGTCCTTGAATCCGCACCATCAGCTGATGGATGGGCCGGTAATTCCGCCGGGTGATGTAGATGATGTACACTATGCCCAGCGCAATCGTCAGCAGCCCGAGAATGAACCAGATGTAGGAGATCACCGAGATCCAGTCGAATAAGCGCCCGGCCCGCAGCCCGCTCTCGAAGGTCCAGCCCAGATTCTTCGCCTCGACCTTCGAGAGCGTTCTGTTATTCTGACCGTCTGCGGCGGGAGCAGAATCATAGATCGGTGTCCCCGAGACATCCTTGATCCGCAGGAAGGACAGTTCCCCACTCGTTAAGCTGTCCACCAGACGCTCTATGCGGTACACACTGACATTAATAACAATGTAACCGTCGGAGCCCCAAGGAATCGGCAGCCTGCTGGCCTGGCTGATCACCGGCCGCAAGTCCTGAGAGTTCCTGGGCTGAACCATCCGTACAGCGCTCCACCCCTGCTGCTGCTTATTCGCGGAGAGCTGCTGCAAATATTCCGCCTCCAGCCCCTGGCCCTGTCCCGGATTCACGTATCCGCTCTGGCCCAGCATCAGCTTGTCCTTGTTACGGTAGACATAGATCGAATCAATCAGGCTGAAGCGTTCAGATAGCCGGTTCATGCTCTGCACAATTTCATACGAGCTTCCAGCCGGTGAGTCCGTGCCGGAGGGCGCATCCAGGAAGTCATTATAGGAATAGTTATTTCCGATCTCCTGCAGCACGCCCAGCTCTATATCATTCAAGGTCCGCTCCACCGTATCCGCCACATAGCGGGTGGATATGTAATTGGCCTTCTCCGTCTCGCTGCGGGACAGCTCCGTAATGACCATGAAGGCCAGGAAGATTAGAACAGTGACTACAAGCAGGAAGACAGGGAAGTATGAGAATAGCATCCGACTATACCAACTGCGCTTCATAGAGCTTCCCCCTTCTTCTTATTCAGACTGCTGCTTCTTATGTGAAATGGAGCTTACCTTGTACAGCAGCAAAGCGCCGAGCGCGGCGCTGACCGTACAGGAGAAATACATTAGTCGCGGGCCGCCGCTATCCAGCAAATACCCGTTCAGCAGGTTCCCGGCAATGCCTCCAAGCCCCACAAACACCATATTGAACAGGCTTTGTCCTGTGGCCTGCAGCTCTTTGCCCGTAATGGAGGCCACATATTCCACAGCTGCAATGTAAAAGAAACCAAAAGACATACCGTGCAGCGTCTGGACACCTATCATAACACCGGGAACAGGAATGAGCCATTGGATCGCCCAGCGGAGCATGTAGACAACGGAGGCCAGCATCAATGTTTTCTCATAGCCGTACTTCTTCAGAACGCTTGCGGCCACGAGCATGGCCGGAACACTGGTAATGGAAGCAATCATCAGGGCGATGCCTGACCATGCGAAGCTCCCGCCCGCCATCTGGAAGGTCAGGACAAAGAAGGAGTTGAAGGCCGTAAGCGTCTGGTTCACCAGAAAACAACCGGCGAGAAACAACAGAAAGACCCGGTTGCCCAGCAGCTGCCTGATTCCGCTGGTGAAGGTTACGTGCTGCGTCCGCCGCTCCACATTCACCGGGATGGTAATCACGAGCAGAAGGGCAAGCAGGTTGAAGAGCAGGAAGGGAATCCACAGCTCTGTAACTCCCATCCAGTTCAGATACAGTCCTCCGAAGTACCCTCCCAGCGCCGTACCGATACTGCCGAACAGCCGGATGGTCCCGAACGAGGTGCCTGCGGCTGAAGCTGCATTCACAGCATAAGCGTCGGCAATCGGCGTCTGGGTGCTCTGAAAAATCGTATACAAGCTGTATACCAGCACAATGACGACAAGCCATTTTACATTGTAGAAATAGACTATGGTGCCGGGAACAATTAGGGTAAGCATTAGTACCAGTCTTGTTCGTTGATAGCGGTCCACCAGAATTCCCCATAACGGCTGAAACAGAATCGCCAGCAAGGTGCCGAATGCCATCATCACTCCAATCCTCTGGCTCGTCATGCCCTGATGGACCAGAAGAGAGGTGACATACGGGTTGAAGCTGCCCCCGGCCAGACCTGTGAACAGATACAGCCCGCGCATCTTCAGCAGGACCTCGCTCTCCTTGCTCCCTACAGAGAATCTCATTATACTTGTTCCGCGTCTCATCTTCATACCCTCAATTCTGCCCGGTTCCTGCGTTCAGCCTGCTTCGGGCCGCCGCAGCAGCACCTATCGCTCCCGCCTGATTGCCGAGCACCGCCTGCCGGATCGTTAAGGCTTGCTCAGGCGTGTACCGGCTGACCCGCGCTGCAACCTCCTGCACATAGCCCGGGTTCTTCTCCACGACACCGCCGCCGAGAATGACCAGCTCCAGATCCAGCGTAATCGCAATATTCTTGACCGCCGCCGCCATCTGTTCATACGCATGATCCAGCAGCGCAAGTGCTGTCTCATCCCGTTGCTGCGCGGCTGCAAATACATGCTCCGCCCGGACCGCATCGCCCTGCGCCAGCTCCCGGATCAATGAACTACTGTTGTTCCCGTGCAGCCTTGCAGCCGCCTTCGCTCCAATCCCCGTGCCGGATACCTCCATCTCAAAAGGACCGAACTCACTGTACTCCGGATCGGCAGCAGCATGAACCGCTCCCGGCTCAACGATGAGATAGCCGATCTCACCCGCAGCGAAGCTGGCTCCCCGGTAGAGCTGGCCGTTCAGGAACAAGGCGCTGCCCACCCCCGTCCCGACTGTGATCATAATGAAATGCTCAGATCCGGCAGCCGAGCCCGCTGCATACTCGCCCATAGCCGCCATATTCACATCATTGTCCAGCACGACCAGTCCGGGATAATAAGCGGCAATTACCGGACGAATATCCGTGGTTGCAGGCCAATTGAGCGCCGGTGCGCTGGTCAGTGTGCCAGTGCGCTCATTCATGACTCCCGGGAACCCGATGCCCACTCCCTTCAGAGAAGTGAGCGTAGTGCCGTTACGCTTGCAGAATTGCTCCAGTTCGGCGAATAACCAGCGGAAGAATACCTCCGGCTCCCGGCTCAGCTGCGTCTCCACCTTGTACTGTTCAAGCACCGTACCTTCTTCATCTGTGAGGCATAGCAGTGTCTTGGTGCCGCCCACATCAATTCCGGCAGTTAACATATTCATCTAGGATTCCCCCGTCATTCTATAAAATATATGCTTATGCTCCTTATGCCCGCAGCTCACGAAAAGCCAACTGGACCGCGGTCTGCACCGCTCCAAGAACCACATCCTTGTCACCGTGGCTGGAAGCAGCCAGCCGGGGCTTCCGTTGAAGCCCGCCCAGCCTGGCTTCCAGCCTCTCCAGCAGGATCTCTCCATGGCTGCCCAGTTCGCCTCCAAGAACCACAGTCGCTGGAGCCATCACTGTACAAATACTGCCCACCGCCTCTGCGAGCAGATTGCAGTAAGCTTCCATAATAGTCAGTGCAAGAGGCTCGCCTCTGCGCACTGCATCCCATATCTGCGCTGCCGTTCCTCCAGGTGTGGACAGCAGATGCGCTGTATCACCTGCGCCTGTGTATTCTTTTGCCATCCGATTGGCCAGTTGCCTTAATCCGTCTGTAGACAGTACATCCTCCAGCCTGCCTGCGCTCAGCATCAGATTCGCTAGCTCGCCTGCACCGCCGCCAAGCCCCCGGTAGATCTCCCCGTGGATAATAAGGCCGCCCCCGGTTCCTGCGCCGATGGAGAAGTACAGCAGAGAGCCGCTTGCCGCCATACCCGAAGAGGCATACTCCGCCAGAGCCGCGAGGTTGACATCATTCTCCGTCACTATGGGCACGGGGAACAGCCGGGCTAGATTAGCCCTTGCGAGCACCCCTTCACACCCGCGCAGCGGGGCAACCAGGTCAGACACGCTGCCATCTGCCGGGTCCACTACGCCAGGAATCCCGAAGGCGGCAGCCCGCAGCTTCTCCCGGGAGATCCCGGAATCCGCAAGCAGTCCCTCTATGCTCTGAACCAGGAAGTCTTGATATACCGCCTCTGTCAGCCCGCCCTCCGGCATAGACAGCTGCTTGTAATAGCAGATCTCTCCGCTCATATCTGCGAGTGCTATGCGCAGGCTGCTTCCCCCCACCTCAGCCCCCAGGGTATAAAAGCATTTCGGGTTGAATTCCACTAGAGTCGCTTTGCGGCCCTGAGTATTCTCTGCTCTGCCGGTCTCTCTGACCAGTCCGCGTTCTATAAGATGAGCAATGGCCGAGGATACCGTAGGCTTGCTTAAGCCGGTATACCGGCTAAGATCCGCCCTGGATTGCGGTCCGCCGCCGATCATCTGGTCCAGAATCAGAAATTCATTGAGATTGCGCATGACCTTGGGGGTCCCGGCCGTTTGAATTCTCACGATTCATACTCCGTTCTATACATAGTTAATTAAGTTTACTAACTTAATATACAGTCTAATATACAGTCTTTCGGGCGATTTATCCAGCACCTAAAAAAATACAAAAATCCCCAATCCTCCTGCGGATCGGGAACGAGTGTCAGGCTATTTCAGCATTTTCTCCATATGCAGCACTTTGTGGAAGCCCGCCTGCGAGGAGAACAACCGGGTATTCTCCACCTTGAAGGTCCGGAAGCCTACCCGCTCATACAGCTTCTTCGCCAGCGGATTGGTATCGACAACCTCCAGCAGCACCTTACTGCGGTTCGCCTGCCGGGACCAGGTGAAGGCGGCTTCCAGCAGCCGGGTTCCGATTCCAAGCCCTCTGGCTTCACCAGAAACAACAAGCGGGTCAATGTGAATCGTGTCCTTAGAGATACCACTGTGGAACAGACGGTATACGCCGTAGGCTGCATACCGCCACACACCACCGAAGATACCGAATGTCTGCCTGAGCGACGCATAGTTTAGCGCGGCGAAGAAGCCGTCACCTTTTTCCAGACCGATGAATCCTATAACCCTTCCTTCACATAGCGCGTATAGACCGTTGTCATAACGCAGGCTGCGGCAGAGCACCTCCACAACCTCCTTCTCTTCACGGGTAAATATCCACAGGGCGCTGAATTTGAGGGCAAAAGCCTGGTAGTACAGCCTGGCGACCTCGCTTTTCTGCACTTCATCCAAGCGGTCTACGATCTCTACTTGCAGTGTTGACATACCGGTTCCTCCTTATTGTTCCACTCCAGATTCTATCCGTCTTGGTGAACGATCCCTCTTCACGGTTACCTGCCGTCCCCTTGCCCTGTTCTGCCAAAGCCTTGGAGGACTGTATTAACCAGCAGCTGCGGAGCGTCATTCTTCGCAAGATTCCCCTTCTGGATCTCCTGCCAGGCAACGAACAACAGATTATACATGACCGTGATGATCCAGTGGGCGGTCATTCCGGCATTCAGCAGACCGCGTGCCTGCCAGCCCTCCACCGCTTCCCGCAGTGGCTGCTTGATCCGTGCTTCCTCGGCTACAATATGCGGGTTCTCGTCCACTGAGGCTGCAGAGCTGAGAAAAGACACCTTGCTGCCCAAAGGAATCAGCACCTCGAACACTTCCATCAGGAATGAGAGCATATCGCGCTCCTCTGCGGTAACGCCCCCAAGCGCTTCTTCCACCAGCCCGATCGCATTCAGCGCCAGCGCATCCAGCAGCAGCTCCCTGGTGGAGAAATAACGGTGCAGCGTCGCAATGCCGATCCCTGCGTGATCCGCTATCTCCTGCAGCGTAGCCGTCGGCTTGAGCGCAAGCAGCTCCGTGGACGCATCCAGAATGGCCTTGCGTTTGTTATCTTTAACACTGGTTTTCATGAATATAGGCCTGCCTCTGCTGTAGGATGAGTGATAGTTTTTTTATTATAATGATATTTTAGTAATCTAAATGATACATTTATCTATCATTTAGGTTTATTTTATACCGGGAGGTGGGTGGTGTCAAACCTCCAATGCGCGTTGGCGGAGGGTTAAGTGTAATTCGTACAACTAAAATGAACAATACAGGCTCTATGTGCGGTTTAATTGTATTTGATACATCTATTTATAAGTAAATGATCTAAAAGTCTGCTTTCGCCTCATTTTAATTGTACAGAATGCAGTTAACTCAGCTTATCCGGGCTTTAGGCTACTTTTAGCTGTACGGAATACAATTAAACTCACTCCTACAAAAAGAAGGGAAGACGACAACCTCCCGTCTCCCCCATATTCCTTATATTTGATCTTTCGAGCATTACTTTCGCCCACATTACCTTACATTACCTTACATTACCTTACCCCGCACTCCATCCGCAGCACATGGAACGACTTGGGCTCAAGCGTATATACCATGGAGTTCGCGGTCTCAAGCGGCTCACGCTTAGGCGCGATGTTGCGCGGAGCCTCAATAGAGTTCACTTCCGCTTCCTGTCCCTGCATGACATACGCCTCGCCGATTCCGTTCAAGGACAGTGCTGTCTCCAGCTCCACCTGAACGGTACGGTCCAGCGTGTTCACCAGCTTCACATAAAGGACTTGCTGCTCCTCATCATAAGAGACAGTGTAAGGAATCTCCTCCTGATCATGTACGGTCTGCAGCACCTTCGTTCCCATCAGTGTACTGTACATTTGCTGCACATAATAGCTTGGTGTACCGTAGCTGCTCTCCCCGTCGAACCAGATCATATCCGGCGACCACTGGGCATAGCCGAGTCTGGCGAACAACGGAGCATAAGAGGCCAGCACAACGATATCGGCATTGCGCTCAAGGCCTGTCAGGAATGCGGCTTCTGCCAGCGCAGCGCCCCAGCTGTTGAAGTGCGGCGCATTCATCCCGTTGCCATAGTGACCCGCATATTCCCCGGCGAACACCTTGATGTCTCTCGGATACTGATCATAGAAATGCACATTTTCGCACAGCCATTCCGGCTTCACGTAGTAATGCTCATCGATAGCGTAGACGAAGTTTGGATTACCCTCGGCCCGCTTCCGGTAATATTCCCACGCCCGGGTGTAGTTGACCGAACTGACATCCGGCCCGGCGGAGCCGATGAGCTGTACAGACGGGTACGCCGCATGAATTGCCTGCTCGAACAGATCGTATCGGGTGAAAAAGTCCGCATGCTCCGTCTCCCACTGCTCGTTGCCGATCCCGATCATCTCCAGACCGAACGGTTCAGGATGGCCCATATCACTCCGCAGGCGGCCCCACTGAGAATCCACTGGCCCGTTGGCGAATTCCAGCAGATCCAGCGCATCCTGAATATACTCCTGGAAAGCCTCATCATGCACGCCCACATGCTCTGTAGACTGGAACTGGCAAGCCAGCCCGACATTCAGCACCGGAATCGGCCGCGCTCCCAGGTATTCACACAACAGGAAATACTCATAGAACCCAATCCCCAGACTCTGATTATAATGACTGTATTCGCTCGTGTACTGATTCTCTTCATTATTCCCGTGCAGCGCCCAGCGGCTGCTATTATTCCTGCGCTGTTCGGCGGCACCCACACTCCGCTTCCATTGGTAACGGTTCTCCAGGTTATAGCCTTCAACAATACATCCACCCGGGAACCGCAGGAAGCCAGGCTTCATCTCCTCCAGCAGCCCGACCAGATCCCGGCGGAACAGACCCCGCACCGCATCGGAGGGAATCATGGAGACGAAGTCGAAGCAGACCGTACCCGGAGCATCCAGCCGGATGACGAAATGCCCATACGATACAGGCCCACTGCTGCTAAGCTGCGCTGTATAGCGTGTCCACTCTTCCCCTACCGCTGTCGCGATGACGGCCTGCGCCATAACTGTGCTATTTTGCTCAACCGAAACTTCAATGCCCCCTGTATACCCCTCCGCTCTGGCATAGAAGGATACCTCATACGTAAGTCCCGGCTTCAGGGAGACACCATCATAGGCTTTATTGGTAAAAGCATTCTGCGTCTCCCCGGCGGTAAACGCCAGGTAATGGGGATTGACCTCATTCTGCGGATGCTCCGTCTGAATCTGAAGCGTGGCTTCGTATGCCTCTGCGGGATAAGCCGTCCAACCATAAAGGCCGTCATGACTCTCGCTGTAGCTCCCCCTGTCGCCCTGCGCCTTCATGAACTCAAAGGAACGGTTCTCAATCATCTCGGCATGCAGCCCGCCGTCCAGACCATAGTTGATATCCTCGAAGAAGAGCCCAATCATCCCCTTGGAGATCGATACTCCGGGTTTATCTGTAATTTGTATTTTCATTTATAAGACCTCGCTTCATAAAGAGTATTAACCCGCTCACAGATAAGAAATAATCGCAGAAGTAATGCTGCTGTCGTAGCGGTCGGAGATGCCGAAGTCCATCTTTTTATAGGTCCAAGCGGCCCGGCCTATCTTGTATTGCTCGAACACTCCATGCACATCCTTATACCAGTTCACCACGCTCTGCGAAGGAGCTTGCTCAATAACGCCGTATTCCCCGCAGTACAGATACACATTCCGCTCCGCAGCGACATCGATGGCATTCTGAATTAGGCTGGTCATGTACGCCGGACCCATCTCGTGGATACCTTCTGTATGCAGCCCCGAGCCGAAAGCGCCAATGGCCGCCGAAGTGCTGCGGTAGTTCTCCAGATCACCCGGATAGTCCATGCTGCTCTTAGGCATCTGCTCCACCCAAGCCGCACGCTGGTGCGTGAACAGGAACGGCTCATAGAAGTGGAAGGTGTAGACGATATTCTCATCAAAAGGCTGGTCCAACAGCTCCAAGGTGTGCACGCTGTTCCACTGGATACCGCCGACAACGATTTTGGTCTCCGGCGCATGCTTGCGGATTTCAGTAATCGTCCGGTGGGCCAGCGCATTCCAGCGGCTGCTGTCCTTCTCCACAATCTCATTCAACAATTCAAAAGCCACAGTGTCCTTGTAGCTGGCATACCGGCTGGCAATCGCCTTCCACAGATTCAAGAACCGCTCTTGGAGCGCCAGATCGTCGAACAGGGAATTCTCGGCCACGCTGTTGAAGGAGAAGCCCGGCGTCTTATGCAGATCAATAATGAGATTCAGCCCATGGGCAGCGCACCAGCGGATACAATTGTCGATATGCTTGAACCCGGCGTAAGTCTCGGCATTCCCCGTATCCTCTATCACTTCATAATCTACCGGCAGCCGGACATGGTCCAGTCCCCAGGATGCAATCGTCTCGATATCCTTCTCCGTAATGAAGCTATCATAATGTGTATGCTGATACGGACACTGGGACAGCCAGCCTCCGAGATTCACCCCTCTTGAATAACCGGTCCACTCTTTCATCATTATCATCCTCTCCGGCCTCAGCCTTCAATGTATACTCCTCTTGCTTACCTGCCTTAAGCATAGATAAACCCTGGCCCCAGGACAATTACACATCGTGCGTAAGTACTAACTTATTGTGCAATCCTCATTTACAAAAGGCACCCTTAGCTTCTACAATAGATCTATCTGCTGCGCAGGAGGTTCATATGAACATACACAATATCGGCTACAATCACAGCCATGACGCGGACTTCATCATCAACAGGCCCCAAGGGTCGGGAGACTATATGCTGCTGTTGCTGAAGACGCCGGCCATCTTCACTTTGGAGGGAAAGAGCCGGGTGACAGGTCCAGACTCCTTCATCCTGTACAGTGAGCATACGCCTCAGTTCTACCGGGCATACGGGTCACAGTTCACCAATGACTGGTTCCATTTCCGGCTGGACAAGCCGGGGAATGAAGCGCTGCTGGACCGTCTGGCGATCCCCAGGGATGAAGTCATTCCGATTGGTGACCTGAACGAGCTATCGATTATCATTAACAATTTGTGCTATGAGGCTTATTCCGAGAACCCGCATAAGGACGAGACCATCGAATTATATCTGCAATTATTCTTCATTAAGCTCAGCAACCGGATTCATTCGACCCAGAAGGAAGTCGGCAACACGCATTACAACAAGATGTCCATTATCCGCACCAAAATCTATAACCAGCCCTTCCTGAACTGGACCATCGATGGACTATCCCACGAATTAACCATGAGCCGCTCCTGCTTCCAGCACTTGTATAAGGACTTCTTCGGTGTAAGCCCGATGGCCGACGTCATTACCAGCCGGATCGAACATGCGAAATACCTGCTCACCACCACGGACACCTCCGTCAAAAAAATCGCAGAAATGAGCGGCTACGCCAGCGAGATTCACTTCATGCGCCAGTTCAAGCAGCAGACAGGGCAGACGCCGTCACAGTACAGGGAGCACAAAAAATAACCCCACAAAGTGGGGCATTGCTTCGATACGTATAACCAACCAGACTGCTTATGGGCGGTCAGGTCGGGATGAAGCCTGAATACAGGCTAGATTTTGTACAAAGTGACTTCATAATCTTCAAACACTGTCCCGATGATCCGCTCCACCACACTCCACTCCCCGTTCGCCAGCCCGCAGCCAATGTTGTACGGGAGGGCGACAGACAGACCCTTGGCCTGTGCTTCTGTCTTCAGTCTAGTTACCGCTTGCTCCAGCGCAGCATAATCCGTATACCGGGTTTTGCTCCTTCCATAGTTAAGCTGGCCGAACAGATTCGACGTGTACTTCGCGCCCGTCTGCACCAGCTGGCAGTGTCCGAGCAGCTCGTCAGGCGTGTGCTGGTCGCAGTATTTTTTGTACTCAGGATATAAATTCGGATAACGGTCCCGCAGGATCTTCGCAATCCCCGACCCCATCACCCCCTGACAATTCACCTGATGTCCTAGAATATCTTCACTGGCTTCTAATAGATCGCCGTTTACGAATTGGATGGTCATGGTTTTCTCCTTGTTGTTGTGACTTGGGTGTTTGGCAGATAGATTGAACTTAAGGATGTCCGGTCCGGGATGGTCGTGACTCCAGAGAATGTTTGGCCTTCCGGCGACAAAGGCGGACGCTACCGCTCCTCCAGCTCCAAAATTCTCCTCCGTCACTCTTCCCTATCCGAATAGTTCCCCCCTACACATACCACTTCCGCTGCGCCTCATACATCGTCCGGTACTCGCCATCTATGCTCATTAACTCCTCATGCGTGCCATCCTGCACGATCCTTCCGTCCTTCATCACGAGGATTCGATCCGCCAGCTTCACAGAGCCTAATCTATGGGAGACCAGGACTGCGGTTTTATCCCGGCACAGGGCGGCGAAGTCGTTATATAGACGGGTCTCCTCCAGGGGATCGATGGCCGCCGTGGGTTCATCCAGAATCATCAGGTCGCTGTCCCGGAACAATCCGCGCGCAATCGCTACACGCTGCCACTGACCGCCGGATAGATCCGTGCCGCCGAACTCCCGTCCCAGCATCGTATTCAGCCCTTCCTTAACCCCTTCACCGGATAAAAGCACCCCGGCCTCCTCACACGTGGATACTACTGCGGTATCATCTGCTGGTTTGGAATATTGGCTGATCCGCACATTCTCCCGTATAGTCTCATTATACTTGCGATAATGTTGAAAAACAGCCGACGTTCGCTCATAGCTAGTCCGCGAGGCCTCCACTTTCCCGTACCACACTTCCCCTGCCGAAGGCGGGTATAACCCCATAATGATGCGGCACAGCGTGGTCTTCCCGCTTCCATTCTCGCCTACAATCGCCAGTGTCTGCTTATTCGGGATGATCAGGTCAATCTCCTCTACCGCATTTCGGGTCGCCGTCGGATAGCGGAAGCGGACAGCTTTTAGCTCAATATCACTGTCTGCGGGCCTTGGCATGTTGCTGGTCCTCTGAACAGGTTCGTCGATGAAATCCAGAAAATGCTCAGTAGACCCGATATTCTCCGTAGCCCAGGCGATTCTCTCGGTGATCAGCTTGTTCATGAACCGGTATAGACTGCCAATCGAAGCCAGCACCGCCGCAAAAGCTCCAATCGAAATCTCCTGCCTCATCACAGACACAAACAGCATATACACGATCAGGCCGTAGCCAATAACCGTCACTATATTCAGAATGAGCTGAACGAGATGCTTGCGTACCTGCGTCCGAAGTACAATAGCGTTCAACCGTTGCAGGGCAGAGGTATACAGATTCTCGAAAAATGCAGTAGCCCCCAGCAACCGGGTCTCTGAGAGATACTTTTTGTCCGTTAAGCACTGTTCATAGTAGTCATTTTCCCGCCGGATCGGAGCAGCTGCCGCCTCCAGATTCCTGAATGCTGACATCAGCACCCACTCAGAGAGCATCACCGGGACAAATACGACGACAATGCTTAGCGCAAGCACCGGCTTGAGCGTGAACAGATACCACCCGATGAACACGAAATAAGTCGTATAGTAGAATAGAATGTCCAGTAAGGTCGTCCCGATCCAGATCAGCTTGCCGCTCCCGTTCACAGCCTTATCGATATAATCCAGCCGCTTCGTGTCCTCGAATTCAGAGACCTGTAACGAATCTACTCTTCTAAAAATCATCAGGTTCAGGTGCTTGCCCACGCTTAGCCCGTAAATCTCCTCATAACAGTTCCCGAGTCCATCCATGACATGATAAAACAGATACATAAGTGCCAGCGCGCCCAAGGACAGGAGAATCATCCTGAAGCCTATTCTACCAGTAGCATATGCAGCCGCCGCATCCAAAAACCTTTGCAACAATAACACCTGCAGCACCCAGGACAACGCCTGGAGCAAGGCAACACCGATGTACGTATAAGACATCCCGGGATTCACCTGGAATAAAAGCCGCAGGCATCTGACCCCGTTGCTCAGGAATCCCTTCCCCTGTATTCTATCCATGCTGCACCATACTCTCTGCTTCATACCACGACTTCTGGCTGGCGAACATCTTCCCGTATATCCCGTCCGGGATTTCCAGCAATTGCTCATGGGAGCCCTGCTCCGCAATCCGCCCGTTACGCACCACCAGGATCTCATCCGAGATTCTCGCAGCGCCCAGCCTGTGGGTGATGTATATGGTGAACCGGTCTGCGCGGATGCTGCTGAACATTTCATATAGCCTGCTCTCTTCGAGGGGGTCAAGGGCAGCCGTAGGCTCATCCATAATATGAATAGCTGAGCTGGAGTACAACAGTCTGGCTATCGCCAGCCTTTGCCACTGCCCGCCGGAGAGGTCCAGGCTGTTATCTTTAATTTTTCCAACATAAGTATCAAGACCGGATTCCAGCCCCTGGACCATCCCGTCCAGATTCATCTTGCTTATGCTGTGCCGGACACGCTCTTCATCCAGCCTCAGGATATTCCCCAGCCGGACATTATCCTGGATCGACAGCGCGTACCTGGCGTAATTCTGGAAGACCACAGCGATGATGCTTTTCAGCTCCGGGTAGCTGTACTCCCGCAGGTTCCTATTATTAATGTAGATTTCACCTTCGTAGGTATCGTACATCCCGGAAAGCAGTTTGATCAGGGTAGACTTACCGGCCCCGTTCTCACCGACAATGGCATAGCTCTTCCCGCTAACCATGGTGAACGAGCATTGATTCAATATGTATCTTTCCGTATCCGGGTAGCGGAAGCTCACCTGCCTGAATTCCAGCGATTGAAAGACGAAGCCGTCTATCTCCACAGGTAGAGCAGCGGCATCCTTCTTCTCACTGAGTCCGGCAAAAGCTGAAAAATCCTTCAGATACTCCTTCATCCGCGCATGCTCCTGCATCGTCTCGGCTAACTGCCAGGACATCCTCTGCACGAGACTGAAGATCGCGGTCACCAGCGAAATGAACAGGCCGATCGATAGCTCGCCCAAGTGCAGCGCAGGCAACAGCAAGGCCACTATAATGATGCCGATCAGCAGGGCGATGATCGAGCCGCTTTTTAGATGAATGAAGCTGCGGATCTGTATCTTCTTCTCCACCGCGTACGTCTGATCATATAGCTTGTCGTACCGATCCCTGAGCGCCGGACTATATCCGAATAACGTGCGTTCCTCCGCATTTTCTCGGCTGGTCAAAATATGCGCCAGATCTGCGCTCCTCCTCCGTATCCGCTGCGCATCCATCCCCAGCACATAATTCGCCTTGCCCGTCTTCATGGCAATATAGAACAAAGGCACCGCAACCAGCACAATCACAATCCCCGTAATGAACGTGGACGACATCACAATCACAAGCAGCGAAGCGGTCCCGATCAGCAGATTGAGTCCACTCATCATATTGTTGAAGCCGCCCATGAAATGACCCACCGGATCGCCGCACACCCTATGGATTAACTCTGTGGTCTCCTTATTCTCAATATGCTGATACGCAAGCCGCGCCCGCTTGAGCACCATCTCCCGCTTCAGCCGCACATTCAGCCGGTTGCGACCCGTCAGCTCAACCAGCTGCATCAGGCTGGGAAGCAGATGAGTAACGATCACATAACCCATAATCAGCGCAAGCGGCCTGTAGATTAACGAATACTCCGCCCGGCCATTCACAATATGGGTCGCCGTATTAATGAAATAAGCCATCACCAGCGTCTGATACGCAGGCATCAGGGCATCCACCAGCATATACCCCACCGCCGCCACCGTCTGCACCGGAATCACCCTAAGCGGAATCCCGATCAGATCGAATACTGTATATTTTCTTGAAGTAAGCATGTAGTCTCCTTGTTGGAATGAATTATAAGCACGCCCCAACTCATAGTATCATTTCCATCCGGGAGGAATAACCTGTCAGATTATAGGGGTTGGGTGGAAAATAAAAATGACTGTGCCGGGGTGGGCAGCAGTCATTTTATTAGAGCCGAGTATGATATTCCCGCTAGGGCTGAATACTTACCTTTGTCGCGTACCACTTCCCGGCTTTCAATTTCAGCGTTAGCTGAACAGGTTCTTTGAATGCAAAATTATCATCTTCATATTTCTGAGTTACATATACTTTTGACCCTGCGAAGTAATGCAGCGGCAATACAAAACCGATCTGATGAGCGCTTGAATTGTACTCAAAGCCATCAGATGTCATCCTACGTTCAACAGGATTAATTTTGCTGTATACCGAAGGACTCATGTAATTCATATCAGCGTCCTTCTTCATCGCTTCTTCTAATATGATCTTGGTATCATGCGATATCCATGCACCAAACGAGATGTAGGCAATAACAAATAGAAGAATGAATAAAAGGAGTAAGTTTCTCTTTTTCATTGGTACCTCCGAAAAATAAATTAATGTTGAAAGATTCAGAAAACAATTCCATCGTTCTGTAGAGTATACTCCGTGGATTTAAGATTATATATCTTTTATTGTTGGAACACAAAGTACTTTAACAATGAAGGAGATGAGCAAGTGGATAGTATCCTAGAGAGCCTGTATCACGGCAACTTGCATCCCGATGAAAATATCATACCCGATGACCCGCAGTACTCTATTTTAAGAAAAAGAACATCTGACATCATAGAGGTTTGGAAGGACCGGCTTTCAGCGGAAGAATTCGACGAGTTAGAAGCGCTGTTAGACTTATATGGTCAAACTCACGGTATGGAGTTGGCAGCTAGTTTCAAGTATGGATTTCGCCTTGGGGCAGGGATTATGGTTGAGATTTTAACCGGGGAGGAGGAGCTTGGTAGTAGGTTAATTAGTGTGGGTGATAAGACTTAATAATAAACAGAATGAATTCTGCGTGTTTCATAGCTATTGCAATGTTCTGATGAATTTTAATCCCTTCCTATGGCGTAAATTCGGGGAGTTAGAAGAGATTGAGCCAGCGAATGTTATAAAAATCGATCAGATTGTGGAATATGAATGGGACTTTTAAATATTAACTTAGTAATGAATTACTTCCAGTAGAACTGAAAAAAGCAGCTCCTTTATCGTGAGCTGCTTTTCAGTAATATCATTGTGTATATTTTTCCAGTACACTTTTCTTCAGTTCGCTATATTGATCATTCGTAGCTTGCATTGTTTTTTCTGCCATATCCGCTCCGGACAATTCAAATTTACCTTGTTCCAGAGAACTAACCCAATATGCACCCTGTTTTTCATTCCACTTTAGAAATAAAAAACATATTCATTACCTTCTTGCATTTGTGTAATCTTCATAATTCATTCTAATGTTACCTTCTTTACCTTCAATCACATAGGAAGGTTCGAAGGTTACAAGCTCTGAACTGATTTCCTGTTTTGGTGAATCTTTATATAACTGGACTACTTTAACCTTAGTTTCTGTTCTGCCAGTTGGCCCCCAATCAAAGTTTTCAATGACATTTTTGCTCTCACCAGTTGCAATGACTCTAACTACAGCATCTGATTGGGATTCTGCATCATCGGCATTTATGAAAATTATATGGTCAGCTTCGATTTTATCTGTACTCACTACAGATAGAGCCGATTTTTTAGCGGTTAAATCAACTTTGCTTTGAACATTCTTACTTATTACAGTAAGATTGTTCTGATTATCTTCAGAAGAGCTAGTTGAATATGAGACTATTCCTATCCCGATTGCTAAGGAAGCAACGGTTGTCCATTCTCAAAGTGATTTGTTGCTTGCCCCACCTGATATAGAACCTATTTTAATGTGGGCGGTTCCCGTATCAGCGCTTGCCGTTGCTGCCATTAACGATATTGCGACCGTCATAGATGTAACAATGTTTTTCCTCCTTTAATTTTTTGTTAAAAATTACAGGCCTACTATATAGACGTATAAATAATCTAAATGTTTACAAATTTATATCTTTTCCTCATTTTTTTGCAAAGCTAAGCCTCCCTGAACTTCCCTGTCAGATCGTATTGAACTTGAAAACTCAACAGATCGAATTATATTTGCGGATGTATTTTCGCCTCCATATTAGGAAACGGCGGCTAATAAATCCGTCACAAAAAATTGTACTATCCCAAAATAGATGAGCGATGCTGGGAATGCAGCAGGATGTTTTCGGACTGATCGCCCGGCTCTTTTAAATCTTGCAATACTGCAATAACACACTTCTTTCAATCCACCACCAACACCCGCGGCGAAGCACTCTGTATAGACTTGGAAGCTGCCCAGCAGCCCAGGCCTGCGGCGATGACACTTAAGGGAATCATCGAGGCGATACCTCCCCCGTTCATAATCAGCGGAACTTTAACAATCCCGTAATCTGACAGGATGACGTTAAGCAGAGGAGGCAGGCCTAACAAACCTATAGGAATTCCTACCAGCGCACCGATCCCCGATACGACTAGGATGCCGGTGGTTTCCGACAGTCGGATCTGGCGGGAGGTCATGCCGATGGACTTGTAAATGCCGTAGGTACGGCTCTCTTTCTTCATATTAATCCGGCAGATGCTGTAGATGATCACGAACGTAATGACGATAAACATCAGCGCCATAACGGACATTGGCAGAACGATGATTTTGATCGCCTGCGAGAATACCTCATCCACTAACGAAGCCTGACTGGCGATCCCAAGTACACTTCCATACCGCTCTTGCAATTCATTTACGAATGAATCAACTGGAGTGCCCGCATTCAGATTAATAAAGGTTGTGCTCATCGCACTTCCATAGCCCGGATTACTTCTTCTGATGACGTCGGCGGTAATCCGCCCCGAATTGGACATGTTCGCGATTGCCTGGTAGATCCCGGTGACGGTCAGCGTATGTTTTTCCCCTTCAATATAAATATCCATTGTATCGCCTGCCTGGATACCTAGCGTTCTGGCAACATTCACTCCAACCGAGATTTCATTGGCAGACACAGGGTTATGGCCGTTCACATTCTCATAGCCTATTTCATCATAGTTCCCATCCGCGACCGTCAGTAAGATTCCCATCGTATCCTGTTTCACGGCAGCCCCGTTCTTCGGAGGAATCGGCACCACCGCATTGGCATCCCCGTACCGCGAGTAATTGTTAACCCTTGGGTCGGAGAGAACTTCTTCCTGAAGCTGTGCAAAAGTCATTTTAGCCGGGTTATCGATTCTGATGGACAGATCGGCCGAATCATACCCCCATTTGGCAATGGTTCCATGGATGGAAGCAATGCTGTATACGAACAGGAACCCGAAGACGAGTACAGCGGTGGACAACGCCGAGATCAGCACAATCAGCAGCGAACCCCGGATATTCTTGGTGACACTTCTTAGCCCGATAATCATTGAAGTCGGAAGAGCCCCCAGTTGCAGGAGCTTTCTTTTCCATGTTCCAGTTCCTCCTGATTGGTGGGAGTACTCCTTCTCGGACATGCCGTAACGAACGGCTTGGGCAGGCTCCACATGGCGCGCCTTATTCGCAAACAGCAGGGCCGAGAGGAAAATTACTGCAACAACAGCCACGCTGGTCCCCACGCCTGTAACTGATAATAGATCATTCATCCCTGATGAACCTGTGTTGAGATAAGCCATAGAACCCGCAACAATGGTGCCGGAGAGGATATTGCTGACCAGCATCCCCGGGATGACCGAGACGAGCGCCAGGAAGGTATATTGCGCAACATAAGCCATAATGACTTTGCGGGAGGATAATCCGACGGATTTAATAATCCCGATCGTTCTGTAGTTAGAGAGGATAGCATCGGCAATCGTGAATCCCAAGGTATACAAGGCAACACAGATCATGACAACAGCCAGAAAAATCATCACGAAGCTAATCACCTGGTTCGCAATCATATAATAGGAAGACAAGCTCTCGAAGTCTTTGACTGACTCCAGATAGGGGGTCCCAAGATACTGTTCGAATCTCTCCCAGTAGGCTCTCTGTTGACTGTAATCCTCAAACCGTAGTCCGGTCATATACTTATCTTCACCCGGCAACAGGGTCATATGCTTAGTATAATCCTCATGATTCAGCCAGATTCTCCCGCTCGTCGCAAATGGCGAACAGTAGGAAATATCCACGACGACGGCCGCAACGTTCAACCGGATGGTCCCTTCATCTGTCTTGAATTCAACCGAATCGCCCACATGAATATCATTGGGATACGCCAGCGAGGTGGGAATCCAGGCGGTTCCTGCTTCCGTTGTGCTCTGTTCTTCCCCTTCCACGAACTGCAGCCGGTCCACGGGAAAAGGTCCTGTTGGCGCATCCATCATGAACAAGTCCACATTCGGAATCTCTTCTCCAGCGTGCGACATACTAGACAGATAGCGGTAGCGCATCAAATTCGAGACCGTTACGCCTTGCTCCTCCTCCCACCATTTATGTATCTCGACCGGATCGTGGATGCCATTCTCCATCTGCAATATTTGGTGAGCGCCACGGGACTGATCATGAATACTCTCATACATCCGGTTGGTGTTGTTGAGAACGGACACGGCGGTCGAGAGGAGCAGAGCTGCCAGCATGATGATGATCGCAATGAAGCTGTTTTGCACTTTTTTGTGCTTCAGATTCGTCCAGCATAGTTTCCATACCGCATACATCCGCTACCTCTCCTCCCCTGACATGAACATGAAAATTTGGTTTTCTCTCGCTTTCAACTGATCCGGTGCGTATTTGCCAAGCTCCAGAATCCCGTCGATCGTGCCATCTTTGACCAGGATTAACCGGTCCGCTCTGCACGCAGCCTGGATATCATGCGTCACCATAACGATCGATTGATCATTCTGGTTCATCTCCGTCAACAGATCCAGAATCACTGCGCCCTGCTCCTGGCTTAATGCCCCTGTAGGCTCATCCGCAAAAATCACCTCCGGCGAATTGATGAGCGCCCTGGCAATCGCCGCTCTCTGCTGTTGTCCTCCAGATACCTGGGACGGCAGGCGTCCGGCTTGTGCCCCGATCCCCATCTGGTGCAGCAGGCTTAATGCCTGCTCGTTCACCCCGCTTTTGCTGCGGCCAGCCACGTACCCCGGGAAAGCCACATTCTCCAGCAAAGTGAAATCAGGAACCAGATTGATCGATTGATACACATAGCCGATTTTGTTGGACCGGAAATCCGTAAGCTCTTTCTCTGTGTATGCATCGATTCGCTGTCCCTTGAACATCATTTCTCCGGAAGTAATCCCGTCCAGACCGCTGAGGAGGTAGAGCAGCGTAGACTTCCCCGAGCCCGAACTGCCCATAATCACCGTAAAGTCACCTTGGTATACTTCAAGATTAATGCTTTTGGCTGCGAGAAATTGTTCATTGCCTGAGGAGTATACTTTGCATAAATCAACAGTCTTGATTAGAACCTCTTTGCTAGGATTTTTGGTTATCACCCAAGGCCGCCTCCTAAAATCATCCTATTCTTCTTCCTGACCTTCGCCTTATTGCTGTTACTGTTCGATCTTAAGATTACCAGTGTCTGAAATCAGCTTGACGAGTGGCCCGCCCTCACCGATATAACCATCCTTATAACCCGGCAGCGTCACCTGTACGGTTCCAGAATCCGCAGAGAATTGAGTGCGGAGTGCCTTAGGCGCTTCAACTGTCTGGATGGTGATATCTCCAGTATCCGAGGTGGCGTAGATATCTTGACGGATGCGCTCAAGCGAGGCAGTGATTTCACCAGTATCCGTCTCCGCATGAATGATCCCCTCCTCTATATCCAGCTTGATGGAACCCGTGTCGCTTACCGCCCGATATTCCTTTGCCATGATGGGGCCAACCTCAATATTTCCGGTGTCTGTGACAACCTGTAGCTGGTCTAGTTGAGTCTCAGGAATCCCTACCGTGAGCTTAAGATCCGTATAGATATCAAAAAAGCGGAGCCGGCCGTCCTGAACAACCTCAATGCTGGTCTGTCCCTGATCCTGCGTGATATTCAGCCGGTAATCCTTCTGCAACGACTTAGTCGTCTTCCCCCCCAAAGTTGCCTTGATTTCATCTCCTTGAACAGGAATCACATCTATCGTTCCCGTCTCTGTATGGATAAGGAGCTTGGTGGTCTTGTCCATCTGTATAGGCTGTTCAACCGAAAGCTCAACCAAATTGAATGGTGAATTGCCTAACAGATACAGCACTACATTTCCAATGACTCCAACAGTAATCAGTAGAAGAGCAAGTCTGGTTACGTTGCGGGATCTATTCTTCAAAAGAGGTCACATCCTTCCTGATGACAGTCAGATTATATTTCAGGTACCGGATCACAAGATTGTAATATACCCGGGTGAACTTCAATGCTCCAATGACGATCAGAAGTCCTCCGCCGACCAAAACAAGCATCAGAAATATTCCATTGAGGATTAGCATGGCCGACTGATACTGAATCATTAACACAACCGGTGACAGGATCAAGAAAAATCCAAAGCCGAATACCCCGGCCAGGACCGCTAAAGAAGCGACAAAGGGCAGCAGAACGATAACCAAGTTGAACAATCCCAAACTCACCGTTGCCTTAACCGCCCTAGTTACGTTTAAGAGCGTTGGGGATTTATCCGCTTTTTCAATTTGCGACTGGGTCAGTAATTCACGAGCGATCAACCGGGGATGGCCCAGCTTGGAGATGATCTCTGCTTCAGACCGCCCGCTTAACCGGGCAAATTCGAAATGCTCCTTGAATTCACCCATAAGTTCAGCACATTCCTCAGGAGGAAGCAGCTTCAGATACCGTGCCAATTCATTCAGATAGGCCTCTTTATTCAATCCGATCCCCCCCCAATGATCTCCTGCACTCCTATGGCAAAAGCATTCCATTCCTCTATCATGTCGTTCATGACTCTCCTTCCCTCATCGGTAATCTTATAGTACTTCCGGGGCGGCCCCTCACCCGATTCAGATAAATAGGTGGAAAATAGCCCTTCCGCAGCCAGCCTTCTTAATAACGGATAGATGGTGCCCTCGGCTATGGCGAATTTCTGCGAGATCTGTTCCACCAGTTCATATCCGTAACGGTCTTTCTGCGATGTCAAAACAAGAACACAAAGCTCCAGCACACCCTTCTTGAACTGAACATTCAATACTTATCACCACGCTTTATTTAGTACTGTGTAATACACAGTAGTTACTAATACAAAGATTACCATCCACTACTGTTTATTGCAAGGTAGCTGGAGGTAATAGTTGTATTTCACGTTTACTCATAATTTTCTCACTCCTTAACATTAATCCTTCAGATGTAACTATCGGAGATCAATTCTATACTGTTGGGACTGCTCAAGGCTATTGTAATGATTGCGTTCATATCCATCCTCATCTTTCATCTCTCGTTACAATGGGCTTAATTCATTATGAATTTTTTAAGCTATGGGCATATGCCGTGATGGATATAGGTTATAGTCCATAGACTGTTGACGAGATATTATTTGAGGAGGTTACCCATGGAAACGAATTATCAACAAGTTGCCTGGAATTGTATGAATAAATATGTTGGTATTACTACAAGCGATGGTCAGTCTCACGACGGGTTTGTTGCTCATATCGATCAGAACTACGTTACACTTGCCATTCCCACCAATGAAATCATGGGCCAGATGAACGGAATGCCTGCTAACGCAACAACCTACAGACAATTCGGATACTATCCGGGTTTCTACCCGCGCCGCCGCTTTTATCCAAGACCGATCCCCTTTGGGGCCATTACAGCTTTGTACTTGCTTCCATTTTTTATTTAATAATGATTAGGGAATTCGTACAGGTGGTGCTCGAAACCACTCGCGGAGGGATTAGCGGCTGCTTAGTGGAAGTTAAGCCAGACCACGTTGTATTGGATACCAGGGGCCGGAAGTTTTTCGTACGAATCTGCGAGATTGTCTGGATTATGCCAGAATAGATTTTTGTGAAGAAGCTACGATAGTAGAGATCCCCTCAGTGTTACCCTAGCTTGGCGAGGAAAGCGTTAGCAGGACGCCTCCACAATGAGGACTTGGTAGTTTGCACTACAACTTAATCGCCCGCGAAGAAGAGAACGAAATGATCCCGCTCTGTGCCGACGAAGGGATTCAGACCATGTCCTTTTAAAACCTTTTCTACGCTCCGGGAAGATTGAGCTTAAAGCCTTTAGCCGTGCGGGTTAAAGGCTCTTTTTTATGTTCCGATCACCATTCGTTCAGGGAATTGGATACGGAGCCATGTTAGCACAGTGAAGGAAAGGTAACTTGTTCTCGTCGTGTAAGTTGAATAAAAAAAATTCCAACAGACATAATATAGAAATGGAATTTTCAGGGCTGATTGAATAGACCGAGGGGGATGGGGATATGAATACCTTTTGGCGGAAAAAGCTGTCTATGAAGTATAACCAATCAGAGCCGAAGCCGCAGGTCCAACCCCCCGCTTTGAATGATCCTCTCACTGGTATTTTGGAGCAAGATCTGTTGAAGATCAAAGAAACGTTTAAGAAAAGTAACGATGTGCTTTTTAGTGAATTCAACCTGGGGATAAATGAAGCCGTCCGGGCAGCTATCATCTATACCGACGGTTTAGCAGACACCACAATCATTCAGAACTCCATTCTGGATTCATTGATGCATGAAACCAGCCAAATGGAAGGCGGATTGGAGGGCCTGCCTACCGAATTTCTTTACAGGTGGATTAAGAAACGCAGCTTGACGGTTGGAGCAATGACGGAGCTCACGGATTTCGACTCTCTATATACCTCTGTCTTGTCCGGGAATACGGTTATTCTCTTTGACCGTTTTGTCCATGCGATATCTGTAAATACACCAGGCTGGGATGAACGGGGAGTCAGCGAGCCGGAATCACAAACCGTCGTTCGCGGTCCCCGGGATGGCTTTTGTGAAACCCTTCGAACCAATACGGCACTGGTGCGGAGAAGGATCAAGAACGCCAAGCTTTTTTGTGAACCTAAGCAAATTGGCCGGTTGACCAAGACTGACCTTGCTGTCATGTATATCCAGGGTGTCGCTAATGATAAAGTGATTCAGGAGGTTCATGAACGGCTGGATCGGATCGATATCGACGGCATTCTGGAGAGCGGTAATATTGAAGAACTGATTCAAGACGAAACCTATACTCCTTTTCCTACCGTGTACAATACGGAACGTCCTGACGTGGTTGCGGCGGCTCTATTGGAAGGTCGGGTTGCCATCATGATTGACGGGACTCCCTTTGTTCTTTTGGTTCCCGCTTTATTCATACAAAGTCTGCAATCAGCTGAAGATTATTACCAGCGGTCAGATGTAAGTTCTTTGATTAGAATTCTTCGATACCTTTGCTTTCTTATCGCGTTGTTGGGACCTTCCATTTATATTGCCCTTACTACCTTCCATCAGGAAATGCTCCCAACGCCGCTGCTGATCAGCTTGGCTGCGCAGCGGGAGGGTGTTCCTTTTCCCGCTTTCGTAGAGGCCCTTGTTATGGAGGTCACCTTCGAGATCCTTCGGGAGGCTGGTATCCGCATGCCAAGGGCTGTCGGACAAGCGGTCTCGATTGTAGGGGCTTTAGTTATTGGCCAGGCATCTGTAGAAGCAGGAATTGTATCGGCTGCCATGGTAATCGTAGTTTCTATAACTGCAATAGCCAGTTTTGTCATACCTGCCTTTAACATGGCCATCTCCGTAAGAATGCTGCGATTTGTGATGATGGCGTTGGCGGCCTCATTTGGATTGTATGGCATTACATTAGGTCTATTAGCCTTGTTGCTGCATTTGAATTCTTTGCGCTCCTTCGGTATTCCATATATGGCTCCATTAAGCCCATATATTGCAGATGATCAGAAGGACTCGATTCTTCGGTTTCCGCTAAAGAAATTATTAACGCGCCCCCGCCTAATTAGCCCAAAGAACCGGACTCGCGAAGAGAGCTCTTCTGCATCCAAACCGAAGTCAAACCAATAGAGTGTTGTATGGGAGGAGTTAGGTATGCGCAGAGCCTCAATCTTTTTCATGACTGCTCTTTGCCTGCTCTTGATTACAGGCTGCTGGAACCGGAGAGAATTGAATGATTTGGCTCTGGTAGTGGCCATGTCCATAGATAAATCAGACGACCAATATATGGTAACCTTACAAGTAGTTGATGCAGGAGAAGTATCCTCCAAGATAGGGACCAGTGGCAGAACCCCTGTCATCACCTATTCAGAAAAAGGAAAACACGTCTTCGAAGCTATCCGCAAAATGACGACGGGAACTCCAAGAAAATTGTACTTCTCCCATCTCCAAATGCTTGTCATTAGTGAGGACATTGCGAAAGAAGGGATTAGCAAATCTCTGGAATTTTTATCAAGGGATCATGAAGTCCGCAAAGATTTTTTCGTGGTCATAGCCAAAGAAGAACAAGCCAAGTCTATTCTGGAAAACATTACATCGCTGGAGAAAATCCCGGCCCAAAAAATGAAAACCTCCCTTGAAACATCGCAAAAAGTATGGGCTCCAACCGTTGCCATTCAAATAGATCAACTCATCGCTGACTTAACCAGTGAAGGAAGTAATGCTGTGCTTACAGGAATCATAATTACAGGGAACCCCACTACAGGTACAACGTTAAAGAACGTGACCAAAACGAGTTCTTATTCCAATCTGAAGTTTCAGGGTGTCGCTGTTTTTAAGAAGGATAAATTGGTTGGATGGCTTAATGAGGAGGAGAGCAAGGGCTATAACTATATTAAGGATAATGTAAAAAGTACAGTTGCTCATATTGAATGTCCTGGGGGCGGTGATCTGGTCATGGAAGTTCTCCGATCCAAAACTAAAGTGAAGGGTAAAGTGGTAAACGGTGAGCCGAGCATCGATATCCATCTAAGTGCCGAAATCAATATTGCAGAAGTAGAATGTCCAATTGATCTATCAAAAATTGAAAACATTATAGAACTGGAACAATCTATTAATGAAAAAGCAATTAGTGTTCTCGAAGCCTCCATCCGGAAAGCCAAAGAATTGGGATCAGATATCTTTGGATTTGGAGAAGTGATCCATCGCGCTGATCCACAGGCCTGGAGAACATGGAAAACGGATTGGAACAAGCACTTTGCAGAAACTGCCGTTACTATCCATTCAGATTTCAAAATTCGGCGAACCGGAATCGTTAGCAACTCTTTTCTCGATAAAGTGAAGGAGTAGAAGCCTGTGTTAGGAGCTATAGAGATACTGATGGTTTCTTCATTAATCAGCCTTTATGAAATCCCCCAACTGATTCAAGACAAGCGAAAAATGGATCTAATCATGTTTAGCCTGATTCTTGCCATCTCGACCGGATTAAGTATAGCGCTTGCTTTAAATATTCCAGTCCCTAATCCTGTGGATTGGTTAAGACCGATTTTTGATCCCGTCAGCAAGTGGATTGATAATCTATTAAAGTAAAGGGGGTAAAGTCATGCCGACGGTAAAAGAAAAGATATCCATCCGTCAATTTATCATATTAACAGTCATATTTACTATGGGCAGCTCGGTGTTGAACGGTACCACAATGCTTGTACGACTCGCCCATCAGGACGCGTGGCTGGCTAGTATCATCGGCATCATTTACGGTGTGCTGCTGGTACTGCTCTATGGATTACTAACCCAACGCCACCCTAACCTTAATTTAGCCGACTACATTGACAAGGTGTTAGGGAAATGGTTCGGCACACTTATGAAACTCTCCTTTAGCATTTATACCCTGTTGCTTTCATCAGCCTTGCTTCGGACCCTCGGTGACTTTTTAACGACACTTATTCTGCCGGAGACACCCATTCAAGCCGTTGAGATTGTTTTTATGCTCACACTCATTATGGGCGTACAGCTCGGGCTTGAAACGTTTACCCGAACTTCAGAGTTTTTATTTCCATTCATTATGTCTTTTATTATCCTTATCGCCTTATTTTTGTTACCCCAAATGAAGCTGGTGGACAATCTGTCTCCCGTTCTGGAAAATGGAATCAACCCCGTATTAAGTGCCTCTTACCGTTTGCTCGGGATTCCGTTTGCAGAATTGATCCTCCTGCTAATGATTACCCCTCATATCACCAACCGCAAAAAAATCCGTAAAAGTATGTTGCTTGGTGTGCTCGGCGGCGGAATTGTTCTAGTGATAATTAATGTGCTTTCGATTGCTGTTCTTGGAGCGGATGCCACTGCTGGACTCAGCTATCCGACTTATGAGTTAGCCAAAGAAATTAGTATCGGCAATTTCATTCAACGCATTGAAGTATTGGCCGGAGGGATCATATTCATCTCTCTATTCGTGAAGAGCATTATTGTCTTTTATGTAATGATTGTAATAGTAACGCATACCTTCCATGTTAGTAATTACCGCATAATCACACTACCTTTAGGAATGCTTGTTATGGTGCTATCTATAATCATATTTCCAAATGTTATATATTTCCGCAATCTTGCCTTTGTGTTTTGGCCTACGTTCACATTGCTGCACGGTTTGATCTATCCCGTTTTGTTGCTTGGGATCGATTCCTTTAGACGACGGTTGAATAAAACGAAAGCATCCCTGGAGAAGTAATTAAGACTCGCTATTGGCGGTTTTACAAAATAAATATCCATTTTGTCTACAAATATCCAAATGTTTAAATTGATCGTAATGAGTATGAACAGGCCCAATTCAATTATTCTGCTCGAGATGTTGGGATAGGTAACGTAATGAAGAAGGTCGTTCCCCGTCCGTATTCGCTCTCCACCCGGATGTCCCCTTGATGAAGGGATATGATCTGCTTCACAATCGCCAGCCCCATACCACTGCCTTCATACTTCTGGCTGTGGGAACGATCTGCTTTGAAGAAGCGGTCGAATATTCGTTTTAAGTCCTCCGGGAGAATTCCGATACCCGAGTCCGATATATGGACCGTCACGTTCTTGTAATCGGGTATAATCCTGACGTGAATCCGGCCACCCTCCTTGGAGAATTTGATGCCATTGCCGAGGATATTGGTCCATACCTGATTTAGCTGGTCCGGGTCGGCCGTGATCATGGCGGATGGCAAATCAAGCTCGAACTGAATGTTACGGGCTGACCATTGGGGCTGCATAGCGACAATTACCCGTCTGATCTGTTCATCCAGACTAAATGTGTCGAGTCGCATCTGTGATGACTGAGCTTCAAGCAAACTCAGCTTGAGGAGGCTATCACTTATTTTGGACATGCGCGCCGCTTCAGTGATGATAATATCGAGAAAATCGCTTCGTTCGGGCTCCGGGAGGTCTACCTGCTTAAGCGCTATAGCATAACCGGAAATGGAGGTGAGCGGAGACTGCACTTCATGGGACACGTTGGTCACGAACTCCCTGCGCATCTGCTCAAGCTGCCGTAAATCGCGCATCATTTCTTCGAAGCTGCGGGCCAAAGTCCCTAACTCACCTTTTTGTTTAATATTGAGCTTGACGTTGAAATCACCACCCGCGATACGCCGGGTCGCTTCCGTCAGTTTTTTTATCGGTCTCACCAGGAACATCGCGAAAATTAGAATCAATAGGCTGCCTGCAATTAACGAATAAACCCAAAAAGCTACAACAAACTTGATGAGAAATGAAGTGGAAGACGGATTGAGGGGCTCAACAAACATGGCCCTGTTGCCCATTTCCGTTTTTATCGGCAGTCCCAAGAAGATTGTATTGATTCCATTGACTCGCACCCTACCTCCCTCCAGCACTTTCTTCACTTGTTCCGTAGTCACAGGGAAAGGATGTTGCCCTTTAAGCTCTCCGTAGGACTGAAACTGATCCTTTGCTGTATAGATTCGGATGTGGTAGGAATTGAGTTGCTTCATTTCAGTTAGAAACCGGTCTGCATCCCTTAACGGCAAAGTCTCGTAGATGCGCACAGTATCCTGCCCAAAGTCAAGTAAGGTAACTTGCAGATTCTCGTTTAATCCATCTTTGTATATCAAGGTTGTTGCAAAAAAAGCAATGATGGTGCCCCCGATTACGGAGACCAGAAAGGTCAGAACTACACGATTATATAAGGAGCCGATCACTGCTGCACCTCTAGCCGGTAGCCAAGTCCGCGCACCGTTTCGATACGAAAATCGGAGATAGCTGCGAAACGTTCGCGCAGGCGTTTGATATGCACATCTATCGTCCGGTCATCGCCTGTATAATGGATTCCCCACACCTGATCAATTAATTGCTCCCGGGTATAGACTTGTCCCGGTAATTCGGCAAGTTTATACAATAATTCGAACTCCCTAAGCGGCAGAGTGAACGACTCTGTCCCTCTCATGACCTTATAAGTCTGCCGGTTCAGTGTGACATTGCCCAACTGGAGGATCTGTGTTGAACCTATACGGTATCGTTTCAACAATGCTTTGACACGTGCCATCAACTCAAGCGGATCGAATGGCTTCGTCAAATAATCATTTGTCCCGAGCTGGAAAGCTTGTACTTTCTCCCAGGTTTCGCTTCTCGCTGTCAACATTAGTAACGGAAGATCCGGGTTAGCTCTTCGCAACTCCTCGCATAATGCCCAACCGTCCATGACCGGCATCATAAGATCAAGAATAACCAAATCGACTGGCGTGGAGGTATAGATGGACAGTGCCTCCTTTCCATCTGCAGCATCGATAGTTGCAAATCCGCCTTTGCGTAAAAAGAAACTGACAAGTTTGCGAATATTCGCATCGTCGTCAGCAACCAATATTGTAGGCATCCTATCCACTCTCCTAAAGAAATATCCTTCTTTGTTATGTGCAAAAGCGAAGAATGTCTACGTCATTTATAGCTTTGATTTTACTTTAATGAAATTTCAAATGCGGAGCCAGCCTCACCTGCAAATACAATGCGGCCGTTGTCTGGTAAGACCACCTCATTCTTACCGCTGACCACGCTGTGGTTAATACAGATACCCGTCTGGTCATATACGGCAAAGCCTCCCTTTGCAGGAATCTTCACGGTCATGACTTTTCCTTTTACAGTCGCTGGTACCGAATACCATTTGGCATATCCGTCTGCTTGAATGGTTGTTACGGATTGTTTACCCCCATAGATTGGTTTCACTAGATCCTCACTGGCGTATACATAACCTGAGGCTTTCAGATACTCTCCTCCATCCTTTTTAGAGAAATGAATATCCATTGTATCCCGTCCGGCAGTACCAGGAATCTGCAATAGATTGGCTGCTTCGTTTGCTCCAAGAATCTTATTATTGGACATATACCCTGGATTCTCTTTATCCAGATGAATAGGCAGGATCGATGAAGCATTGAGATAGACCATGGATGTGGACTTTTCATTCAGCAGGTAATATTTTTTACCATCGCGCTTGTTCCATGAGGCGTTAATCTCCTTGGATAAGGCATTGGCTTCAAGCTTCTCTGCTTTATATTCTGAGAAAGCCAGTTGTCCGAGTCCTGGAATGGATATATAAGACCGGGACCAGAGGTAGGTATGCCCATTTTTCTCGACAACGAATTTCAACTTTTCTGTACCATCGCCGTTAACAAAAGTACCATCTGCTGTATAGGTGTATTCTTGAGCCGGAATACCCGGAGCTGCAGGTACGGATACAGTCATTTGTCCAGCCGCACTTATTTTGATCTTCATCACCGAATTGTTGCCGCCATACATGCCTTCAGACTTGGACAATTCTTTAGGCATTGCTGCTTTCACGGGTATGCCAAATGATTTTTCCGGCTTTCGTTCTGTAATCACGCCCTTTTCCTCAAGTGCGCTGAGTAATAATTCATTCGCAATGAAATTATTGGTTAAGCTTGACCCGCCTGAAGAGATAACGGCTGCAGCCATGTTGTATTCCGGAAGCACCACGAATGAAGACTGATAAGATAGCGTATCTCCGCCTTTCATGACGGCCTTAATGCCGTATTCGTTGAAGGGGAACAAGTTCACACTATCCCACCCTAACCCGTAAGACATGAGCGTATCGCTATCCTCTGGCCACATGCCTCTTTTATACTCTTCTTGCGCCATGGCTTCTACAGATTTACTGGAAAGAATGCCTTTTACCTCTCCCGTAAGGATTCTTGAGAATTTGACCAAATCTTCAGCGGTGGAATATAGACCTCCAGTACCGATAATATTATAATTCTCTTTTGGAAGCTGTCCCTCATAAAAAGGGGAATAGATTCCCGCCATTTCTCCCGGGTTAAGCACATCCTGTGGCGTTTTGGTATGCTTCATATCCAGCGGCTCTGTAAAATATTTGTGTATAAATGCCGTATAACTGATACCGCTAACCCGTTCGACCAGAATCTCGGCTAACGTAAAGCCATCGTTGCTGTAGACGGAGTATGCGCCGGGATCTGCCTTCAGGTGTTGACTCGCCAGTTGCTCCACAAACGTATCGTGTGAATACGTGTCATTATCTCCGTACAAGGTGGCATTATTGGTTGAGGTGCCCAGAAGACCGGAGGAATGGTTCAGCAGCATCCTTGGGGTGATCTGTTTGTAGCGGTTATCTTTCATCGTGAAGTCAGGCATATAGTTCACAACAGGCGTATCCAAATCGATCTTACCCTCGTCCACCAGCTTCATTACAGCGGCTGTAAGCATCACTTTACTGGTTGAACCAATGCCATAGACCGTGTTCGAAGTAAGAGGTACTTTGCCGTTCACATCATTTTTGCCCGTTTGACCGGACACCACAATCTTCCCGCTATCAATGAGCGCATACTGCAGACTTGTCGTACCGTACGTCTCAGTCAGTAATTTGGCTTTGTCCATCACGGTTGTCTTCGTTGTCTTATACGAAAGACTGTTATTATTCATGGCAGCCGGGGCGGCCATTGCAGACATTGGAGCAAGCATCGTCAGCATGAGAGTCACAGCGGCTACAGTATTTCTTTTATTTACTGTCCTCATACTCAGCTTCATTTTTGTTACCTTGTTTGGTTTCATTCTGCATCTACTCCTGTCTTCATCTTGGTGTGAAGCCACCTTATCGGGGCACTAAACACAGTATAACTAACCAAGATGTCCCCCTAATGACTACAACATGAACGGAGGATGAATAGGCCAAAAAAGGCTGTGCCATAATTAATACAAAAAGATCGCAGAAGATCAGTCCTAGAAGGAGGAACATAAAACCCGCAAAAAGCCTTGTAAAATCAAGGTTTTGTGCGGGTTTATATGTTGTATTAAGCCACGCTCCCTACCATTGACGAAGCAGCTGCCTGCAACGGATCGGCGTAACACCTCTCACATTCAAGAGGCTTGCGTCGCATACAATCGTGCATAAATGCCGCCGCTATGCAGCAGTTCCTCGTGCGTACCCCTCTCGGCAATCTCTGTGCCCTCCAGCACGACGATCTGGTCGGCATGACGGACCGTGGATAGCCGATGGGCAATCACCAGTGTTGTGCGATCCTTCGATATTTCGTCCAGCGCCTGCTGAATCTCTTGCTCGGTCTTGGTATCAAGCGCCGAGGTCGCTTCATCCAGAATGAGGATCGGTGCATTGCGCAGAATCGCCCGTGCTATCGAAATCCGCTGTTTCTGCCCTCCTGACAGCCGTACACCGCGTTCACCAATCACCGTATCATAGCCTTGCTCCATCTGTGCTATGAAATCATGTGCTTTCGCCGCTTTCGCTGCGGCAATCACGTCTTTCTCCGTCGCATCCGCCCATCCATAAGCGATATTGTCATACACCGAGCCATCAAACAGGAAGGTATCCTGCAGCACCATCGAGATATTGTCACGCAGGCTGGAGAGCGTCACATCACGAATATCGATGCCATCCACTTGAATCGAACCGGTCTGCGGATCGTAGAATCGGTTAACGAGACTGGCTAATGTGGTCTTTCCTACTCCGGTTGTACCTACAAGCGCCACCGTCTTTCCAGGATCAATAGTCAGGTTCAGCCCTTCTAGTACAGGGGCACCATCCGGATACACGAATGTGACATTTTGAAAGGATATCTGTCCTTGTATACGCGGCAAATGGACTGCATTTCGCTTCTCCTGTATGTCTTCCTCTTCTTCGAGCACATCATATACCCGTTTAAGGCCAGCGGCGGCTCGCCCGGACATTTCGACCAAGCTGGAAAAGGACTTTACCGGCTGATAGAACATACCTAGATAGGCGATGAATCCGATGATATCAGCAATACTTACCTCGCCTGTTGCCATTAATCTGCCGCCTAGTATCACGACAAGCACGGTGCCCAGCGCGGTCACAAATGCCAACAACGGTACAGAGGTCTCATAGAAAAGACTGGCGCGCAAATAGGTCTTCGTATGTTTCATAGCCAGACGAGAAACGTTGCCCCGCTCCTCCTCCTGCCGATTGAAAATTTGGATTTCCTTCATGCCCGACAAGTTCTCCTGCACCTTGCCAGCGATTTCTCCCCGCGCCTTGGAATTCTCTCCCCATAGCGGTGACAAGCGTTTGCTTTGCCATACCGTGATCGCAAGCAGCAACGGAATTGTGATCAGACTGATCAGTGCCAGCTTCACATTGATCGTCAAGAGCAGGATGCCTACTCCGATAAAGGTCAGCCCGTTGATGATAAAGTCAGGAATCGCATGGGCAATGTAAATTTCCGCTTCCATCGCATCATTCACAACGCGCCCGGTTAAGTCACCCGTCCGGCTTCGATGGAAATAGCGCAAGCTCATCTGCTGATATTTGCTATATAATCTTGTTCTTAAATCTGCCACATAGTGAAGTGCCGCATAATGGTTCATATAGCCGGCCAGTGATGTTCCGATGGCTTGCAGACAGGTGGCTCCAAGCAGCAACAGACCAATCTTCAGCGCTTCCGCGGCAAACCGGCTGCTACCTTCGGTCGCCAATTGTGTCAACGAGCGGAGCGCCCAGGGCAAATAAAACCCGGCAATCGTGGCCATCACGATACCGGCAAATCCAATGCCTAACTGCAGCCAGTATTTCCGTGCGCCCATCAGGACACGCCATGCGGTTCTCATGTGGCAATCGACTCCTTCTGTTCCTCAGCTTGCAGGAATCCTTGATCTACTTCTTGGTCTCTACGCTTATCACGCAATAGCTCGTACGTCACATACACCGGTCGCCCTGTTCGCGGTTCCAGCATAATCTCGGCATCAATGGCAAACACCTCACGCAGCGTTTGTACCGTCATTACACGCTCCGGCGAGCCATGCTCCACCACCTGGCCCTCACGAATCGCCACCATATAGTCGGAGAAACGCGCTGCCAGATTCAGGTCATGCAGCACCATCACAATCGTCACCTGCTGACTGCGGTTCAGTTCATAGAGCAGTTCCAGCACTTCAAGCTGATGGGCCAGGTCCAGATAGGTGGTGGGTTCATCCAGCAGGATCAGATCGGTCTGCTGGGTGAGCGCCATCGCAATCCATACGCGCTGACGCTGACCGCCAGAGAGCGTATCCACCTCACGATGCTCAAACGCTGTAAGCTGTGTAACCGATAGCGCCCAGGTGACTACTTGCTTATCCTCTTTGGAGAGCTTGCCGAAACCTCGTTGATGAGGAAAACGCCCATAGGCGACTAATTGACCGACCGTCAAGCCGCTCGGTGCGGTTGGCGTCTGCGGCAGAATCGCCATCTGCTTGGCGACTTCCTTGGTGGACAGTGTGCGGATATCGGCACCATTCAGATAAACCGTGCCATTATTCGTCTTGAGCAGCCGGCCGACTGCCTTGAGTACGGTTGATTTGCCGCATCCATTGGGACCAATAATCGAGGTGATCTGTCCACGCGGAATCTGCAAATCCAGTTCTTTGACGATAAGCGTGTCATTATAGGCAATATCAATTTGCTCTGCTGTAATACTTTCCATGACGTCCTCCTAATTGGCCTTCGCTAGTAAATAAAGAAAGTAAGGAACACTGATGACCGTAATAACGATTCCCGTCGGCACATCTCCCCCCAGGTTAACCGTGCGCGTAATCGTATCTGCCAGCACCACGACTAATCCGCCGGTCAGGCTGGCAGCCGGAATGAGCAATTTGTGATCGGGCCCGACCAGTTTCCTTGCCATATGCGGAGCGATCAAGCCAACGAAGAAGAAGCTCCCGCCAACAGCTACACTGCCAGAGGATAAAGCAACAGCAGCGATCGACAACCCCAAAAACTGCCGCTTCACGGAAAGACCCAGCCCTTCTGCGGTCTGATAGCCCAGATGGAGGGCGTTCAGCATCCGGGACTTGTAGAAAATATAGCCGATTAAAATCAAGACCCATGGTGCCAGTACAGCAATATAGCGCCAATCAGCGCCCCACAAGCTCCCCGCCAGCCAATTCAGCATGAAGTCCATCTGCGAATCATCCAGCTTGAGTGTCAGGAAGGTGGTCAGCGCCCCATACCCGCTTCCGAGTG